>NZ_LR777654.1:600000-900000 GCF_902806995.1 Chlamydiifrater volucris | reverse complement strand
TGTCGATATTGCTTTGGAGGTTAGTGAAGATTTTCTTGTGAGGTCGGGTCTTAGAATTGGAGATCCTAGCATTGCTGATATTGCTACGATACGTAAGATTGTGATGGAGTACGAATCGGAATATGATAGGCCAGTACCTTCTAAGAGGAGGGAACCTGTTAGCAATTTAAAAAAGCAGTTATCTCGGTTAGGGATTTTATGTGTGGACCACCTTGAAAAACGTGGTCCTATGGAGAACGAGGCAGCTAAGGTACAGCTCTCTCTATATTCCCCTAGCGGGAAAAGAGCTTCTTGCTATTCTGTAACTGGCATCGAGGATTTAGTTAAGAAAGGGATAGACTCTTCCAAATTTGGATACAATGAACATACCTTAGTGGATGGCCATCTTCTTTTCTATGATGACTACGTGGAGAAGGTCCTAAGGATTTCCAAGGATCGGGAGAATCGCGTTATTCTTGACATGTCAGACCAATTGGCGGTAAGGGAACTGCGATTGAGGTTTTGGCGTTTGCTGCCTCAAGTGGACGTGATATTTTTGTCCGGGGAGTCTGCAGGGATTTTTACCGGAATGGGATCTCCGCTAGAAGCGTGTAAGTTTTTATCTAAATTTCGCAAGCTAGTAGTGATTAAGGATGATAATTCAAAAATATTCTTCATCTCTGACCCGAGCAACCCTGGGGTATGTCAAAGACATTTCGCCAGTCAAGAGAAGGCCGAGATGTTCCGAACTGGGTTCATGTTTGGTTACTTGAATGGGGCCCGATCGGAATATTGCGTAAGCTGCGCCGAGTCGCTTTCCAGCGAAGAGAGTTTAGCGTAAAAAAGAAGTTTTTAAAAAGAACTTTTACTTTTTTTATAACAATCTTTTTCATAACTCAGAAAGAGATCGTTCCTGAAATAACTCCTTGCAAACAAACGTTCCTTACTCTATAGTTCTCCGCTTATAGAAAGGTTGAATCGAGATAAGGATCATGCCGACCATAAATCAGTTAATTCGTAAAGGACGAAAATCTACAGTGGGCAGGAAAAAGTCTCCTGCTTTGCAGCGTTGCCCTCAGAGAAGGGGTGTTTGTCTGCAGGTTAAGACAAAGACTCCGAAGAAACCGAACTCGGCTTTGCGTAAGGTTGCTTGGGTTCGCTTGTCCAATGGGCAGGAAGTTATTGCTTACATTGGTGGAGAGGGGCATAACCTTCAGGAGCACAGTATAGTGCTTGTTCAAGGTGGGAGGGTAAAAGATCTTCCTGGTGTGCGTTATCACATTGTGAGGGGAACTCTTGACTGTGCTGCAGTAAAGAATAGGAAGCAAAGTCGCTCTCGTTATGGGGCGAAGCGTCCTAAATAATAGCGATCTTATGTAGTTTGCGTTGTTTGTTCTAACAAGAAGAATTTTTAGAGGTTTACCATATGTCGAGAAGGCATTCTGCCGAGAAGCGTATAATTCCAGGGGATCCCGTTTATGGGAGCGTTATTCTTGAGCGCTTTATTAACAAGTTGATGTTGCATGGGAAGAAGTCTAAGGCCAGAAAGATTGTCTATGGCGCCTTGGATCGTTTTGCCAAGAAGGTTGGGGCGGAGAGCGTGATGGATGCTTTTGAAGAGGCGTTGGAGAATGCTCGGCCTATTCTTGAGGTGCGATCTCGTCGAGTTGGGGGTGCTACTTACCAGGTGCCTGTGGAGGTGGCTCCAGATAGAAGAAACTGTTTAGCTATGCAGTGGATTATCAAGCATGCTAGAGCCAAGGCTGGTAAAAGTATGGAAGTTGGTTTAGCCGCAGAGTTGGTGGATTGCTTTAACAAGCAGGGCGCGACGATTAAGAAGCGAGAAGACACTCACAGGATGGCTGAAGCTAATAAGGCTTTTGCGCACTATAAATGGTAGTCGGTAATTGGTTGGGTTAGTAAGTAGATGAGTAAAGGGAATTTCGATTTAGCGGACGTAAGAAACATCGGCATCATGGCTCATATTGATGCGGGTAAGACAACAACGACCGAAAGGATATTGTACTATGCCGGAAGGACTCACAAAATTGGTGAGGTTCATGAGGGTGGTGCCACTATGGACTGGATGGAGCAAGAGCAGGAAAGGGGTATTACGATTACTTCTGCTGCTACCACAGTTTTTTGGTTGGGAGCCAAGATCAATATCATCGATACTCCTGGTCACGTAGACTTTACTATTGAGGTGGAGAGGTCGCTCCGAGTTTTGGATGGGGCGGTGGCTGTTTTTGATGCTGTTTCTGGGGTCGAGCCTCAATCGGAGACTGTATGGCGCCAAGCTGATAAGTATGGGGTTCCTAGGATTGCTTTTGTCAATAAGATGGATCGTATGGGGGCTGACTATTTTGCTGCCGTTGAGTCTATGAAAGAGAAGCTTGGGGCTAACGCAGTTCCTGTTCATTGTCCTATTGGTTCTGAGAGTCAGTTTGTCGGAATGGTCGATATTATTTCGAGAAAGGCTTTGTACTTTTTGGATGAGACTTTAGGAGCCAAGTGGGAGGAAAAAGAAGTTCCAGAAGAGTTAAAAGATCAGGTGGAAGAGCTTCGTGAGAAGCTTCTAGAAGAGTTGGCTACTGTTGATGAGACTGATGAAGTGTTCATGGAGAAAGTTTTGGAGAATCCAGACTCCATCACTGAGGATGAGATACATGCAGTGATGAGAAAAGGGGTTATTGCAAACAAGATCAATCCAGTTCTTTGTGGGAGTGCGTTTAAAAACAAAGGTGTTCAGCAATTGCTCGATGTGATTGTCAAGTGGTTGCCCTCTCCTTTAGACAGGGGTAAGCTCCGTGGTATTAATCTAGAAACGGGAGAAGAAATTCTCTTAGAGCCCAGAGCTGACGGTCCTTTGGCTGCTTTGGCCTTCAAGATTATGAGTGATCCTTACGTAGGTAGGATTACCTTCTTAAGAATTTATTCTGGAACTCTTAAAAAAGGTTCTACAGTTCTTAATTCTACAAAGGACAAAAAAGAGAGAATATCTCGGTTGCTGGAAATGCACGCGAACGAGAGAACTGACAAAGAAGAGTTTACTGTTGGGGACATCGGAGCTTGTGTAGGTTTGAAATTTTCCGTTACAGGGGACACATTATGTAGTGAGGGCGACGAGATAGTTCTAGAAAAAATAGAATTTCCTGAGCCCGTAATAGATATGGCTATTGAGCCGAAATCCAAAGGGGATAGAGAGAAGTTGGCACAGGCTTTGAGCGCTCTCTCGGAGGAAGATCCTACGTTCCGCGTCTCGACGAATGAAGAGACTGGACAGACTATCATTTCTGGAATGGGTGAGTTGCATTTAGATATTCTTCGAGATCGGATGATCCGAGAATTTAAAGTAGATGCTAATGTTGGAAGGCCTCAAGTTTCTTACAAAGAGACTATTACCACTTCAGGAAGCAGTGAGACCAAATACGTTAAGCAGTCTGGAGGGCGAGGACAATATGCTCACGTCTGTTTGGAAATTGAACCTAATGAGCCAGGAAAGGGTAACGAGATTGTTAGCAAGATTGTCGGAGGGGTTATCCCTAAGGAGTATATTCCTGCGGTAATCAAAGGAATAGAAGAGGGGCTATCCAGTGGTGTTTTGGCTGGTTATGGTTTGGTCGATGTCAAAGTGAGTATCGTGTTTGGATCCTATCACGAGGTAGACTCTAGTGAGATGGCATTCAAAATATGTGGTTCTATGGCTGTGAAGGAGGCTTGTCGTAAAGCTAAGCCGGTCATTTTGGAACCAATTATGAAAGTGACCGTTGTAACCCCAGAGGATAATCTTGGAGATGTTATCGGAGATTTAAACCGTCGTCGAGGAAAGATTTTGGGGCAAGAGAGTTCCAAAGGAATGGCTCAAGTGGGTTCTGAAGTGCCTTTGAGCGAGATGTTTGGTTATACAACTTCTCTGCGTTCTTTAACATCAGGTCGAGCAACCTCTACGATGGAGCCTGCATTCTTTTCAAAGGTTCCTCAAAAGCTCCAGGACGAGATTACAAAGAAATAGAAGGGTATTCATGAAGCAGCAAAAACAAAAAATTCGAATCCGATTGAAGGGATTTGATCAGACTCAGTTGGATCGCTCCACGGCTGATATTGTTGAGACAGCAAAAAGGACCGGAGCTGTAATCGTCGGGCCTATACCTTTGCCAACAAAAAGAGAAGTCTATACTGTTTTGCGATCTCCGCATGTAGATAAAAAGTCTAGAGAGCAGTTTGAGATTCGAACACACAAGAGACTTATTGACATTTTAGCTCCTACCGGGAAGACAATAGACGCTCTCAAGACGCTTTCTTTGCCTGCTGGAGTTGATATTAAGATTAAAGCTTCCTAATAAGGTTTGTTTACTGCCAATTAGCATTTATGAGCGATAGAGATGCTTCTCTCCTGGGTTTTGTCTTGAAAGAGCGTTCCTTATTGACAAAAAGGGACGAAGTAAGTGGGAATGAGGAGTTGGTATATTCTCTTAAGTTTTCCGTAAAAAATGTTGGGGCGCTTCAATACCGCGTAGGGGATTCTTTAGCAATACTCCCCGAAAATGATCCCGAGGCTGTTGACGCTCTCTTGGATGCCCTTTCTTTGCGAGGGGAAAGCCCTCTTCTCGATCCTAGAACGAATAAAGTTTTTGATGCAAAAACCTTTCTTACCAAAAGAGCTGACTTGGATAGGCTCTCAGAATTTTCTAGGAGCTTGTTTTCTGAAGAGAGTTGTGTCCAAAAAGACGGAAGGAAAGTCTCTTTGAGGGAGTTGCTTCTCGAATATCGACCAAAAATACGTTTAGAGGATGTCACTTCACTTTTTTCTCCATTACTTCCTCGATTTTATTCGATAGCATCTTCTCCATTATGGGACAGAGATTCTTTAGAACTTACTGTACGTTCTATTCTCGTTAAAGGAGCGCATTCTTCGTGGCCAGGTGTTTGCTCTTCCTATATTTGTAATAGAATACAAGAAAATGAAGAGATACAGGGGTACATCAGTCCTACTCAACATTTTACTTTAAACGAAAACAATCAAGGAAAGCCTCTAATTATGATAGGGGCAGGAACAGGAATAGCTCCGTACAGAGCATTCATGCAGGAAAGATTGTATCTTCAAGAGCGCGCTAAAAATTATCTCTTCTTTGGGGAGCGCAAGCGTAACAGCGATTTCTATTACGAAGATTTTTGGCAAAGATGCTGTGATCAAGAATTGTTAGAGGTCCACTTGGCGTTTTCTAGAGAAAATGATCAAAAAGTATATGTGCAGGATAAAGTCCTAGAAAAGAGCACCCAAATCCAGAACGCATGCGCTTCTGGTGCTCACATTTTCGTTTGCGGTAGCAAGCTTATGGGAGCAGAAATAAGGAAAACTCTAGAGATAATTCTCGGCAAAGAGACGTTTAAAGAATTCAGGAAAACTAAACGCTTTGTAGCAGATGTTTACTAGGAATCTTCCACCTTCTCCATAACCGTAACAATACAAAAACACAAGACCCCATCACCACAGCCGTAGTCGCTTAGCCCCTCTCCAGAGGTGACTGTAATTCCTACAGACTCCAAAGGAATTTTTAGAGCAGAAGATACACTTTCTCTTACAAGCAAGGCCTTTGGGAGAAACCGAGGTCTACTGCCTTCTAGGGTTATAGCTACATGGGAAATATGCTGGTTAGGTTTTAGACTATTGACGGCTTCCTCAAGGTAAACCCCACTATCCGTGATGCCTCTAGAATTGAGCAGTTCATCTGCCACTTTGCCCAAAATAATGTTTTGAGTGATTGAAGTGAGCGCATTACACAAAGCATGAAAAATCACATCCCCATCAGAATTAGCCTGAAATCCGGGGACATCTTCAAAAATAACTCCTCCAAGGATACATGGCTTAGTCGAGCCCTCAGGTAGGAAACGATGACTATCCTGGCCCATGCCAGTCCTAACTATCCACTCGGGATTACCTTGCATATTTAAAAGCCTCAATTTTTAAACGAAAACCTATCCGCCAGTCCTCTCTAGAGTTAGTGATGGTAATCCATCGGTTTCTTTTTTAAAAGAATTTTACATCTAATGGTTTATGGGAGAGAGAAAATGCTAATAGCGGAGTAAAAAAAATTTCGGGAAGAGATAATATCTTAGATAACAACTTTGTCAATAATTATTGGGAATTTGATTGCCAATAATCAGAACGTTTTCTTATTATTGTGCTTCCGAGTTCTGTGGCTAGATAGCTCAGCTGGTAGAGCAGAGGACTGAAGATCCTTGTGTCGTCGGTTCGATCCCGGCTCTGGCCATTTTGGGGTTAAGATCTCAAATTTGAAGTAAAGCTCGTCTTTCAGACCCGCAATAAGTAGGTTTAAGTCCGTTGGGGTTTTTTGGCCTAAGTATTCTTAGTGGTAGCGGGTTTGCGGTTGATTCAGTAATAGGGATTTAGGAATGGAAGCTTATGCTATAATTCAGGCTGGCGGTAAGCAATACAAAGTTTCTGCTGGGGATGTTGTGGATGTAGAGATGACCAGTGACATTGCAGTGGATTCTGGGACTCACGTTTTCTCCGAAGTATTGTTTTCCTGTAATGGTAAAGAGGTCAAAATAGGAAACCCTCTTCTAGGGAAGGCTAGCGTTATAGCAGATATTTTGGGTTGTGTAAAAGGTCCAAAAGTGACTGCTTATAAGTATAAAAAAAGAAAGAATTGTCATAGGAAACTTGGTCATAGACAAAACTATGTCAGAGTAAAGATCCGTGAGTTGTCGTTGTAAAATCGGGGTAGTGTAAGATGGCACATAAGAAAGGACAGGGAGCCAGCCGTAACGGAAGAGATTCCGAGTCAAAGCGTTTGGGAATGAAAGTTGGTTGTGGTCAATACGTCACTACTGGAAGTATCTTAGTTAGGCAGCGAGGAACGAAGTGGAGACCTTCCAAAAATGTTGGAAGAGGTAAGGACGACACTCTGTTCGCTTTAGTTGATGGGTTCGTTTCTATGAAAAAAACGAACCGTACCTACGTTTCCGTTTTACCAGCTGCTAGCAAGTAAAAAGCTAAACAAAATCACACTTTTTGTTTTCTTACTGAACTCCGTTGTTTCCATCTCCTTGGTTGAACGGGGTTTTTTGTTTTCTATGGTTTGAGGTTTGGTCTTGTTCACTGATAAGGTTGTTTTAGAGCTTCGCGCTGGGAAGGGTGGCAACGGCGTTGTTGCTTGGCGTAAAGAAAAGTACCTACCCAAGGGAGGACCCTATGGGGGTAACGGAGGTAACGGGGGATCTGTTATTGTACGTACGGATAATCATGTTTATTGTTTCGAGGCTTATAAGAACTTGCGATTTTTAAAAGCTGAAGATGGACGACCCGGGGCTTCAAATAATAGGTCTGGCAGGAACGGCAAGAATTTAGTGCTAGCCGTCCCTCCAGGCACTTTATTAAAAAATGCAGAAACTGGGGAGCTTATCAAAGATTTTGTCCGAGAAGGTGAAGAGCTTATTGTTTGCCGAGGAGGTCGAGGGGGGAAGGGAAACTCTCATTTTAAAAGCTCTACCAATAGAGCTCCTACACAGTGTACCCCAGGTAGGCCGGGTGAAATTTTGCGCATAGAATTAGAACTAAAATTGATTGCCCACATAGGGCTTGTAGGTTTTCCCAATGCAGGAAAATCAACATTACTTAATGCGATGACATATACAGAGGTAAAAGTTGGAGCTTATCCTTTTACGACTCTCAGACCCTCTTTAGGTCTTCTTACCCGTACTAATCAGTATCAAAAACCTTTAATTGTAGCCGATATTCCAGGAATTATTCAGGGTGCTCACGATAACAAAGGACTTGGGCTAGATTTCTTAAGACACATTGAGCGTACGGGCCTACTTCTTTATGTTGTGGATGTATCTTGTTTTGAAAGAAAGAATCCTGTGGAAGATTTAAAGACTCTTAGGAAAGAATTGAGACTCTATAATCCTGAACTTTTAGAAAAAGATGCTATTGTGGCTTTGAATAAGGTAGATGAATTACTCGAAGATGAAGAAGAAGCCACGATGAACTTATTTGCCAAAGAGTTTCCTAGCTTTGAGTTTATCCTTGTGTCTGGGAAGACAGGGCAAGGTATTCAGGCTTTGACAGAAGTTTTAATACAGAGGCTCAATCCATAGAAAATTCCCATTAACAAAGCTATAGTAGGGCCTACGGGAAGATCTAAAAAGTAGGCAGCGATAATGCCTGAAAAAGAAAAAATTATGTTGAGAAGAGAAGATACAATCATAATTCTTGTCATCTTGTAGGAGAATTTGCATGCTATAGTTACTGGTAGGACGAGCATGCTTAACATGAGTATAATACCCATAGTGTAAATGAGAAGTACGATGGCTGCAGCTACAAGGGTCAGAAGTAGGAAATACCACTTTTGTGGAGACTGACCTCTAAGGGTCATATATTTTTCATCGAAGCAGAAAGCTTTGAATCTATTGTGGCAGAATATTGTCGTGATAATGATCACGGCGTCTAGTATAAACAAGGTTTTTAAGTCTTTCCCATTTATCCAAAGAATATTTCCTAAAAGAAAATCTATAAGCTCTGAATTGAATCCTGGAATCATAGAAAACAATATAATACCTACAGCCATCCCTACGGACCAAATCATGGCTATAAGAGCATCTTCCCTTTCTCGGTACTTCAAGTGTATTTTGCCGATAAAGATAGAAAGAAAAATGGAACCCACCAAAGCTCCATAAACAGGGGAGATATCTAAGTTAAGGTGATATTGTATCCATAAAGTCAGACCTATTCCTCCAAGCATTGAATGAGAGATACTACCACTAATAGACACTATGCGTCTAACCACAATATATGTGCCTACAATACCTCCCGATATGGATGCCCCTAGGGCAGCCAAGAAAGAGTTTAGTAATAGAGGATTGAACATCTCTTTAAAAAAATCTAATTTCATGCAAAAACCTCTACTCGTTATTACAACAACGTAGGGAACGATACAAATCCGTTTGATCGTTTTGTGATAGTGGTGTGAGGGTCTTGTTTAAATAAAACATTTTATTGAAAAATTTAGTTGTATGATGCAGATCGTGAGTCACCATTACAATCGTTTGCGTCTGATTTAACTCCACGAGAATAGAATAAATGTATTCTTGAGTTTTCGTGTCAATATTAGTTGTTGGCTCATCAAGGATAAGAATGGAAGGATTGGAACATAGGGCTCTAGCCAACAGGACCCTCTGCATTTGTCCTCCGGATAAATGTGAGAAGCAAGAATGTTTTTTAGAAGATAGCCCGACTAGATCTAAGGCTTCCTCTACAGCTTGATAATCTTTTCTGGTGTATTGTCCATGCCATTTCAGAGTAGTAATACGACCTGTTAACACAACTTCTTCAACGGAAATAGGGAAAGCTTTATCAAAAGAAAAGTATTGAGGGACCCACCCTATGATAGACTGGGGATTTTTTTGTCCTTGCTGATCATAAATAGTTACCGTGCCTGAAGAAGGTTTCAATAACCCTAACATAAGAAGAAGAAAAGTACTTTTCCCCCCTCCGTTAGGACCCAGAACACCTACGTAATCTCCGTAATTAACAGAGCAAGAGACATTTTCCAATACAGGAGCATCTGTGTAACTAAAAGATAGGTTTTCTACGGAAATACAAATACTCATAGATGAGAAAACTCAGCGGCAATGAATTTCAGATTTTCTAACACGTCGTCGGAATAAGGGTCTAGATGAATTTCCTTAATATTGAGTTTTTTAGCTAACAAGTGTCCACTTTTTTTGTGCCCAGATCGCTGAGAAAAAACGAGAGTAGAAAGATTGTTACTTTTTATAATCTGCAGCAATTTCACAAGATCTCTGGGGGAGATATCCTTTTTATGGGGGTGCTCTATGGGTATTTGGCGAAACCCATAATCGTGACAGAAGTATGTGAATGCAGGGTGAGTAACCAGAATAGAACGGTTGGTTGCTTTAGCAGTCACCTGAGTGATTTCTTCATCCAAAGAATCTAATTCCGCAATTATTTTTAGATAGTTGGCGTTCACTATATCTGTCTTATCAGGCAAAAGCTCTGAGAGTTTCTCTGCCACGAGTTGGGCTTGTTTTTTCAGATTTTTAGGACTCAACCAAGTATGAGTATCATAAAGAAGGTGCCTGTGGTGTTTGCAAGGGGTTTCATTAGACAAAGGAATGACGCTCACATTGTCATTGATATTAACCGATTTGCAAATAATTGCTTTCGCACAAGATGTTTCAAAGGGTTCTCCTGAAAGAAACCATAAAGATGCCGAGCGCATCTTTTGTACCTGTTTGAGCGTTGGCTCGTAGCTGTGAGGGTCTGCAGGTACAGGGACAACAGCTTCCACATCTACGAGATCCCCCGCCAGGGAACGAACTAAAAATTTATAAGGGGAAACGCTTACCAAAACCAACGGTTTCTTCGGAGACTCTCCGAAAGAGACTGAAGGAAGGAATAGAAACATCAAGAATATATAAAAAGCTCGTATTAACATTCTTAGGAATACGAAGTTTGGGGTTGAGTCAGCATATTATCCTACTGAGGGTTAATTTTAATAAAGGGAGAAGTTTGTTTTCTTTTAATAAAAATTTTTTAGTTTAGTGGTCATCTTTTCCGTTTCAAAAAAAAAGTATCTTCCAGGGAAAGTTTTTTATTTTTCAGAAACCATGAAGGCGATCTAAGAAACAATTATTAATCCTTAGAGGCAAGGAGTATTGATTAAAATGAAACGCTGAGATATCTTGGTTGGCTTGGGCGTCCTTGTGAAGGATTGTCCCTCATAGGAGTCTACGTTGGAGAGGTGTCCGAGTGGCTTAAGGAGCACGCTTGGAAAGCGTGTGTGCGTTAACGCGTACCGCGGGTTCGAATCCCGCCCTCTCCGTTTCCCCTCGGGGATCAGAATACCATCCTAGATCCAAGGTTGAGCATCTGTACAAAGGAGTTTTCTCCCGCCTCCATGGTATAGGAGCCGTATAAACTCCAACAGGGGGCAAACTGCGTGTTGTTGTGAAGCTCAATACGAGCTGTGTTTCTAGGGGGTACGTTTCCTCTGACGACACCTTTTGTTCCATCCGATAAGACCTTGTACCTAGCCATAGGTTCGTTTCTGAAGATGGCAGGGGTATAGGCAACCATCATTTTATTGTATAGAAGCGCGTATTCCAAAAGTAAAGTTCCCTCCATAGCAAAACCAGTAGGTAGGGCTATGTACCTATATGAGGTGGAATCAAATTTTCTTGGGTTGTAATAACTTTCTTCGAAAGAAGACTGTCTGAGGGATATGCATTCACATCCCAAAAATGCGGATAGTCTTGCAGAAGAATCTACAGTGGGTTCTCGGAAGTCGAAAGTTAGTCGGCTGTCCAAAACCCAGGCTCTGTCGTGCCAGTCAGCAAGGTTTTTGTCCCATATAGAGGGGTAGAAAGTTCTGGAACGGTGTTTCATGTATGCGTAACTTAGAACCCCTTGCCAGAGAACAGGTCGTTTATTTCTATAGTTTCTCGAAAGTAGATAAACTGGGCATCCCGCATAGAACGTAGTCTGGTAGGAGTGCTCTGAGTTATAATAGTCATAATCTTTGTGCATTTTCTCTGTTTTTGTTCTACCAAACATTTGAGAGAACGCAGCCCCTAAGATAAGATCAGGATTGGGTTTGGAATCTAAGGCAGCAATATATCCTTTTGAGCTGTAGTTGAGAGCGGCAGCACCAGCATGTTCTTCAATTTGCAAGAATGTTCCTACTCCTGATGTCCACACAACATTGTATAAAGGATCATCAAATCGAGCCGAAGATAAGCAGTTGTTTAAAATCCCTTGTTTGACAGCTACAAGAGACGCTCTAGCTCCAACTAAAGAGTTTAAGTAGTAAGAGCTTTCTCGAGGAACATATGCCCACTGCTGATAACGGTCGAAGGTCCACTCAGCAGTAATTTGATTATTGCTGCCAGTCTTTAGAGCCCATGTACCCATGTAACCCTTCAATGGTTTAATATCCCCATATAATTTGAGGCCCGTAATTGCTCCATGATTGTCGGGAAGGTCAATTAGTTTAAGATTAAGATTTTTTCCTAGGGCAGGGTTTTGGTACAGATCTCCGTTTGGGTCAACTATAGTGATAGAGGCATTGGATAGGTCGACAGAACTCCCGCTATTCTCTGCTGCTATATCAATTTTGGGGGCATTTGTTTGTCCATCTCCATTGATCAATCCACTGATATCGATAAATAAGTTGGTAATAGTGATTCCATTAGCTCCTGCATTTTTTGGACTTACAGGTGGATGGCTAGAGTGAATAACTTCAGCTTTGGTCGAAAATTTCTGGTTTTCTTTTTCCTTTGAAAGAAGAGAAAAATTTGCCGAAGGACCTTTGGCTATGAGAGCGCTACCTGCTCCCATTACTAGGTTCCCTCCAGTCTGTGTGAAGGAATTTACTGTTAGCTCTGCTTTGTCAAGAATCAATGTTCCAGAACAAAGTTCTACTTTTTGCCCAATAGTAGACTTGTTGTTGTGCTCGGTTCCAGAGAAAATAATTTGTCCTGAGTAGGAACTGCTATTAGATTTATTTATTTCGCAGGTGTTAGAAGTGCTCCCGGAGGTATTTACCGCATCATAAAAATAAATGGAGCCTTTATTTGCATTAAGGGTTAAATCGATATCTCCGCCAATGCTACAGAATTTAGAAGAATCACTTGTGTTCCCTATAGCATTATTTCTAAAAATAATATCGCCCGAGTCAGCAGTTAATGTTAACTTTGGGGGCGTAGAGGATCCGTTTTTCTCTCCAAAGATAGCAGCTCCTGAAGGAGCAGTCTTAACCTTTGCAGAAGAACGCTTAGCCGTAGAAGGAGCTGAAATATTATCAGAAAATAAGATAGTTGAAGTGGCAGTAATCGAAGAAGTTGTACTGTTAGATTGGGAAGACTTTAAATGGATAGCACTTCCTTTTTCTTTGGCAGTATTCCCGGAGAATACGGCGCTTCCCTTTAAGGTTAAATTGCCCGCAGAATAGATAGCTCCACCACCTCCAGTTAATGCTTTATTTTCAGAAAAATTGGAAGAACCGCTAATGTCAATTGTTCCTTGACTAGCTAAAGCTCCCCCTTGATCTGCAACGTTGCTAGAAAAGTTAGTTCTACCACTCAATGTTAGGCTAGTTTTTGTGCTAATTCCGCCTCCGTAGGCAACTGTGCTAGACGCAGGAAGAGCAGCAATCTCTTGGGCGCTAGCCAATGTTTTGGCCGAATTTTCTAAAAATGATACGCCACTTTCAAGGGAGGAAGAAATAGTAACTGTTTCTCCATAAATAGCACCTCCGCCATAGTCTGTAGAGGATTCTTTAACAGCTTGTTTAGCAACCGTGACGGTATTGCCAGAGAAATTTACGTTTCTACATGTGTCTAAAGAAAAACTTTTTGCATGAATGGCCCCTCCAGATTGGAGCCCTTTGTTGTTGGAAGCGGATACGTTAGTAATTCCTTTCACATTTAATTTCTCTGTGGAGTAAATAGCTCCACCTGAAACTTGAGCAGTATTCCCAGTTAGAGAAAGGTTCCCGAGATTATTGAAACAAACGGCTTTCGCATGAATTCCTCCACCGCTGTCTGTAGCAGAGTTGGAAGCCAGAGAAACAGATCCTATGTAGTCGAATAACACATCAGAAGATTTTAAATCTTCGGGGATTTCTCTAGAAATTCCTCCCTTAATCGCAACAGCTTTTTGCCTTTTTGTGGATAGGGTTTGAATGGAGTGAGAATTAACGGATTCCGTAGAATAGATTCCTCCACCTTTTTGAGCAGAGTTTCCTGTAATAGACACTGAGTTTAGATTGGAGAAAGAAACTTTTTTGGAATAAATCCCTCCCCCCTGGTTCTCGGTCGGCTGGGATACTTGTAGAGCGGTTACTTGTTCGGGAGAATTCTGGACTGTAGTGGCTTTATTCCCAGAGATAATTACATCTCCAAAAGCTGAGATGTCAGGTTTCGGAGCATAGGGAGGAGTTTCTGGTAAGATTGTTGCTGTAGATGGATCAAAAGTAATGGTGAAACCTTCTGGGGCATATACGGCTCCTCCAGAAGAAGCTTGGTTCCCAGAAAGTTCTAATTTCTCCAGATTTGTAAGGGTGACGGACTTGCTGTCCCCGACATAAATTCCTCCGCCTTTTTCACTTGCAACGTTAGAGCTAAATAAAGTAGTTCCTGATAAATTTGACCAAGAGATGCTTTCCTTGGAATATAAACCTCCGCCACTTTTAGTGGCAGTGTTGTTAGCAAACTGTAATCGCCGAGTGTGTTGGCAGTTAAAGTGTTTGTTAGCGTATGCCCCTCCACCATCTCCTGTTGCAGTATTTCCTTGAAATAGGACTGTCGATAGTATCCCAGATATTGTGATATCTTCAGTGGAATAGAGACCCCCACCATTTCCTGGGGAGCCCTCGGAAGAATCTTTTTCAGAGGCAAGTTGTAGACTTACTTTTTTCAGAAGTGTTTTGGCTAATTTCTCCGCAGAAGTTGATTTTACGTCTTCTTCAGCTGGGGTTGCTACAACTCCAGCTGTGTTTGCAAGAAATTTAATTTCGCTTGCATCACGGAAATCTGTGGTTTTACTAGAATATACTCCGCCTCCGTCTTGTTTTGATCTATTGGCTGAAAAGAAAACAGAGGAAGATCCCTTATCACCGGATATGGTTACAGATCCTCCAGCGTAGATGGCTCCGCCCTTTTCTTCTGATTTGTTAGAACTAAATTTGGCAGAATCCAAGTCATGTAAAATAATGTCGGACGCCGAAGCTAGAGCTCCTCCATTTTTGCCAGAAGCATTCTCGTTGGCAAAAGTAGATCCGGGTGATCCGGAGATTTCTATGATACCATCAGAATAAAAAGCTCCCCCAGAACCAGAGGCTGTGTTCTTGCTGAGGTTCATGGATCCAAAATTTTCTATCAACAACTTCCCTTTGGAGGATATGGCGCCCCCATTTCCCCTTGGTGCGGGAGGATCAGCTAGAACGACGTTAGCTTGAGCACCCTCCGAGGCCGGAGGAGTGGGGACGATAGCAGAGTTTCCAGTGAACGTGATGGCATCTATGATATCTGCAATTGTAGTTGTTGATTCACAGAAAATAGCACCACCTTCCTTTTGTGATGAGTTTCCAGTGAATGTAAGGTTGTCTAGTCCTTCAATAGTAAGAGGTCCTTTCGAATAAATACCTCCGCCTTCATCAGGAACAGTGACTTTAGAAATGGTCAAAGATCCTGGAGTGTCTGGATCTGTGACTATGCCCATAGAAGCGTAATCGTATGGGTTACGAAACGCTCCACCCTGAGTATACTTTTTGCTGTCAGGATTTGCTGTTTTAACTGCGGGGGTTGTTCCTGTTGTTTCAGATTGTTGATTTTGTTGTGATTGGGAGTCAGAGGCACCAGAAGAGCTTTGACTTGTGTCTGGTTGAGGAGTTGGAGTTGGGGGAGGAACAGAGTTGTAACTGGAAAGTGTGACGTCTCCGTCTATCGTGTATATAGTTCCGGATGGGTCAGCGACTTGAGTAAAATTATTCGTAGATTCTGTTACAGAGAGACCAGTTTTATTCTTGTTCAGGGTGACACTGGTTTCTCCAAGTGCAATCAGAGAAGGAAGTGCTGCGGTGAAAACAGCCGTAGCAGAAAGCCACTTCATAATTAGGGAACTCTTTATCGATTTAACTGCCTATTAGACTGTCTAAATAAAATACCGAGAGAAATTAGGCAAGGGTAAAAACTAGTAGAAAATCGACAAAGTGCTAAGAGAGAAAAGAAAGAAACCAGCCTGGATTTCGTAGATCGCAAGCTGGTTTTTGGTTTTTATGAAATCGGTTGTGTTACTACTTTAACTTCAGTCCATGACTCTTCGGATGGAGAAGACGGGGAGCCTTCATTAACCTCTCCTAAGGGAAGGTTATCTTCGTCACAAAGCTCGATACAGACTATGCATTTTTGAGTAGTTTGGTTTAAAAGTGATTCAGGGGATTTAAGAAGTTCAGAGAGTGCTTTTAAGAGAGCTATCCGAGTCATAAAACTTATAGCTTCCACAGTTTTCTCATCTCTGTAAATAGGGTCTCCAGGAGAAGGTAAGCCCATCACCGGTAGACGGATGGTTCGCTTTCTACCAGACTCTGTTTCATCATCAGAAGACAGCGCCTGTAAACTTTTTTCTATAATAGACTTGTATTGAGAAGTATACAGAGAGGATGAGGTTTCAACTTCAGAAAGAGATTCCGGTGTTTTTACAAATCTGGTAAACGTCATAGCTTTTGGTCCAGGGAGAGATGGAGAAATATCAACATAGGGAAGAGAAACAGTCTGTCCTGAGGTTAACCAAGGAGATTTCAGGGTTGCTGTACATAGTTCGGAAACAGCCTCCTTCATTTTTACAGGGATACGGATAGCATCCATGTTTTTCGGAAACTCTGGCGATACATCTTTGCTGCCTCTCCCTAAATTCGGGGTTGCACGGGTTTCTTGCACCCACACGACAAAGTTTTGTAGCTCTCGGATTTGCTCGGGAGTTTCGTAGGTCGCTCTTGGATCGTGTACAGAGGATATTTTGGTTAATAACTGCAAATTTTTATTTTGAGAAGACTTGTAGAGAACATCTTGTTCAGTAAGTTCCAAGGTCCACCCAGTATTTAGTAGTTCTTGGATAGTAGTGTAATCGAATCTTGGCTCTCCTCCGGTAGGAAGTTTTATTACGACAGGATGTATAACTTCAGGGCCTTCCTCTGACTTAATCTTTGCAGCTTCTGATTCTTCTGAGACCACTCTAAGCTTTTCAGGAAGCTTAAATCTTTCAGGTTCCTCCTCTACTTCGGCCTCAGGGACTGGAATTACCCGCATTTCTGGGAGTACAGGCTTACGGACTTCCTCTTCCGTCTGTTTTATAGGGACAGCTTTGGGTTCTTCTACTGGTTTTTGTGGTTCTATAGGAACATAAGAACGTCTCTGGTGATCTAACACAGAGCAAACTAGAGTTATTGTTATCAAGGATGAAACCACAGCCAGGGTAAGGATGATAAATGGAGTGGTGGGGCACAGGATAGCTGAAGCGGCAACGGTAGCTGCTCCAACTAAAACAGCCAATGCTATGGTCGTAATAGACAGGATTCTTTGATGAGTAATACTTTTCTCTACTGGAGATGATTCGTTTTTTTGATTGTTTTCAGGTATGGATGGGTTCCTTAAGTGTTGTATAGAGGACATGTATACACCTAAAAGTAACAGATTTGAAAAGTGAGGGTAACCCTCTAAGGGCTACTCTCATTGTTGTAATTTAAAAAGTTAAAGCCATTTATTTTTACCTTTTTTCTGCATTTTATCTGCGAGTGCCTTAGCAGTATCAGAAAAATCTTTAGCAGCATCAGCCATAGCGCCAGACTTCTCTTCTAGCTCACTCATTTTTTTGGCTCTAGCTTCGGCCCTAGCTGCTCTGTCAGCTTTTTGTTTTTCCCAACGAGCTTTTTGCTCTTCCCTAGATTTCTTACTAGCGGATCTGGAAACTTCTTCAGAGTGGCCACCACTATGGGAGCTTGAGGAGGAAGATCTCCTTAGGAGAGGTTGTGTAGATTCTACAATTTCTTGATTTCTAGACTGTCTAGAATCCTTAACCACGTCGACCATAGTTTTTGCTAAAGCGGCCAGACCAAGGGCTGAGAAAGCTAAGGCCCCAGCTCCAGCCCCTCCAGTAGTTATAGTAATTGCGATACCTGCTGCTATTGCTGCAATAGAAGCTAGGATAATTAAAACTTGCTTGGCAATTCTAGCAACTCTCCTATTTTTTTCCTCTGCGGAAGCATTTTTCAAATTTGTCGTATTTCCTGATTGAGTTTGAATTCCTGGGTTGTTGCCAAAAGAAACATTTCCCATACTCATAAAAACCTCAAAATGTAAAAGATATACTTTCGAGACATAAATTCTATCACCTTTCAACTATTTTGATTTTATTTTTTAAAATAAAAATGAAAATTAGTTGATAATTGGGATATTTTAGTTTTATTTTGTTAAGATCTTTTTATAAAAAAGAAAAAAAGACCCCCTTTTGTTAGGAAGTCTTTATAGAAGAAAAGTAAAGATGACTTAATATCGAATTGAAATAGAACCGCTTCCAAAGAGACTAATGCCGCCAGAATCTCTTTGGGAAGAAGAGCCTTTGAAAGAAATTGACAGATTATCAAAAGCCAAGATCGTGCTCGATTCGAAAGAGAGAGTCTCTCTTCCTACAGCACACACCTTAGTTTTCCATTCTTTGTTGTTCAAAGAAAGGATAACGTCACAAACAGGATCTTTACGATAAAACTCTCTGTTATAATAGAGTTTACAACTTGTCATAGCAGAGCAATTTTTTCCTAACCTTCGTAGTTCTATAGCAACCCCTGATGGAAGAGAAAGGTTTTCCAAGCAAGATCGCGAAAATCTTCTTGGGTCATAACCAGTTTCAACAAAAGGAGATTGAATTCCCTTGAACCATTCCACCCCAATAAAAGGAGTGAGCTTCATCCAGTGTAAGCATTTAGGGTATGAGTAAGAGAGATAGGTAGAACCCCTCCACCCGGTATTTTTCCATGTGCCTTTTGTTACTCCTCGGTAACAATAGGAATCTTCAGAATTGTGTGTTTCTTCTCCATAGGATAGGGAAGAGTGTAACCCTATGGCACAGTCATTACTTTCAATAGCTACGGTAGCAGCTAATAGATCATTCTTACTCTTGGTTGGGAATCTTCCAGACTCCATTGTCCCAAGAAGTTTGGAAATACTTCCCAAAATGACTGTTGAAGGAGATAAAGGAATCTGCACGACAGCATCACCGCCAATATGCCCAAGAGAAAATCCTGCAATCTTGGAAGAATTTCCTTGGAACATCATGGAACCTTTGAGGGAGGAAGTAAGCGATATGCACCGCAATGGAAACAAATGATTATTGCTTAAGTAATTGTTCACAAAAGTTTTTTCTATCGTTTGCAAGCCGTCGAAGAGAGACCATAAGGTTGTTGGCACGAAATCTCCACATTTTTGGGGGCTGGCGGAGAAATATCCGGAGGGATGCCAGATTGCTTGCAAAACCCTAGAATTGGACTTGTTTTCCGCCCAAGAAAAAGTCCAATATCCTTGGTAGCCGTAACGATTAGCATTGACCCGAATGTTATCGATATAGAATTTGTCCGTGTTTATAGAGTCTCCTAGAAGCAAAACTTTAACTTCTTTAGGAGAAGAGGCTAGTTTGTGATCTTCATAGAAAATACCGTAAGGATCTTTAACGTCAGGAGTTCCCGATAGAGTGATACTGCCAGCTTCTTTGACGGCTATTACGGCGGGCAAAGAAGAGTCTTCGATAGGGTTTAGGCATAATTTTCGGATGAGTAAATAACCCTCGGATCCCGTTGTTTGCAAAGTTGTTCCAGAGCTAAGGCTCAAAACTCCGCCCGTTTGGTTAAAAGATTTTACGGATAGGGAAGCCCCTTTCTCCAAACGTAAGGTGCCCTGGACCAATTCCATGCTTTGCTCAAAAACAGAAGAAAAGTTTGCGGGATTTGTTTGCTCCTGCTTGGTTAAAGTCTTCCCAGAAAAAACAACGATGCCTTTTTGAGCATCGAATGGATTAATAATTACAGAACCTCCTTTTCCTAAAGAGCAAACAGGATCATAAAATAAGACACTATGATCCTTCTTGGCGCCTATCAGAAATTGGCTAGGGATACCTTCTGTGTATAGAGCATTCCTAATGGAAGCTTCAGGGTTGTTTTCAGAAAACAAGGCTTTGTTTTGATTAAAGATAATACTTCCTTCGTCGGCAGATAAGATGATGTCGGGGCGGGTTGGTTGTGTTGCATCAATGAAGACAGCTCCACCGTGTTTTTTTGATCGGTTGTTAATGAAACAAACGTCTTTATTCTCCGTTAGTAGCAAAGAACCTGAACAAATAGCCCCGCCGTTGCCCAGGCAGCTATTATCCTTGAATGATATGTTGCCTACGTTGCCGCGGAAAGAACAGTGGTTGCCAGCTATGGCGCCTCCATTGATTTGGGCAAAATTTTCTAGGAATTGGATGGAATCCTTGTTTTTAGAGAAAGAACAAATAGAATTTATGGCTCCACCTGTATGGGCCGTGTTTTTGTGGAAAAAAATTTCTCCAGAATTGCTTTCAAAATCGGTTCTACCCGTCTTATTGTAAAGGGCTCCTCCTTTCTCTGCTCGATTGTTTTCAAAAATCATACCTTGATCATTGTCTTTAAACAGAATCAGAGCATTATTGGATAGTACGGCTATAGCTCCTCCATTGGCTCCATTGAGGTTTCTTAGGGGTTCTAGATCGTCGGTGCTGCAGGAGTTGCTGCCAAATCGAATGCATCCAAAATTTCTTTCGAATTTTGCTCCAGTTTGTTCCCCACCGTCGACGAGGATAACAGCTCCACTTCCACTAGCCGTATTTCCTATAAACGAAAGTTTATTAGAATCCACGAAGGCTACTGTATTTTTGGAGAAGATAGCACCTCCCTTGGAAGCATTAGACTCAATGGAAACCGAGCGCATCTTTGAGATAGAAACGGGGCCTTCTGAGAAAATAGAAGATCCTGAAGCGGATTCTAAACGAAGAGAGTGGAAGGCCATAGATGATAGCCTAGAATTTCCTAAGAAAGTTAAGGGTCCTTCGATATTTCTGAAGGCTCCGCCGTGGTTCTTATCGTCAGTAGATAAGAAGTCTTTGAAAATCGTTTTTCGGGTTAAGCTGTAAGTTGTTCCTTCAGAAGAGGTTGTTAAAAGAGTGAAAAATAAGGGATCAGAGCCTTCTTTAACGCCTTCTAGGGGAATAGCATCTTGGATTATTGTTGATGCATGGAGATTGGAAAAAGACAATAGTACGGGGAGCAAAGATTTCCAAGAGATCGGTTTTGTCATGGTGTACCCCTAGTTCTGTTTTCGTATTAATTCTGGACTAAATCTCAAATCGAAGTCGCTCCTCGGAAGCATAACATAATGAAAAATCTAGATGAACTTAAAATAAAGTTATTTGTGAATGATAATTTTTTTTTAATCCATTTTCGATTCGGGATGAATTTTGGGCATTATCTTTTTGTTGTTGGTTATTAGAGGGGGTCTCACTATGCAGAAATCAACTTCTCCTGAGTTAGATGAAGAAGTTGAGTCTGTTTTGATGATTAGGGAGTTATTGATCAGAATTGGAGATGGATTTAGCAAAGATTTTGATTTCTTTGGAAAGATTTTTTGCTAAAACTTTTGCGTGGTTAGCAAAAACACGAGCATGGTTTTTACTATTTTTTATTAATGTTTTGCCCTGATGTTGACTTGAATTACGGATCTTACTGAAACGTCTTCGAGTTTGTTTTCCACTTTTGGGGGCAAAAAGAAGTGTAATTATTGTTGCCACAAAACCACCAAATAGGGCTCCTCTTAGCCATTTAAAATGTTTTGTAGGCCTTTTGCATTTCTGGGGCTTTCTGCTAAACATACTTCCTCATTTCCAAAACAGTTGATTAATGTTTGTTTTTCCGTTTACAGATTTTCCAGATAGCTAACCCAAGAACGATCCATTTAGCTAAGCAAGGAAGTTTTTTGGGGGAACCTTCTTCTTGGGAAACCAATGTAATACATTCTTTCTCAGAAGATTTCTCTCGCTTTTTTAGAAATGAATCGAAAATACGTTTCCCCATCAGCAAAGGAGCCAGTATTTTTGTTTCAAAGTTGATAATCCCCATTATTTTAACAAACAATTTAGAGATCTTATTTATTTTCAATAAGACACTAATTGCTAGGAAAATACAAGTCATCATGCCTACAGAGACAAGAATTCCGCATCCTGCAAGGGTTATGTGTATCCAATTATCCATAAAAAGAATAAAACACTTAATTTTATAAATTTATTTTATAATTTTAATTGGATAATAAGATAGAAGTTAATTTCTATTTCTTTTCTTTGTTTTTAAAAATAAAACGCAACTGGTTTGCTAATAGCTGGTTGCGTTCTTTAGAAGATCTAAACTCATTTAATCAGTAGAAGGCTCTAACTGAGTCTCTTGAAGTTGAACTTTTCCAGGAAATCGAACCTCTTTTCTAAGAAGGAACACTCCAAGCAAGTTAAAACAAAGCAACAGAGCCCCGGAAACGGACATCACGAGAAGCGCAGTATTTTGAGATAGGAAACAGAATAAGGGAAGAGCTATTGTTCCATATGCCAGATACAGTTTTTTCCCATGTTTTGGGTATAAGAAAGCGGCACACTTACTACCTACAAGAAAATATGAAGTAATCGTTGTATATCCCGTAACGAACAAGAATAGAGGGAGAAAAACTTTCACAAAAGGAAAGTATGTTGAGAGAGTTTTTTCCACTGTCAGAGAGGCGTTTTCCAATCCCAAAAGCCAAGATCCGGAGGCCAGCACCATAAGTAGACTTATTGTGCAGATGAAGTTATCCACAGCCATACCTACTATAGATAGTTTTGCCTGAGTTTCAGGCCGATCTGCAGAACTTTCACTTTGAATAACGGAATCGAATCCTATTCCAATATCCCCAGAGTAGGCAGCTCTGGATATTCCTTGATGAATAGTGGTGGCCAAAGAGCTTCCAGCGAACCCCGCAATAGCCGCGTGTCCTGTGAATGCTGAGTGAAAAATCGCTTTGAGAAGTTCTGGCAATTTTGAAGCTTCTAGGACTAGGATGGAAACGCCCATAAAACAGTAGACAACCATAAAGAATGGCAATACTAAGGAGCAGATTTTACCAATTCTCTGCAAGCCTCCAAGGACGGCGTAGATTACGGCGAAGAGAAGAGAAGCAATGGTGATTAACCTGGGCACTGACCAACAGTGAGACACACTATCGGCTATGACAGAAAATTGGTAGATTTCTACGCCGTAGATGCATAACAAGACGGCTACGATTATGGGGATTAAAGGTGTTCGGTAGGCTCTTTCGAGGAAGTACATAGGCCCCCCGTAAAAAACACCATCTTTGCCTAGGACGCGGAATTTAACACCTAGGTAAACTTCAGCATATTTAACTATAGAACCGAGGATCCCAGCAATCCAAACCCAGAGCATGGCTCCTGGTCCACCAATACAAGCCGCAGTTACGATTCCAACGACATTACCTATGCCGATATTTCCGCCTGTAGATGCAAAAAAAACCTTGATAGGGTGTACGCCTTTCTTGTCTTGAGAGGATCGTTGCTTAAAGGCGGAAAAAAATTCTCGGCACAGTTCGGGGAAATGGGTTATTTGGGAGAATTTAGATTTTAGAGAGAAACAAACTCCCACTGTCATAATGATAGCGAAAGCTACGTAGGACCAAAAGAAGTCATCAAAGGACTGAAGAAAGGCTAAAAAACGACCCACAAAAACTCCAAAGCTGAGGAAAAAGACAATAATTATACCAATGTGGTTCTTTTAGAGGAAATTAAGCGTTTATTTTTCTTTCCTTTCTGGGGAAAAAACAAAGCTTGACGGATAAAATAAAAGTTCCAGCAGATATAAGCATATCTGCGAAATTAAACACAGGAAAGTAGTGGGCTTTCGCGTAACTTAAACTAATAAAATCGATAACTTTTCCGTAGTAAATTAAATCTACGATGTTTCCGATGGCTCCACTGAGGATAAGGAGAAGGCCAAAAAGGTTGGCGTTGGAGACCAGATGTCTGCGAGATACTATAAAAGCACCAATTCCAATTACGATAGCTATTCTTAAAAGTAGTAGAGGGTACGTGTAGGAAGAGAAGAGCCCGAAGGCAGCTCCCTCATTAAAGGTAGGAGATATTTCTAATGTAAAATTCCAGAGAGAGGAGGAGTACAGAGGTTTTTGGAAAAACCCAAACAGAGATTTGTGCTGCTGCTGAGAGTAGAGGACCCAGAACTTGGATCCCCAGTCAATGAAGAGCATGCAAACAACAAACATGGGAAAGAGAAGAAAGACGAGCACATTTTGCTCGGCCTTAGATCGTTTTTTCATAGATTAGTTTCCTGAAAGGAGCCCTTTCTCATATTTCTCTTGGGCTTGGACGGTCATGTTTGCGTAGGGGATAGCTTTAAGTCTTTGGAGGGGGATTTCCTCCCCACTAACGTCGCAAATCCCATAAGTGTTTTCCTTAATTTTTTCTAAAGCGCGTTCAATTTGTCGAAGTAAGCCATATTCTTTAGTAGTCACTTCTAAGCTGATTGTACGATCAAAAGTTTCTGTGCCTTGGTCAGCCTGATGCTGAGAATATCCTGTAGCTTCGTTGGGCTTCTTTACCTCCTGCGCGCTTCCCTCTAAGGTGTGCGACAGTCTTGATTTCATTTCTAAAAGACGCTCTTTAAAAAACAAAATTTCTTCTTCAGACAAAGGCATTGGTTTATAGCTCCTCAAAGATTTTTTTCTACTTCAGGTGACGCGGATAAGAGCTCTTCCATGAGTTCTCCGACATCTTTGAATCTTCGGTAGACACAAGCAAATCGGATGTAGGCGATCATATCCGTCTTTTTAAGATATTTCATTACTAGTTCTCCGATTTCTTTGGTAGAAATTTCCCTATTTTGCTTCCTCAATAGTTCAGCTTTCACGTTAAATGCTATCGCATGAACTTGCTCTTGGCTAATACTTGTGTGGCAAGAAGCGGCATTGAGTCCATTTATTAGTTTTGAGTCTTGAAAATTTTCGTAGCGGCCGTCTCGTTTGAGTACTTGTATAACAAGTTCTATTGTCTCGAAGGTAGTGAACCTTTGCCCACAATGCAAACATTCTCGACGTCGCTTGATAGCGTTTGATTCCGGAGAATTTCTGGAGTCAATAACCCGCATTTCTCCGTGGTTGCAAAAGGGACATTTCATTCCCAAGATCTCCTCGTTTAGGGCAGTTTATGGAAAAAGAGCCTTTGTAATCAAAGTAAATTTTACAGAGACTAAAACAAAATATAATAAATATGTAATAAAATTTTTGAATTATTGGCATTTGTTCTTCTAACATTGTTTTTTAGAAGAGGCCATTGTAGGTAACCTTCAATAAGGTTTTCTGTTTATGACATGCTGACTGAAATTGCGGGTTTTAAGAGAAATTGGTACCATCTATAGCTTTCAAAGATCGTTCCTTGACTTAAACATAAGGTTCAGCAAGCGTGGGTTATCACCTTTTGGATAGCGGAGAAGGTAAGAAATTAGAGCAGTTTGGCTCCAAGATTGTTGTTCGTCCGTGTCCTGTTGCTATTTGGCCAAGAACAAATCCAAATATGTGGGGCAGACAAGTTTTTGCAGAATTTGTCAGGAGTGGAGAGGATGGGACTTGGAAAGGGGTTCAACAGAGTTCCTTCAATTGGGACTTTCAAGTGGAAGGACTTGTTTTTGAACTAAAATGCACTCCATTTGGTCATCTAGGGTTTTTCCCAGAACACATGAGTTTTTGGCCTTTGTTCGCTGAAGTAATCGCGAATGCTCCTGAGTGTCGCGTGTTAAATTTGTTTGCATATACAGGAGCTGCATCATTGTTTTTTGCTAAGCTTGGCGCTATTGTTAGGCATGTAGATGCTTCTAAAGCAGCTGTTCGGTGGGCGGAGAAGAATTATTTGAAGAATAGTTTTCCTAACAAAAGAATATTCTGGGTCATAGAAGATGTGTTCTCTTTTCTAAAAAAAGAAATTCGTAGAAAGAGTGTCTACGATGTAATAATTTTGGATCCGCCCACATATGGTCGAGGTACAAACAAAGAAATTTTTCGCATTGAAGAACATTTTTTCCCTCTATTGACAATGTGTAATCAATTACTGTCTTCGCGGGCCAGCTTGTTGCTAGCTTCGTCACATACTCCTGGGCATACGCCAGCTTTGGTAGAAAGATTAGTAAGAAGCGCCATCCGTAGAGAAGGGGAGTTTTTTTCCGGAGAAAGTTTTTTAGGGGAGGGCTTCGATAAAGTGCCCTCAGGGTGTTTTGCTGCATGGAAGAAGTTCTAATAACATCTAAGAACAATACTAGGGTCAAACAGGTAGTTGGATTACGTAGGAAGAGTCGCTTGCGTAAGGAAAGCGAAGAATTCTTGGTAGAGGGAATCCGGGAAGTGGAAAAAGCTATAGGTGCCGGAATAGAGATCAGGACACTTTTTGTCGATAAAGTTTCTCTGAAGGAAGGCGAAAGCGATTGGTTGAGCAAGATGGATAGTAGAATAGAGATTGTTCGTTGTTCTTCAGATGTTATGGGGTCAATGGCCTACAAGGATAGCGGAGACAAAGTTATAGCTATAGCTAGGAAGAGGCCCTTGTTGAAAGAAGAGTTTTTTAGGAAAAGAAAGCAAAAAAAACCTTTTTACTTACTGATTGAAGGTGTAGAAAAGCCGGGTAATTTTGGCGCTATTCTTAGATCAGCAGATGCTGCAGGCGTCGACGGCGTTGTTATTTGTGATTCCCCCGTAGACGTGTATAATCCCAATGTTATTAGATCTTCTCTGGGAACTTGTTTCACGGTGCCTATATGGAGTGTGGACTCCCAAGAAGCTTTTAAAACATTTGAGGATATGGGATGTCAAGTGATAGTTACGTCCCCATCAGCAGATAAAAGTTACCTTTCTTATGATTACACTTTGCCCACGGTTTTGGTTTTTGGCTCCGAAAAAGATGGGGTGTCTTCGTTTTGGTTGAATTCCAAGAGCCGTAAGGCTGTCATTCCTATGGCGGGGGCTGTAGACTCGTTGAATCTAGCGATGTCTGTGACGTTGATTTGTTATGAGGTTGTTCGTCAGAGAGTTTTATAATTAAAATTATTTTTTTTATTTTGTTTTTTATTCTATGCTTTTTTGAGTTGTAAATTAAATTTTTCTCTCTTGATACTTAATGTTTTTTTTGCGATGCTTGGCGAAACGGGATCTTCCTATTTCGGAAAATCGGTCGACTTTTACCTTGTGCGGTCATCCGAACAAGGACTTTCTGATTTGGGAGGTAATTACGAGTGACTCCGAAGAATATAAGTAAAGAGTTTCCTTCTTCTTTGTTTATGATTTATCGCACGCTGTGTTTGCGATTGCTGCAAAGGAGAAGACCCTCGGTGTTTTTTGCAATTCTTTCTTCAATATTTGCTTTTTGCTCTGGGCTTCATCGCTTTGTTTCTATCTTTAGGAAAAAGGTAGCAGCGGGTATCCCTGTTGTCTCAGTAGGAAATATTGCTATTGGAGGTACGGGCAAGACTCCCATGGTAGCTTATCTCGCGGAGTTTTTCTATTCCCAAGGGCTTCGTTGCGCTGTTTTATCCAGAGGGTACAAAGGAAAGTTGTCCTCTAGATCAAAGTCTGTGCTAGTCAATCCATCTCTGCATACGGCTCAAGAGGTGGGAGATGAGCCATTTATGTTATCGCAAAAAATCACAAATGGTTTTGTGATTGTAGGAAAAAATCGCTTGCTTTCAGTCAAGAAAGCAGAAGAGTTAGGATGTGATGTGGCCATTCTTGATGATGGGTTGCAGTACTTTCCTTTAGAGAAGCAAGCGAATATTATTGTTGTTAGAGGAGAGGATCCTCTAGGAGGCGGAAAGTTTTTCCCAAAAGGTCGTCTGAGAGATCGCCCCAAGGCCTTAAGATCGGCAGACCTAATAGCCATTAATGGTGAAACTTCGGAAGAATCTTTACGTGCGCTAGAGGATTTTAAAAATATTCCTAGAATTTATTTTCGACAGGTCTTCGATAAACTTTTAATTGTGCATGGTGAATTGCAAAACAAAGGTAATAGTAATGATTTGTTGAAAAATATTGGTGTCAGTGTTTTTTGCGGATTGGGTTCTCCAGAAAGCTTCATTCGTACTGTAGAAGAATGTGGAGCTAAAATATTGGTTAAATATGTTCTGCCTGATCATTCACCGATCACTAAAAAGGAATTACGATTTCTTTCAGCGAAAACAGCTTTACGCAAGGGCGAAATTTTGCTTTGCACGGAAAAAGATTTCGTCAAGATGCCAGATCTTTCTGGAGAAAAGAATCTACTACCTATAGGAGTAGTTTGTTCGAAAGCAAATGTTGATGGGAATCAGAAATTTTTAAGTGATCTCCTTAAAAAAATCTGTCGCTCATGCGAAAGGAGAAAAAAATGAAATTATGGATGAAAATACTACTAGGTTTGCTTATCGGCGTTATTTCCGGGTTGGCTTTTGGAGATAAGGCTGTTCTAGTGAAACCCATAGGGGATGTTTTCCTGAATCTCTTAAGTATGGTGGTGTACCCTCTAGTATTTGCCTCCATGGTTGTTGGAATAGCTTCTATTAGTGATCTTAAAAAATTAGGGCGTATAGGGATTAAAAGTCTGAGTCTCTACCTGCTAACGACGGCTGTAGCTATAGCTATAGGTTTGATTTTTGCTAGTCTTTTTAAGCCCGGGAGCGGTTGTGTGATTGATGAGGTCGCCTCTTGGGTTGCGCCAAAAGCGAGTGCCAGAGCTTCAGAAGTTATTGTAAATCTTTTTCCATCCAATCCTGTTCGGTCTTTTGTTGAAGGGAATATATTACAAATTATTATTTTCTCTCTGTTTTTAGGAATATCTATTCGTTTGGCTGGAGATAAGGGATTAGCTCTTGAAAAATTGTTCAACAGTGCCTCTGAAGTTATGTTGCAGATGATCAACTTGGTTATGGAGTTTGCTCCATTTGGAGTAGCGGCTTCTATGGCTTGGATATCAGGAATACATGGGGTTAGTATCCTGTTACAACTCGGTAAATTTTTAGCTGTATTTTATTTGGCTTGTTTCGTTCACGCTGTTCTAGTTTTTGGTAGTTTGATACGTTTTCGTTGTGGCAGTTCTTTCTCAGGTTTTTTACGAGGTATGATGGACGCCATTGTTTGTGCGGCTTCCACGGCTAGCAGTTCCGCCACACTACCTATCACTATGAAATGTGTTTCTGATCGCATAGGAGTTTCCAAAGAAATTACGGGCTTTGTCTTGCCTTTGGGTGCTACAGTGAATATGAATGGAACGGCTATTTTTCAGGGTATGGCGGCCGTATTTATTGCTCAGGTGTACGGTTTTTCTCTGTCGTTCTATAGTTTAGTCATGTTAGTCATTACGGCCACTTTTTCTGCTGTAGGAAGTGCTGGTGTTCCTGGGGGGGGTATGATTACTCTTGGCTCGGTGTTAGCCTCAGTAGGGCTTCCTGTTCAAGGGGTGGCTATCCTGGCTGGCATCGATAGGTTGAGAGATATTGTGGGTACCCCAATGAACATTTTAGGAGATGCTGTGGTTGCAGCTTGCGTTCATGCCGGAGAGAAAAATCAAGATAACTTTTCTTTAAGTTCAAAGGAAACTTGTGAGTCAGAAATGATAGGTTTAGCAGAAGGACAATAACGTATGGTTTTTTTGTTCAAATTTCCCAAAATAGGAGAAACCTCCTCCGGAGGAATCGTTATTCGATGGTTCAAACAGGAAGGAGATGTTGTCTGTTCTGATGAACCGTTGTTAGAGGTTTCTACAGACAAGATTGCTACGGAGCTTCCTTCTCCTGTTTCAGGGAAACTTGTTACCATTCTGGCCAAAGAGGGTAAAGAAGTTGGCGTTTCTGAAGTGCTTGCTTATATCGAAACTTCTGCGGAAATTCAAGATGTGTCAGATAGCAAATCAGTTTGTCCCAAGAGCCAAGATCAAGATATACAAAAGTTATCAGAGGTTAAGACGTTAAAATCCTCTTCAAGGAAAGGCATCTCTGCATGGTTTTCTCCTGCTGTTTTAAGTTTAGCCGAAAGATCCGGGATAGATCTCGAGGAGCTCAGGGGGCTTGTGGGAACAGGGATAGATGGAAGAATTACAAGGAAAGACGTAGAAAGCTATCTTCTTTCTAAAGAGGAGCAAGTAAGCAGTGGCTCTTCTGATGGCGCACCTGTTGTAGATGAAAATCGAATACCTTTGTCTCCCCTAAGAAGGGCTATAGCCTCTTCATTAGTAAAAGCATCGGATGAGGTTCCCCATGCTTCTTTGGTTGTGGACGTTGATGTTACGGGTATGGTCAACTTAATAGCAGAGGAAAAAGAACGGTTCATGGAAGCTCATGGTGTCAAATTGACTGTCACGAGTTTTATCGTTCAGTGCTTAACAAAAGCTTTGCAGCAATTTCCTTTGCTCAACGGTTCCATGGAAGGGGATACTATTGTTGTTAAAAAGTCTATCAATGTGGGGATTGCTGTTAATCTCAACAAAGAAGGTGTAGTCATTCCAGTTATTCGAAATTGTCAGGAGAGAGGCCTTGTTAGTATTGCAAAAGCATTAGCAGATCTTTCTGCAAGGGCTCGAGCAAACAAACTCGATCTTTCTGAAGTAAAAGACGGCAGCGTAACTTTGACTAATTTTGGAATGACGGGAGCGCTTATAGGCATGCCCATAATCCATTATCCAGAAATAGCAATTTTAGGTATTGGAACAATACAAAAACGAGTGATGGTCAAGGAAGATGATTCATTGGCTATTAGAAAGATGATGTACATTACGCTAACTTTCGATCATAGAGTCATTGATGGCATTTATGGCAGTGAATTTTTAACGGCATTGAAAAATCGTATAGAGTCTGTTACGATTAGCTAGTGAGGGTTCACTGACAAGGGTGGTTAATGTCTGAAAACAGAGGCGTGGGGTGTTGTTACCTAGTTATGAAAGAAGTTTTGTCTTTGCAAAAATCAGGTATGGACAACTTCTTCTCCTCTTTTGACCTTAGCCTTGCCTCTCCGCTGGTAGAAAAGATTCTAGGAAGTTCGGGAAATTTGTTTTTTTCTGGGGTAGGAAAGAGTGGGTTTATTGCTCGAAAAATTGCAGCTACGTTCCAGTCATTCGGAGAAAGAGCTTTTTTCTTGAATGCGGGAGATGTTCTTCATGGAGATTTAGGAGCAGTTCGTGAAGGTGATATCGTTGTTTTGTTGTCTAACAGCGGCGAAACGGAAGAACTAGTAAAGCAGATCCCGTATTTCCAAAATAAAGGTTCTGAAGTTTTCGTTGTTACCTCGGGAGCTTATTCTAGAATGGCTTTTCTGGCGGATTTTGTAATTACCCTTCCTTCTGCAAGAGAGATAGATGCCTTTCATTTAGCTCCAACAACTTCCACACAATATCAGCTTTTATTAGGGGATTTCCTGGCTACAACAGTTGCTAGGGTTCGTAAGCTTTCCTTTGAGGATTATGGGAATAATCACCCTGCGGGGACTATCGGATTTCGGGCCAATGCGAAAGTTGAGGATGTGATGTCTCCCTTATCATGTGTGCCCATCTGTTCGACTGGTTGTTCCGTCAGAAAAGCTTTGGAGATTATTTCTTCTGGAGGTTTTGGTTGTGTACTTGTTTTGGGGCTTGAGGGAACTTTGGAAGGCATATTTACGGACGGAGATCTGCGTAGGAATTTGAGAGAAAAGGGCAATAACTTTCTTGACCTACCTGTGACCGAGGTTATGACTAAAAATCCTCGGCTAGTATTGAGAGAAGCCTCTATACATGATGCCTTGGAAGACATGGAAGCCGGCTCGCCAGTTACGGTGCTGCCTGTCGTGGACTCCCTAAAGAAACGTCAGGTAGTGGGACTTCTTCATATGCACACACTAGCTCGTCATGGGCTTTTATTATTATAAAAATTCGGAAGAGAGAGTAAGCTGGATTCTGTCAAAGAAGGCCTCAGCCTTCGATGGGCAATCATTCATCTAGGGAATCCGTCGCCGAATTCCTCAAGCGATTCTCAGAGGCTCGCTTGCCCGAAAAGCAAGCTTTCGCAGAAACAATAGCCTCCTCCCTTGCTTCGGATAGGGTTTGCATGCACACCAAGTCACCTTGATGTCTCCGATTCTCAAAATCAGAATTTTCAGCCTGTCTTATTAGCGGAGAAACCGCTAAAAGCGGAATGTTTTCTGTTGCACTTTCCGTAACCTTGCGGTCCCCAGAATTTCTCTGGTATCCTCTCTTCTGAAGTCCAGACTTTCCTCTCCTCCCTTAACTGAGGCGAACCCCCTTCCAGGAGCAGCGATTGCCTTTCTCTTCCGATAACTTTTAAACAGCAGATTTCCTGCGGCGACGTTTTGCTGTACCTTCTTGAAGATTTTCTGAAGATTCTTGCCAATAAAGAATTCGAGAGCAGTGCTCGCAAAAAATTAACCGGTCTCTTTTTCTTACAAGGTTCTCGTGTTGAGGTGTAAGCACAATATGGCAACCACTGCACACACGATTTTCTATTGGTACAACAACCCTATCTAATTTGTTTTTCAGCAACCGTTCATATATCTTAAACAGTTCTGGATTACTTTGTTGAGTCAGTTCAGACCTCTGTTCTAAAAGAGAGCGGCCTTCCTCATTAATCTTCCGGATGCTTTCAGTGATTTCTTTTTCAATGGACTCGCTGCTAGATTCCGTGGACTGTAAGCTTTCTCTTAGAGAAACAACCAGATCTTCGATTGCAGCCTGCTTATCCATGAGGTCACTGACCTGATGCTCCAAAGATCGACGTTCCTTACTGGCGTTGGTCATTTCTTGGGTTAACGCGTTGAACTCATCCATCTTCTTCACAGCTGCTTGTTGACTTTCCAATTTGTTAATCTGTTCAGAAACTTCTTGAATGCGAGCTTCACCTTCTCTAATCTTTTCTCGGAGAACAGAGACTTCCTCTTCTTTTTCGGAAACTTTTCTTCGAATATCCATTTTCAAGGACTGAACCTTCGACAGCTCCTTGCGGTGTTCTTGCTTCACCCGCATGAGACGAATCATTTTGATATCAAGTTCTTGAATACTTAGAATGACTTGAAAAGCGTCTTGCATTTTCCTTCCTTCTGAAATAAGCCAGCTTAGTGATAACCCTAGCGGAGCTTCTCGATCGCTTTGTCACGCGAAAAACCCCTCCCATCAACCGTGGTAATATAGAGAAAAGACTAATTTAGCTCTTTTCTTCTAAGAAGTAAAGAAGCTTTTTCTAGCTTGCAAGCAATCAAAAAATTCTTTGCTTGGGAAAAGGAAGAGTAGAGTTGTCTTTTTTAAGGGTTAATATTTTTTATTTAAATAAGGAGAAATTTTCGTGATATTTTTGGAGTTCTCGAGCAGTAATTTCACCAATACAGGAATATCTTTTTTTTTCTATGAAGGGATGTTGACTGACATATGCTCGAACTCCGGAGGGACTAGTGAACAAGAATTCTTGGTAGAAGTCTAGATAATGCTTAGGTAGTTTGTTAGGCAGCATGCTGTAGAGGAAACAATGTTTATGAGGGATGCTATGCGTAGCCATGGTGTTTAAAAGAATTTTTCTAGCTAAAAAGGAGGAGGGATAAAGAACTAAAGAGTTAGGGGATAGCGTTGGGAGTAATGATGCAAGACTTTCTGCTATAGGATGTTCTGATTCTTTAATAGAGATGGATTGAGAGATGTAGGTTCTCAGTACTTTGGATGTAGTTTGACCTATCGATAGATACTGGAGTTTTTTAATGAAGTACTGATACCCCAAGCTTATAGCAGTTTTGGCAAAAAGTTTAGCTGCGGAAGGGCTAGTTATCAGAACGTGGGTTGAATAGGGAATACTCTTAAACAAGCGACGAGTTTTTGGTGAGGAAAGAGCCATTTTCTTTACGGAGAGGATAGGGAAGAACGCAGCATTTAAAGATGAGGCTGTATGTCGGTTTTGTCCTAAGTAGAGTTTTCTAGGCTTTTGTCTTGAAAAATGCGAGGTTTTTGGCATAGCAACAGGGGAGGATTTTCTTGTTTTCTGGTCCTGGATTAAAGCTAAGCATTCAAATTTTTGGAATAAAAATTAAGACGAAAATCGTTATTTTTTTTGTTTGCAAAACCAAAAGAATATGCAGTAAGATGCTCCGATCTGGCACTCAAGTGCTGAGTTCATGACGTTAGGCTGAAAGAAATTGGACTATAAGCTGTTCGAGGGGGTTGTTTCGTCCTTTCGTGAGTCAGGGCAGGCAGGTCTAGCTTGCTGGTGGGGCTTTGCTTTTTTGTCCCTATGGGCGGTGTCGGGATTTTTCGTGTTTTCACTTTGGAGGATGCAACATGTCTACTCTTTTGAAAGGTTTTTTCGATAAAGGATCTGTCCCGAAGGATAAAATGGCAGCTCTAGCGTATTTAGCTTCTTTAGATCACTTGTTGCAGCATGTTCCATCCGTTGGGAAGAAAATCATCGATGAATTAAAGGCTCAGAGATCACGTTTGAAGCTGATCGCTTCTGAGAATTATTCTTCATTATCCGTTCAGCTCGCTATGGGAAATTTGCTAACGGATAAATATTCGGAAGGAAGCCCCTTCAGGCGTTTTTATTCTTGTTGCGAAAATGTAGATGCTATTGAGTGGGATTGTGCGGAAACGGCTAAGGAGTTGTTCGGTGCAGAGTACGCATCTGTGCAGCCACATTGTGGGGCTGATGCTAATCTCTTGGCTGTTATGGCTATTCTAAATGATAGGGTTCAAGGAGATATTGTATCTAGGTTGGGTTATAAGACGGTCAATAATCTTTCCGAGGAAGAGTATGATAGGTTGCGTAGGGAGCTAATGGACGTTGTTTGTCTGGGTCCCTCAATGAATTCTGGAGGGCATCTGACCCATGGAGATGTTCGATTGAATATCATTTCTAAACTTGTGAAATGCAGATGTTATGGGGTAAATCTAGAGACAGAACGTTTTGATTATGACGAGATAGCTCGTAGGGCTAAAGAGGTAAGACCGAAGATTTTGATTGCCGGTTATTCAGCGTATTCCCGTCGTTTAGATTTTTCCATTCTTAAGCAGATAGCAGATGATGTAGGGGCAGTTCTTGTTGCTGATGTGGCTCATTTTGCTGGGTTAATTGCCGGGGGCGTGTTTTCTGGGGGAGAGAATCCTGTGCCTTATGCAGATATTTTGACAACAACCACTCATAAAACTTTGAGAGGGCCTCGAGGCGGGCTGGTATTATCTAAAGCAGCTTTTGCCTCTACTTTGGATAAAGCATGTCCCATGATGATGGGAGGTCCCTTGCCTCATGTTATCGCAGCCAAAGCTGTGGCCCTCAAAGAGGCTTTGTCTGTAGATTTTAAAAAATATGCTCATGCTGTTGTAGAAAATGCTAGAGCACTAGCCGACAGGTTAATGGTTGGAGGGTTACGGCTGTTGACGGGGGGGACGGATAATCATATGGTGCTTGTTGATGTTTCTGCAATAGGTCTTACAGGAAGAATTGCCGAGGACATTTTGGGAGCTGTTGGCATTTCTGTGAACAGAAATTCTATACCCACCGATGAGCCTGGTAAATGGGATACTTCAGGGATTCGTTTGGGGACAGCCGCCTTAACAACTTTGGGAATGGGTGTTCATGAGATGCATGAAATAGCGGATATCCTCGTTAAAGTGTTGCGAAATATTGTTGTGAAACATAATGTCGACGGTAACAGTAATAAAAAATTTGGAGAGCTTCCAGAGAACATTAGTCAGGAAGCCAAATCGCGGGTCCTTGATTTGTTGGCCCGGTTTCCATTATACCCGGAAGTAGATCTTAGCGTTCTTGAACAGTAAGGAGAAAAAAATTTATGCCTTCCAATGAAGAATCTTTTCACAATTTGCGAGACGTTATTGAGCGCAAAATTTTAGAGTCGAGACGTATATTCTTTTGCGAGCCTGTAACGGAAAAAAGCTCTTCGGAAGCGATCAGAAAGCTCTGGTTTCTAGAAATGATAGATCCTGGAAAACCGATTACTTTCGTTATCAATAGTCCTGGTGGTTCAGTGGATGCAGGCTTCGCTGTTTGGGATCAAATTAAAATGATAACATCTCCAGTCACGACTGTGGTTACGGGTTTAGCAGCCTCCATGGGATCTGTATTGAGCTTATGTGCGGAACCTGGACGACGCTTTGCTACTCCTAATGCTCGCATTATGATTCACCAACCATCTATTGGAGGAGCCATAACGGGGCAGGCCACGGATTTGGATATTCATGCTAGAGAGATTCTTAAAACTAAGGCCCGTTTGGTAGACCTCTACGAAAAGGCAACAAAACAACCTAGGGATGTTATAGAAAAAGCTATAGATAGGGATACGTGGATGACAGCTGATGAGGCTAAAGCTTTTGGTCTTTTGGACGGGGTGTTGTTTTCGTTTAATGATTTATAATTCTGAGAATTGGCTGCTGGTCATATAAAATAGAATTTTGCTGTCGATGGGTAGCTCTTATAAGAAATATTCTGGAGCGGGAAATACTTTCGCTGTTTGTGAAGCAGCAAGTCTTTCTGATGAAGAGTGTTCTCGTTTGAGCATGCAGACGGGGACTGATGGGCTTTTGGCTCTTTCTGATTCTTCTGTAGCGGACGTCGCTGTTCGCATTTTTAATAGTGATGGTTCTCGTGCGGAGATGTGTGGGAATGGGCTCAGGTGTCTAGTTTTTCACGTAGCTACTCAGAGAGGATTGTCGGAAGTGAGTGTGGAAACCTTTTCGGGGATCTATAAAGCCACAGTATCTTCTTCAGGTCAAGTGACGGTCGACATGACCAAGGAAGACTGGAACTTCCGTCCTGTCTCTTTAGGAAAAAGTTTTTTTCCAGAAAGTCGTATGTTTTGGCTGAATACTGGGGTTCCGCATTTGGTTGTTTTTGTATCGAGAACATTATCTGAGGAAGAAGTTTTTGATTACGGAAGAAAGCTTCGTTGGCATGACGTTTTTTCTCCCGAAGGTGTTAACGTAAATTTTGCCACATTTATAGGCAACAAAGAGATAAAGGTGTTTACCTATGAGAGGGGCCTAGAAAGAGAATCTCAGGCTTGCGGTACCGGTGCTGTAGCTGTAGCTTTGTCGGCAGCTTTTCTACAACCAATAGGTCTTCAGGTTTATATAAAAACAAGATCGGAAGGTGTTTTGGTAGTAGACTTTTCTGAAGATAGAAAAAAAGTTTTTTTAACAGGCCCTGTTAAAGAATTAAAACTTTCAGAGGAATCTATAGTTTGAACATTTTGGACTAGAACTTTTCTTGATTGCTAAGAATACTTGTTTTATAATCCCTCCTTATGACTACATATCCTATTCCTCAAAATCCTTTGCTACTAAGAGTACTTCGCTTGATGGATGCCTTCTCAAAGTCTGATGATGAGAGGGATTTTTATTTGGATCGTGTCGAAGGGTTTATCCTTTACATTGATTTGGATAAAGACGAAGAAGATCTTAAAAAAATCTATGAAGAGATAGAAACTCATGCTGACAGATACTGTTTGATTCCTAAGTTGACCTTCTATGAAACGAAGAAGATCATGGAGACTTTCATTAATGAGAAGATCTATGATATTGATACTAAGGAGAAGTTTTTAGAGATTCTTCAAACTAAGAATGCTAGAGAGCAGTTTTTAGAGTTTATCTATGACCATGAGTCAGAATTAGAAAAGTGGCAACAGTTTTATTTGGAACGCTCCCGGATACGAATTATAGAATGGCTTCGGAACAATAGGTTTCACTTTGTTTTTGAGGAGGATTTAGATTTTTCTAAAGATACTCTCGAACAGTTAAAAGTGCATCTTTTTGATACGAAGGTTTCTAAGGATATAGCTCAAGCTCGTCAGCTGTTAATGAATAAGGCTAAAGTTTATTATTCTAATGAGGCTTTGAATCCTCGACCTAAAAGAGGAAGACCCCCCAAACAGACAGCTAAAGTAGAGGCAGAGACGGCGGTTTCTAGTGATATCTATACGCAGGTTCCTCCCGCAGCAAGACGTTTTCTCTTTCTTCCAGAAATTACTTCGGCTTCTTCCATTACTTTCTCGGAGAAATTTGATACTGAGGAAGAGTTTTTAGCCCACCTCAGAGGAGCCGGTCGGGTAGAAGATCAGCTGAATTTGGCTAATTTGTCAGAAAGATTTGCTTCATTGAAGGAGTTATCGGCTAAGTTAGGGTACGATTCTGAAGAGGATCTCGGTTCAGGAGATCTTTCTTTCTTCGATGATGATGACGATGACGACGACGAAGACTCTGTCTTGTCTAAGAAATCAGCGAAAGCTGCAGGATCTCGTAGGGGGAGAAAAAAGAAATCTTAGGAGTTTTTCTGTGCTACCCATATCGTAGCGCTTCCTAAAGTGAGAGACTTAGTTTTCTTTATACAGAATCCTTCTCCCTCCAGCATTTGGGAAATTTTTTCGATTTCTGGTAAACCTTCGATACTTTCTTTCAGATGGTCGTACGCGGAGGGATTTTCTGTAAAAATGCTGCCTATGAAAGGTACGTAAGTTTTTAGAAAGAGTTTGTGAGCTTTTCTAACTATAAAATTTTTCTCCGGTTTTGTAAGTTCCAAAATATAGAAGAAACCTCCAGGGACCAAAGTGCGGAACACTTCTTTTAGGCATTTCCTCACATCTTTTAGATTACGTAATCCATAAGCCATAGATGCTAAAGGAATAGATTCATCAGAGAAGGGAAGCGAGGAAACGTCTTGCTCCATCAAGGTGTACCTTGGAAAAAATTTTTCGCCTCGATTTTTTGCTATGGCAAGCATTTCTGGGCAAAAATCCACTAATGTTGCTGTAGCGTGAGGGTATTTACGCAGATATTTAAAAGTTATGGCTCCTGTGCCAGCGCACAAGTCGACCAAATGTAAGTTTTTTATGTCATGCTTTGTATATGTAAATTTCTCTATTTCTCGGATGAGAGAAAAATTCCAGTAATGGTGGTTTCCCAAAGACAGTAAGGAGTTTATAAAGTCGTATTTAGAAGCTATTGCTTTAAAAAAAAACTTAATTTCTGAGGAACTTCTCATCGCGATTGCAGAGCGCTTGGTTTTGTAAGATGATTTGAAGAGGATAGTTCTTCGTAATATTTACGAAAAGTGTCTAATCCTCGAAGTTCTTCTTTTCCTAGACGATACTGGCAATGAGAGTAATAACGTTTTAAATAATCGATGGGGAGGAGAGTCTTCTGCTTTGCTCTGGTAAGGACTAAAGCAGGATCTTGTTCAAAGAATTTGAGAGAAGTGTCCAAAAAACTTTCTAAAAGTTTTTTTTGAGAAAAATTCGGGGATAAAAGAAAGCAAGCAAAAACAAAGGGAAGACGAGTAAGTTCATACCATGCATTGGCTAGATCATAAGTGACTAATCCTTGTATGATTTGGTTTTTTAGAGCTGTATCTCCGATAAGTAGAATGCCGTCATATTGAGAGTAATTTTGCAACAAGATTTCTGTAGAGGTACTAATGAATTTCGGGTTTATTTTCCATAGTCTATTACATAACACTTGCAGCAGAGCTACAGAGGCACAGCTTTCTTTAGTGATGGCAATTTTTGATAGAGTAGATGAGTAGGAGAACAAAGAAGGTTTGGCATATAGATTTACGCTTAGAATATTCTTATAGGCTGCTATACCATAGGTTGGTAGAAAAGCTGCCGAAGGTAAAAAGGTTCCTGTACTTCCTGTCAGAAAGACTTCAGAAGGGGTAATATTTCTATTTGAAGGAGAAAAGGTTAGAAAGCGGCTTAAAAGCTCAGAAGGCTTTCCGAACCATAAATCGACAGAAGGAAAGGAAAGAATGCCCCCATAGTAGAGAGGTAGAGCGTTAATATAATCTACGCAACCGAGTTTGATTAAACTGTTTGAGAATTGACCAGACAAGGTTTTCGACCTATTCCAGAAATTAATTTTTGCATGCCAGGAATATCCATACGTACGGGATCTTTGGAGGATGCCATCTGGAAAACTTGTTCTCCAATATGGGTGGAAGAAAAATCATTAGCTCCACAATTAAGCATTTCTAGAGCGTTAGTTATACCCAAGTAATTCCATAAAGACTTTATATTGTCAAAGTTATCTAAGAATAGACGTATTGAGGCAAATAACAAGGCAAGGCGGAGAGGGGAGCGATTTTTGTAACGAGAGATCTTGCCTAGAGCGTTATTCTGGTTAGCAAACTTTAGCGGAACCAAAGTTTTAAATCCGTGTGTTTCGTCCTGTAAGTCTCTTAATTTTTTTAAGTGCTCAGCAATATTTTGGGGCGTTTCTATATGATCAAACAGAAGAGTTGCATTGGTTCTTAATCCCAACTCATGAGCTGTCCGATGAATTTCTAAAAAACGATCGGAAGAAATTCTTCCTGGAGAGATAGTTTGTCTGAGAGAATCAACAAGAATCTCTCCTCCTCCTCCGGGCAAACTTTGGACACCCGCATCGCGAAGTGCCTCTAAGATTGATTTAACATCTGTACCGTGAAGTTTGGCCAAGTAGTCGTATTCTACCGCCGTGAGCCCTTTTCGGTGCAGTTTAGGGTAATATTCCCTGAGTAAAGAAAACAGTTTTTCGAAGTAAGGTAAATTGCAATCTGGGTGACATCCAGAGACAATATGAACTTCAGAGATTGGTTGAGAAACTTTAGAAATTAGCTCTAGTAACTCTTCGGGAGTATGCCACCACCCTTTAGCATCGCCAGGCTTAGCGTAGAACGCGCAGAATGAACAATTAAACTCGCAAAAGTTTGTAGGGTATAAATAGTAGGTGGAAGAGAAGAAAACTACGTCACCCACTCTAGCACTGCGTACGTGATCTGCTAGTTTTTGAATGAAAGAAATTTCCTTCTCCGTAGAAAGAGCAAGCAATCCGACAACGTCATCCTCAGACAGCCGCTCACCCCCAACTACTTTATCGAGAACACGCCCACAGAGCGCCCCCGGAGGAGTCAAATCGATAACACCACCCACTGCGACCAATCCTTAATCTCATTCATCAGGGCGTTGACTATGCAAGTTTTCCGGTTTATTTTCACAGTTTTTTTTTCGGCAACATTCTTCTTTCCCACAACCCTTCGTTAAGGGTTTTCCGAAAAACAGAACACCCGCAAACAAACAAAGAGCCGAACAAGCGATCAAAATGAATGATAATAGAACCATAACAAGAACAGACATCTTCGCTTCTCCTAAAATAATGTGTTAAGCAGTAATTTTATTTAGAAGGCTCTACATCTACCCATATTGGAGAACTCCAAGCCATAGCTCCATCTACCTGGGTTACTCGTAAGTAGTAAAATGCAAAAGAAGGTTTATTCTTATCAGGGGACAAGGCTACAGTGGACAGATCTGTCATGTCGTCATATTCGTAGTCTATCTGCAAGGATTCTTGGGGAGAAAAGGTATGCAAAACGTCGCCGTTCCTGATGATTTCAACTTTTTGCAGTTTGCTGGTTCCCGCAACATATCCCGAAATGTGGCGATTGACCATGAGACCAGGCTTTGCTGCTGTTGAAAGCTCAGTACCCATAGGTTCCTGAGCTATGTGGAATCCTAATATAATCCTGGGACCAGAGGTAGCATAGCAATGCCGTTTAAACAAAGCATCCATTAAGGATTCTCTAGTATATTTTGAGGAGACGATTCCTGTAAATCCGGGTGAATACTGTATCTGACCATTATCAAAGAAAGTAGAATAAGGCCCTCGATCATCATACCCTCCAGCGACAAATCCAAAACGTTTATTACGTTTTAAAGCGTGGATGATTGTTCCAGATTCTTCCTCCGTGTCGAAGCCTTTTATAGGGAAAGGATTACCGTTAGCTTCAGTTGTTTCTGAGCTTCCCCAAGCGTTATAGATTTCCACAACTCTCTCAAATTCAGGATGGAAGGAGTCAAAATTGTAACCATATTTTTTCGATGCTGTGAAACATGGGATGGAAATAAAATCTTTAGGAGAAGAGTTTTTATAGAGTTTCGTTAATTGCAAATGCTTGTTATCGCGCTGTTTCGTGTGAGATTTGTTATCTTTGCAAGATAGAATATGGCGGATGCCTTCTTCCTTAGTATTTCCGGCGTATTGAAAGCCAAGGACGGTAACAAACCGGTCTTCTTCGTTAAAATCTGAAATATTTTGGGATATTAACTTCCACAAGTCGCTAGAAATACCTTCTGACCCCTCGAAAGAAGAAGAAGCAAAGAAATTGAAAGCTTTTTCATCTCTGAAGTGTCTTAAGCACGATTCGATATTTTCTTCGGCGTCCAGTCTCTCTGATTCACCATGCAGCAATCCCCACATAAGATTAGGACTTGCATCAGGAAAGCACTTTACCGGCGCAGAAACAAAGCTCTCGTTAGTTGACAAGTTGCGCAATTTAATTCGGTAGATACCTGTCTCATTGAAATAAAGATTGGGAAGAACAACGAAACCTGTTTCTGGAATGAAAAGCTGCCAACTGAGGTTTTCCCTTAAGTGTTCGTAAGAAAGCTCCACACGTGTCGATTCGGGAGCGAAATTAGTTAAGTTTCCAAACTCATCTTCGAAACGAACTGTGATATCAAATCGTTTGTTTTTGGTGACATACGAAGGAGTAAAAATAAGAATTTTTTTGAGAACATTCCCTCGAATGTCCATGGAAAAAACTTCCGTTTCTTCCTCCCCGTTACCAGTATCCACGTGTAGCAGGAAAGGTTTTCTTCTTTGAACAAAAAGCTGGGACCCGTTGCCTAACTCATCATTGTCTGGTCCTTCGGGATTAACTCCCATGACGATGGTTAGTGTTTCTCCTATATCAACAAGAGAAGGGAGAACAAACTCAAATTGGGGGACAAGTTTGCCTGGGGCTCTGACCGGTTTGGCTTTAATGATTTTTCCAGAGGGGGTCTTTGCATAGATGACATTCTTAGGAGAGGTTAGATCTGCAGTGGGCACTTCCCAATCGATAACACGTCCAGAACCCTGAAGATCGAATTTCAACTTTGTGCCCTTGGGTAAGGGCATTGCTGGGTTATAAAGAAACTGCCATGTAGATATCTGCCCGGCTCTGGCTGAAGAGGGGTCGACGTAACATACGGATCTGCGCATAGGACCACAATTTTAAGATAAGACAAGGAGCAGATCATATAGGAGAAAAGTGTTTTTCTCAATCTTCCTGTTGATTTAGTGATGATAAAGCATCCTCTAAAGAGGCATAAATATGGAAGTAAGAAAGGAATCCGGTTACATACAATGTTTGTTCTATGGTTTTAGAGACTGTAGTTAGTACTATTTTGCCAGAATTTTTCCCTGCTTGATGATAACTTTGCAGTAGTACCCGAATGCCAGCACTAGACATGTATTCTAACTTACTACATTCCAGAACGATATTTTTAGTTCCAGAAGATATTTCTTCAGAAATTGTTTTTTGAATGGAGGGGGAGGAGACACCATCTAATTTTCCTTCGAGAAAGAAGACTGTTGTATCCCCATGCGTTTCCTTTCGAATGTCACTCATATTCAGGTCTCCTTATTTGCCATTTAGGGCAGTTTTACAATTTTGTCTACTGTGATCTGCCCATGTGCGGTATACATCTTCATGTGCAGGTAGGATGTTAATACGTCCCAGGCCTGAACCATACCCTTATTGGCATTTTCAGAAAAAAGTCTTTTGAGGCAAGCAAATAGAGTAAAGATGCTCTTTTTATAAAAGAAATTTTGTTGGACCCTGCAAGTCTATTGATCGGAAGAAGAAGGTTTCTTCAGAGGAGTAATTTTCAACTTTCCAATGCTTCGTTCAGAACAGCTAATAATTTCAATATCAAATTGTTCGTGATTCAACTTCATTCCTTTTTGTGGCACAGCTCCGAGCTTATGAAAGACATGTCCCCCCAGGGTGTCGTAGCTATTTTCATGGTCAATGTGCAGCTGGAAAAGCTCTTCGGCATCTGAAATGTTCATCCTTCCATCGACTATCCAAGAGTTACCAAATTTTCTATAGGGAAGATCTTCTTTACTATCATGTTCGTCAGAAATTTCTCCAATAATCTCTTCTATAATGTCTTCCATTGTGACAATTCCTTCAGTGTACCCGTATTCGTTGACAACAATAGCCAGATGTTTTCGATGCTGACGAAAGTCTTGAAGCATCAAGGTAGCTTTCTTGATTTCTGGGGTATACATGGCAGGTTTAGCAATGGAGGATAGAGGTTTGAGAGTTTTATCCGAATTGCAATGCTGCAGTATGGATAAAAGGTCTTTGACCAAAACTATTCCTGTAACTGTATCTACACTTTTTCTGTAGATAGGGATCCTGCTATACCCTTCGCTAGTGATTTTAGCCATAGCCTCTTGTATAGGGAGCTCTTCTGGAAGAGCGAAGATATCTATTTTGGGCACCATTACTTCGCGAACGATAAGATCCTCGAAAGAAACCAAAGCTTCTTCCAGTTTGCTATTAAATTCTTGAGTGATAGCAGCTTTTGGTTTTGATGCCGGAGCTTCTTCTGTGGGTGGGGGACTGAGGAAGGAAAGTAGCTTTTTTGCTGGCAGAACGGTTGTTGCACAAAAAGTTCCGGTAAAGATAAAAAGTTTTTTTACTCTCGAGGAAAGATGCCGAGAGAGCCAGGAAGGAAGTACGTATCCAAGCAATATGGCTAACAAAAGAGAAGGCCACAGCTTTTGCTCCTCAGAATAATTTTTCATAAGAATTAAGGGGTAGTAAAGGTAGAGGGATACTGAGAAGAGAGATAAGATATTGTTATACGAACTATTAGCATTTGTTTTTGACGGAAATAGTCTCTTGTATAAGCGACAGAAAAAAGGAGGAGGGGGTTCTTTGCTAGAAATTGTTAGAGAGCAAAGAAGAAACAAGACGAGGGTGGGAACCATTGGAGTTTGCATATTAGGTTTCTTAGTGGCTAAGCTCTCAGGATTAAAGCAGCTTCTTCCAACAAGGACAAGTAAAAATTTTCTTTCCTTCTCATTTTTCGTCTGTCTTCAGGAGCTATGTCATCATAACCTACTAGGTGAAGGATGGAATGCACGACGTAACGTGTGATTTCTTTGTATAAGGCCTCTTCAGTTATTTCCTTCGCCTGTCGTGAAAGATATCTATGGGCTGCTTTTGGATCTATAAAGATTTCGCCAAGGACATGGGGAGAAGAAGGCTCTCCTGGAGCATCTATAGGCACCGTGATGGTGTCCGTCAACGAGGGATCATTAAACAAGCGACCATGCAACTTTGCCAGAGTGTGTTCTTCGACAAAATGGACATACAAAAGATCCGTAGACACGGAGAGATGGCGGACAACAAAACCAACAACTTGCTTCACAGACTGCGCGGAGATAGGCACCCCCTTCTGTCTATTCGACACGAAAACTTTCATGTATAGAAGCAAGTCCTGATTTTACATAACGTGCTAAAGCACTGGTGTCTTGGGAAGACCGGTAGCTTTCTTAGCTGTTTCATTTTTCCACCTTCCCAATTTCTTTAACACATCAATGCGCTCAAAACGCTTTAAAACATTGCGTTTTTTTACTCCCTTTACGGATTTTCCATAACTTGGATGGCGAGACATAAATCTTCCTCTTTGATTAACCGATTCTCGGAATAAAAACCAATCCGTTGCTCTCTACGACATTTTCCCGAGCCTTGTACGCGATACGAGGAGCTGGAGATGGATGCTTAATTGCATACTTAGGTTTTCTTTTTTTAGGGCACATGGCTCTTCGCCTAGCCTGTTTACTCATTCTTGTCATGACTACAAACCTGAATTTCTTTTGAAACTTCAAAACCTCGGAGGAGAGAGGTTCTGGTCCCTGAGGGGAAATCCCCATCTTTGGAGGTGCAGGTTATCAGATCAGGTAATATTTTTTCAAGATTTAGGTCCTTTCAGTATGATTTTCGTGTGCGTCTGTACTAGCATTTTCCTCGGGAATAGGCGAAGTGCACTCCGGGGTCGAGCACAACACTCCGCAAGAGATAATATATTTGAAGGCATCTTCAATTTTCATATCTAAAAACGTAACTGTTGATCGAGGAAACACGGTAAGGAAGCCAGAGGTTGGGTTAGGGGTCGTTGGTATAAAAACGGTAACTAGAGGATCCTCTTTGTCTTCGGGTAAGGAGCATGGATTAGGGGCATCGCCAGAGACAAGACCTATGCATCGGATATTCTCTGAAGGGAAGCGGACCATGACTACCTGCTTAAAGGATCCTGATTGAGACCCAAATATAGTTGTCATTACTTGTTGAGCGGCTTTATATACGGTCTTTATGATAGGGATGCGATGTAGAATTTTGTCGTAGATAGATAGTAGAGATTTAAAAACCATCAGACGAGCCAAGAAACCCAAGAGCACTGTAACAAAGAACAGGCCAAAAAGCAGGATAATTTGTAAACAAAACCTCAAGAAGGCCCTATGTTGACTATAGAAAGAAAATTTTTCGAAAAAACTTGAGGCTAACCCTACAAAAGGTTGGGTTAAAAAATTTACAATAACTCCTACGATAGCGACTGTTATTGCTAGAGGGAGTAAAATTACTAACCCTGTGATAAAGTGTTTTCGCATTTAATTCTCCAAAAGATCAAAGAAGATAAAGGTTCTATCCTCTCCATGGTTAGAAGGACAACCCTTCAACTCGTGCAACTGCTTATTTTAGGTTCAATTTGAGTGGTTTTTGCCTGGGTACAGGATATCAATAACAGGAAAAAAGTAAAAAGTTTGTTGTAAAATGTCTCTAAATGGACTTTCATTTGGTGTTTAGGTTTTTAGATTTTTTTTGACGAGAAACTTTTTTTTTCCTACACGTCTTGGTTTTAGGGGAGGCTTCCTTTCTTGGAGAGAACCTTTGTCTTCTCTTAGTTTTTTTTTCTTTTTTACTTGATGGCAGTCCCTCTTCCTTAGGATCGTTCTTGGAAACTGGCTCCCAAAGAACTTCTTTTGTCATTAAATTCACAGAAGTTAGTCGAACAAAAAATTTGCTTCCTGGAGGATATTTTTTTATCTCTCCTTCATTTTTTTCTTTGAATTCCTCAGGAAGAAGTACGGAGGGAAGGAAACCCTCTTGGAAAAATTCAGGAATGGAGAATGACATGCCTTCCTTAGTTGAAGAAATAACCATAGCCTCGTAAGTGGTTGATGGCGAGTTTTCTAAGAATTTTTTTATAAATCGGCATTTTTTTATTGTTTCGTAATCGTTTTCTGCTCTAGCAGAAATTCTTTCCGTATTTGAGCAGTTTCTCACAATTTCCTCCAAGTGGGATTCAGAAACAGCCATAGAATCGAATAAAAGTCGATGAACGATGAGATCTGCGTAACGACGAATAGGGCTTGTAAAATGTGTGTAGTAGTCGAGACGCAAGCCATAATGTCCCTTATTTTCTACGGAGTAGATGGCTGTTTTCATGCTTCTGATGAAATGGGTGGCAAGAAACTTTTCTAGCGAATGACCCGCTGCTGTTACCTGTAGAAGATGTTGGAAATCTGGTTCTTCTTGGTTAGTAAAGGTGATCTCAAATCCTAACTCCTTAGCTAATCTAGTGAAAGATTCCAAACTTTCTGAATTGGGCTCCTCGTGGATACGAAACGGAAGAGAGACTCCTTGATGACTGATGTGGTAGGCAACAACCTCATTGGCTTTAAGCATAAACTCTTCAATGAGACGATGAGAATCTGTTTGAGAATTCTCTACCAAGGCCACAGGTTCTTGCTTAGAATCAAGGGATATAGTGATCGAGGGGGTCACAAAGCGTATGCAGCCGCGTTGTTCTCGAATTGCGGAGAACTTATTGCTGAGCTCATGCATATTTGCAATGGTCTTTGCTACAGGGTGTGTGATTTTTCTTTGTATGATATCATCCACTTCGTCATAAGTCATCCTGTATTTGCTTCGTATAACGCTTCGAAAAATATTATAATCCGTGAGATAACCTTCAGGAGAAAAAGTCATAAATACAGAAACGGCAAGACGATCTACGTTAGGCTTTAGGCTGCACAAATCATCGGACAGAGCGAAAGGCAGCATAGGTATAACTTTCCCGGGAAAATAGACAGAATTACACCTTTTAGCTGCTTCTTTATCCAATGCTGAATTAGGTCTTACGTAGTTTGACACGTCAGCAATATGCACGCCCAAGATATAGTTATTGTCTTGATCATAAGTCAGAGAAACGGCATCGTCAAAATCTTTCGCTGAAGAAGAATCGATGGTGAAGCAAAGGAGGTCCCTTAGATCTTTTCTTGTTTCCGTAAGCTGGGAAATTTGTTCTTGTGAAAAGGACTCAGCTTCTAGAACTGCCTCTGGAGGGAACTCCTCCACTAAAGAAAATTCCTCTTTTACGGTAGCAAAATCTGCAGAAGCATCGGATAGATTGCCGAGAAATCTCTCCATTTTAAATGGAGATGCAGACAAAGAGCCTTTGGATGTCCATTTTTCATTTTTTAATAAGATACGATCACCTTCTTGGTAAGTTTTTCCAGGGATAAGGCTCGCCTTCACGGTTGCATCTTGACCAAAGGTGGGGACATAAACGATGGCTTTTAGGGGGGATTGGAGGGAAATAATAGTTCCCACAACAGAGGTTTTTTTTCTGGACAGAACCTCTTGTATAGTTCCTTTATATTTTCCATCTTTGTTGCTACCGGATTCTGAAACACGCACGGAAACGACATCACCTTCAATAGCCCCTTTGAGATTCCCTGGGGGGATAAAAACATCAAAAGCTAGATCTTTAGGATCTGAGGGGTGGACGAAGCCAAAGCCTTTCCTAGGGTTTATGGTAAGAGTGCCTGTAACTAAAAATGAAGAGGATTTTCTGAACCTAGGTAGCTTTAAAGGACGTTTTTTCGAAGAAGAGGAACGTTTAGTTTTTTTTGCTTTCAAAAGGAGTTTCTCCAGTAAACGCACTCGCTTTCGCGAGGAACTTTGTTAATATAGCATATAATGGAAAGTTGGTTATTTCAAAAGGGTAACCAACCTTCAAAGAAAACCCCGCCGGAGGCGGGGCTCAGGGATTTTATGGTTAAGAATTTTCTTTATCAAGAATTTCTACTTCGGCTTCCTCAACATTTTCAGCAGCTGCTCCGCCGTTTTTGTTAGGAGGGGTAGTGCTGAAGCTATGTTTTTTCAAGTCCTCAGTATTTATATTGGGTCCTCCTGCTTGTCCAGCCGCTGAAGCGCTTTGTGCTTGCATGGATTCGCCAATTTTCTGCATGTGCTTGCTGAGATCTTCTGAAGCCGCTTTGATGGTTTCAATAGGAGCTTCATCTTTGAGAGCTTTGCGTACAGCATCGACTTTTTCCTGAATTTCTTTTGCGAGAGTTTCAGGTATTTGGTCTTTATAATCGCTCAACGCCTTGGTTGCCCTGAAGGCATTACTATCTGCTTCGTTTTTGATCTCGCTTTCTTCTCGACGTTTTTTATCTTCTTCTTTATTGGCTTCAGCCTCTTGGATCATACGCTGGATCTCATCTTCTTTTAATCCGGAACCAGCTTCGATGCGAATTTTTTGTTCTTTGCCGCTGGCGACATCTTTCGCTGAAACGTGTAGGATACCGTTAGCATCAATATCGAAACATACTTCAATTTGGGGATGTCCTCTAGGCGCTGGAGGAATGTCCGTAAGATCGAACCTACCAATTTCTTTGTTGTCCTTAGCCATAGGTCTTTCTCCTTGTAGAACAACAATGGTTACAGCGGGTTGGTTATCGGTTGCAGTAGAGAAGATTTGTTTTTTTTGCGTGGGGATAGTGGTGTTCCTTTCTACAAGGTGGGTCATCACTCCACCCAAAGTTTCGATCCCTAGGGAAAGAGGAATAACGTCTAAGAGAAGAACATCTTTAACCTCTCCGCCCAAAACTCCACCTTGAATGGCTGCTCCGATAGCGACTACTTCATCAGGGTTTACCCCTTTGTTAGGTTCTTTTTTGAAGATATCTCTAACAACTTCTTGAACTGCAGGCATACGAGACATACCTCCTACAAGAAGCACATCATCTATCTGATCAGGAGTGAGCCCAGCATCTTTGAGAGCTTTTAAGCAAGGCTCTTTAGTTCTAGAAATAAGAGGTTCTACCAGTTGTTCAAAAGCAGATCTTGTTAGCGTCAAAGATAGGTGTTTTGGCCCAGAAGCATCCATAGTGATGAATGGCTGATTGATTTCCGTAGACTGAACACCAGACAACTCTATTTTCGCTTTTTCTGCAGCGTCTTTTAGTCGTTGCAAGGCCATGTTATCCTTACTTAAATCTATTCCTGTTTGTTGTTTGAATTCTTGAATCATCCAAACAATAATGGCCTCATCAAAATCATCTCCTCCGAGATGAGTATCTCCATTCGTGGACAGCACTTCGAAAACTCCGTCACCAATTTCCAAAATAGAGATATCAAAAGTTCCCCCTCCTAGGTCGAAAACAGCAATTTTTTTGTCCCCTGCTTTGTCTATACCATAAGCGAGGGCAGCTGCAGTAGGCTCGGGGATGATTCGTTTTACTTCAAGCCCGGCAATTCGGCCAGCATCTTTTGTGGAAGCTCTTTGGGCATCATTGAAATACGCTGGAACAGTAATCACAGCTTCTGTAACGGGTTCTCCTAAGTAAGCTTCGGCTGTCTCTTTCATTTTCATGAGGATTTGTGCGCCGATTTCCTCTGGTGTGTATTGTTTTCCCTGCACTTCAAAAACAGCATCACCTTGATTCCCGGAAGTTACTTTGTAGGGAACAGTTTGAATCTCCGAAGCGACCTCACTGAATTTTCTTCCGATAAATCTCTTTGTAGACCCTAGAGTATTTTCTGGGTTTGTTACAGCTTGGCGTTTAGCAGGGATTCCGACTAATCGTTCGGTGTTTTTAAAAGCAACTATGGAAGGGGTTGTTCTAGTTCCCTCTGCTGAGGTGATAACTTTGGGTTGGCCGCCTTCCATGACAGATACGCAAGAGTTGGTAGTTCCCAAATCAATGCCAATGATTTTTCCTGATCGTCTTTTTTCGCTCATTGTTTACCTAATGTTGGGTTAAATCTTTTAATTATTTTCCTTCTTATTTTCGTCTGTTTCGGTGGATACAACAGGTTTTGCAACTTTAACTCGAGCCACGCGTACGGGTCGATCTCCTACTTTGTATCCTTTTGAAAACTCTTCTAGGATGGTTCCTTCAGGATGCTCGTTAGTTTCTTCTGTTTCTACAGCTTCGTGGAGGAAGGGATCAAATTTCTGACCTAAGGAGGAGTATTCTGTAATGCCTTTGTCCGTAAATACTAATTTCAGTTGATCCAGAATCATCTGAAATCCTGTAGCCCAATTTCGCACTTCATCAGAAGCTCCTTGTTGAGCAAAAGTGAGGGCTTTTTCCATATTTTCAATAGGGCCTAAGAATTCGATGATAGCATTTTCTACAGCATAGCGTGTGAGTTCTTGGCGTTCTTTTTGCATACGCTTTCTAGAATTTTCAGCTTCAGCCAAGGCCATTAGATACTTTGTATTTTTTTCTTCTACTTCTGTTTTTAACTGCTCTACCTCTTTGCGTAGAGAAGAGAGCTCGTCGTCTTCTTTGGATAGATCAGATTCTTGTACAGTCTCGCTCATGACATCTCCTTTGAGGGTAAAAGTTTGATCGGGGTTCGCTGAGTAAGGACATTAATGTCTCTTTCCGGCGTAGTTCTTGATTCTTTAGGTTTTCGGAAGGAAAGTTTAAACTTATAAAAACTTTTAGTTAGTCCGTCCTGTAATTTGTTTGAAAATAGCTTAAGGGTGCCAAGTACTTCCCTGTAGGGGATATTAGAAGGCCCTAGGATTCCTAGGGCTCCCAGAGGGGTTCGATTGATGCAGTAAGGCAAGGCTATAATGCTACACCCTGAATAGGGAGTTTTCAGTAGTTCGGTCAGCTCTTCTCCGATAAGGATTGTAGGCTCATTCTTAGACATGCAGGTATTGATAATAACGTGCATGTCTTTCCGGTTTTCAAAAAGAGCCAAGCCGGAGGCTAAAAGCTCGGGATCAGAAAAAGCTTCGTAGCGAAGAAGTTTAGAAAATCCAGTGAAATATAAATCCTCTTCACTAAAGTTGCAGTAACGAGTGAGATAACGGACAACAACCTCATTATAAATCCTGTACGCTAGTGTCTTTTCATTGGAGGAAAGTTCTACGAGGCAAGATTCCTTTCGTAAGCGGGACTTTAACGATAATTCTATATTTTCTAGGGAGTTTCTTTCATCTGGTGTTGAGAACCACAACACATCAGTGAAAATTTGTCCAAACTCTGAGGACAGAACTACAAGAAATCGAGAATCGTCTATAGTTATTAACTGAATATTTGTAATTACGTCATTTTCAAACCTAGGGGCAGAAAAAAACGTCGGAAGTTGGAGAGCTTCCCCGATTTTTTCAGTAATGTTTTGTAGGTCTCTAATGATGTTGCGACTCTCCTCGGGCAAATCTTCTAGAAGAGATTGCGTTTTTTGTGGGATTGGGTAGGAATCATCGTGCGAAAACAAATTCACGTAAGCCCGAAGAGCCGAGTCCGTAGGGATTCTTCCTCCTGAAACATGGTTTTTCCTGAGAAGATCTCTTTTTTCAAGATCTACAAAATAGTTGCGGATGGTAGCAGTGCTTAGATGGGGAAAACTTTTTTCTTGCAAAGTTTTAGAGCCAACCGGATGGCCTGTAGCTAAGAATAGCTCCACCGTCGCGAATAGCACGGAAAAAAATTTTTCATCCTTTTTGGAGGGTGTTTCAGTGTCCATTTGCTTCCATAAAACCGATAATCTCTCGGGATTATAAAGGAAGGAGGGTTGCAGGTCAATCAAAATTAGCACTCCGGCTTTAGGAGTGCTTATTTTTTGGAGTCACACCTCTGGAAATTAGATTTTCAAAAGTTAAAAGAAATTTTGAGATTTCTACAGAAAGCTTATCTCCTTTTCTAGATTCTAACTCAACAAGGTGATCCGAAAGGAAAGACTTTCCGATGATTATTTTATATGGGATACCAATGAAATCACTATCATTTAACTTGTATCCGAAACGTTCATCCCTATCGTCTAATAGGGGATCATATCCAGCATTGCGTAAAGTAGCGTACAATGTTTCAGCGGCCGTGATAATTTCAGGAGCTTTCCCTGCAGGAATGATAGTGGCACAAAAAGGCGCTAAGCAAGTAGGCCAAACAATACCTTTATCATCAGACAACTGCTCAATACAGGAGGCTAAGGTTCTGCCAACGCCAATACCATACGTTCCCATCCAACATAAACAAGAATTGCTCTGTTCATCTTGGAAGGAAACATTAAAAGCTTGAGTATATTTTGTGCCCAAGTTGAATATGTGAGCCACTTCAATTCCCCTCATCATTCTATAGGGAACCGTAGGGTTTTGCGGACAAATATCGCCTTCCTCAGCCAAAAGGAAGTCATCGAAAGTGGGTTTTGATAGATCTCGTTCCCAATTCATGTTTACGTAGTGAAAGTCCTTGCGATTTCCTGCGCAGATAAAATTAGTCATAGGTTCTGCTGAAAGATCCGCAAAAAATTCTATCGGACAGTTTAACGGACCTATAAAACCTTTAGTGGTTTTAAGTGCGGAGAGCTCTTCTTCAGAGGCTGGGATAGCTTCGTTAGCCAGGAATTTGGAACAAACTTTAGCTGCGTTTATTTGTCTATCTCCGCGTATTCCTATAGCGACCATTCGTGCTCCGTCCGAATAGACAAGCTTGAACACCAAAGTCTTCAAGATTTTTTGTGGTGGGATGTCAAAGAACTTTTGCAGCTCTTCGATGGAACAAACATCAGGAGTATAACATTGTTCCATAGGCAGTAAAGTTTTATCATAAGAGAAGGCAGGGGGAATAGCTTTTGCTGTTTCCACATTGGCGGCATATTCTTCACTTACGCAAATGGTATCTTCGCCCAAGGCACACAGCACTTGAAACTCTTCTGATTTTCCTTTACCAATTTTTCCTCCATCAGCTTCGACGATTACATATTGAAGCCCTAGGCGGTCAAAAATATTACAATAAGCTTGTCTTAACAATTGGTATTGCTCTTCCATCTGCTCAGGGGAATTAGAAAAGGTATAGCTATCCTCCATAAGGAGCTCTTTAGAGCGCATTAAGCCAAACCTGGGGCGAATTTCGTCGCGAAATTTTGGAGCGATTTGGTATAGGTGGATGGGTAATTGTCTTTTAGAGGTAATTTTTTCTGCGACTAAAGAAGAAATAACTTCTTCGTGAGTAGGAGCTATGCAAAAATCTCGATTTTCTCTGTCTTTGAGAGTATACAATAACCCCTCACTAGAGAAAGCTTGCCAACGTTCTGTTTTTTCCCAGAATTCCGCAGGCTGCAAGATGGGCAAACATACTTCTTGACCGCCAATTTTATCAAGCTCTTCCCTTATTATCTCAGTAAAATTCTTAACCACTCGTTGCATAAGAGGGCCGTAGGAAAAGATGCCCTTAGAGATTTTACGGATGTAATCAGCTTTCTCCAAAAGTTCATTAGAGATGACCTGAGAATCCTTGTTAGCGTTTTTTGACGTCTTATAGAATAGAAGGGAGCTCCTCATATATTTAGTGTCCAAATGGTCTGTTTAAAAAGTTCTATCAAGAGGGGCTAGCTGATTAGAATTTTAGAGAGAAGCCGTTTTAGCCATGTTGTCTCAAGCTGTAGACTGCTTTAGGGCAGAGCGATCTGGCAGTCCCTCGTTATAAGCTAGCACTCCAGACCGAGGGATTTTAATGGATATTCTTTTGGATTTGCAAAGGAAAAATATCAATAGGTTCTCTAAACAATTTTCTAATGATTGATCGAAGTGTGGAGGTGTATTTCGAGCTGAGTAATTCAATTGGGATTAATTGTTTTTTTTCATGTTCTTTTGTATGTTTGTCGTGGTCAAACGATGGATCTGTAGGATTTGGTTTTATGAAGAAGAGGTTTGTGAAAGCAGTAGCTTTGTGCTTGTTATCTGTGACGATTTTGACTTCTTTTGGTTGTTGTTGCTCACGTCTCGTGGAAAGGGGGGCACCGTCTTTTCAAAAGAATTGGTTTAAAGAACCATTAAGAAGTATTTTGGCTCAATTGGGAGCGGTAGATCTTGAATCTAAGGAAGATATTAAAGAAGCTTTGCGTATTTGGAGGTTAGAGGAAGTTGAGCGAAGAGAAGGAAAGATCAAGGAGCATGTCTGCTTAAGCGATGTTCACGCGTTTTATAACGATCTTTCTATGCTATACATGACACAGGTTGTTCCTGCATATTCAGCGACGTATGATACGGCTGTAATTTTGGGGGGAACTCTACCTTCTATAAGGCAGCGTTTGGATTTTTTAGTTCGGGAGTGGAATCGTGGAGTCCGTTTTAGGAAAATAGTTTTTTTGTGTGGAGAAAGACCTCTTTATAGGAACATTGAAGAAAGAGAGCAGTTTTTTGATGTACGCCATAATCCCTTCCCTGTCGAGTCTAGTTGGGATGAGAGGGTAGGTGATATGCCCAAGAGTGAGGAAGGTGTGGCAAGATTTGTCTGGTCTCAGATGAAATTGCCAAAGATTTGGAGGGATACGTCCAAAATGTCTGTGGTTTTCATTTGTGCAAAACCTACCGGTGATCGGACTAGAGCCACTAGAGAAGACACTCTGAAATTATTCCGTTCTTATGAAGGGTTTTCAAAGACATTGTTCGTAAGTAGCCAACCTTTTATTTCTTTGGATGCTATGAGAGTAAGGAAATACTTTGCTAAGGAGCCGGGAATTGTTGCTGGTCCTGGCTTTAGTGAATCTGTTTTGAAGCAGAGCTGGGCTGCAAGGTTGTGTTTACATACTTTGTCCATCTGGTACGATGAGACTGATGGAAAATTGGTTAGAGTTCTCGATTGATCATGGATGGATGTGTTATCGAGGTCAAAGTGACGCCTGGAGCAAAGAGAGAAGGTGTCGGGCCTTTTTTGGACGGGGTTTTGCGGGTCAGAGTGTCCGCTGCCCCAGAGAAGGGGAAGGCTAACTATGCTGTGATTTCGCTTATAGCAGACTTCTTCGGTCTTCCCAAAAGGGAAGTTGTCATCCTTTCGGGAGAGACGTCTAGAAAAAAGAAGATCCTCCTACCCCCCTCGGTAAGGGACAGACTAGCTTCCTTGTCAGAGAAATAACGGCAGTGTTTTCTCGACTCTGATGGTTCTCGTTTGTATAAAAAGCTAAGAGTTATTAGTAGGCTCGACTTTTCCCTTATCTTCGTTTTTAGTAATAGATTTTTTCTCTCTAAAGTCTTTAAAGATTATAGACCGAGCTTTCCTCTCCGCTCGTTGGATCTTTATTCCTAGGGATCTAACGATCTCCTCGTTAAAGGTAGTATTTCGAGGAGTTGGATCGGAAAGAATAGTTTTGAATGCTTGGGTATTTGAACTATTGACGATGCTGTTGAGAAGAAGAGCCCCTTGTCTGCCAGATCTCCTGTAATCTACGGCAAGCGCTGCATAAGCGCCTTTGGGCAAAAGGGAAGGATCATCTGTAATGACGGGAACTTTCTCTTTAAGAATCTCTGGAAGGATCTTATCTGTTTGCTTAGAGATATGAGTATTCAGAGGGAGAAAGATGGCAGAAGGTTTCTTCTCTAAAGTCTGTTGGAGTTTTGTGGTTAGGTTTGAAGGAGAGAAGCCTTGGTCAACGACTTGGATACCGAACTGCTGAAGTTTTCTTGATATTTTGGATTGAAAATTTGAAGGAAAAGGATCTGTAGTGTCCCGGAAACAAATGACTGCTTTATCAGAGGAACAGACCGTCTGTATGACGTAACAGAGCTGCTCTATGTCCATGTTTTCTTCAACATGGAAAGCTTTCGTGCTTTTGTATAAGCGCAACGAACTGCTCTCGGGGACCCCTGCATACACAATAGGCTTCTCATCTTCTATTTGGGACATGACCTTGGTGGAGAGAGAACCAATGGTAAATATCCCCTTGATAGTCGGATCTCTATGGAATTTTCTGGCAATCCTTCTGGCTTCTGACAAATTATTCTCAGCATTTTCTATGACTACGGGAAAAGCGCCTTTGAGAGTGCGCAACGTCTCCTGGAAGCTACTCAAACAATCCTCGATTTTGGGATGAGAGAAGGAAAGAAAGATTCCGACTCTAGGTTGCTGCGGAGGGGCAGCTTTTACCTGACCAGATAGCAAGACGCAGATGCCAGAGACGGCAAAGGAGAGTATACAGAAAATTTTACCAATAGGAAAACGAAAATTCATAGAGCACCTGAGGGAACGAAAATTTCTCGAGAAGCAAACCGTTGACAAGCCAACTCCACTTCAGAACGGTCTCCAAAAGAAGAAAATCTAACGAATCCCTCTCCTTCCGAGCCAAACCCAACGCCTGGAGTTACGGCCACACCGTACTCTTCCAAAAAGAAATCAAAAGGGTCTACCGAGGCGAGTTCCTTGGGAAGTTTTACCCACAGGTAAGGGGAGTGATCCCCTCCAAAAACGGAGAAGCCCACAGAGAGTAACGCATCTTTTAGCAAATTAGCATTGGTTTTATAGTATTGTAGAGCCGCATTGTTTTGCGGGGAATAAGCTTCTAAAGCTTTTATTCCAGCTTCTTGGATAACAGAAGAAGCTCCATTAAACAAAGTCGATACTACACGCCTCCAGTGATGCTGGACAAAAGCGCCATCAGAGTATTGAAGCTGGGAAGGGACTACGCTCCATCCTAATCGTAACCCTGTAAATCCAAACGTTTTAGAAAAAGATCCAAACTCGATGGCACATTTTTCTGCGCCAGGGATCTCAAATATTGACTTGGGTAAACTTTCGTCTGCAATAAACAAAGAGTACGCCGTATCAAAAACGATAAGCACCTCATTTTCTAAGGCATAGTTGACGATGGAGGTCAGTTGCTTTCTGTTTAAAACTGTTCCTGTAGGGTTATTTGGGGAGCAAAGAAACAAAACATCGGGAATTCTAGACAAGGAACGAATGTCTGGGAAAAAATCATTCTCCTCTCTACAAGGTACCGAAATAACTTCCGCTGCCCCTCCGATGATGGAGACATCCCTATAGGCTGGGTAAACAGGGTCTTGTAGAGCAACAATCCTGCCTGGGCCCAGAAGAGACTGTAACCGGCCCAAATCGCATTTTATTCCATCAGATATGAAAATATCATCTGGGGAAATGGTACTTCGGTAAAAGGTCTTTGCTACTTTGGAGCGTAAAGTAGCGGACCCATTTTCAGGCCCGTATCCTAAATAACCGTTTTTAGACGACTGTTTGTAAGCGACCGAAGCCAAGTGTTCCGATAATTCTTTTTCTATGGGATAAGTCGTATTGCCTAGGGAGAGGTCTACAACGGTCCGAGCAGGATTGTTGTTTTTGAACATACACAGCTTCTCAGAGATCTCTTTAAAGAGGTAGCTAGGCTTCAGTTTCTTGAAATAAGGGTTAGAGAGCATAGTGTCGTCCGGGATTACAAATTGAGAGATTGTACATCTTAAGCATCAAAAGAATTTTTGTGAGGATTTTTTCTTAAAAATTTTCTCTATCTGCATAGGGGTATCCAGCATTTTGATGTACAAGAAAAAATGTTCAAGAAGTGATGGAGTTTTACCGATCACGACTAACTGCTTTCGTTTTATTTTAACTGAAGTTTTGTAGCAATATGTTCGTATGAGTGGAGGGTTTTACTTTTGTTGATGATCTCTGGTAATGGAAATAAAAGGCTCAAAGATAGTATCGTAGAGCCGGTATGCTATGAAAGTGGCAGGGCCGAATTTTCGCTCAGGGGAGATTTCTTAATTTTTTTAGTATTGGACAGAGACTGATAAGGAATTGATAAATAAATCCATTCTATCTATTAACTTTTATATCATGAAGCGGTTACCTTTTTATTGTATTTTAGCATTGGGATTATGCTCGTTTTCTAGGGGCGTCGCTGGTTTTTGCCAGGAGAAGTCTTTTTTGACGGACTCTTTCGCTGAAGCGTTAGAAAGTGAATGTTTTGAGCGTAAGGAATGTCCAGAATGTAGGTTGGATAACGTTGAAATCGTTCGTACAGATCAGATTCCTGAAAGGTTAGAGTTATGTCCTAACGATCGATACGTAACAGGTTACGTTCAGGCTCTTTTAGACATGCACTACGTTGATTGTAGAGTGCGGACAGTAGTTCTTTCCGGGAAGGCGTATTTGTTTTCCTTACCTAATGATGATTGTCTGGCGACGGACATCGTATGCTTTGTTCAGGATATTCCCTGTATTAATTCTGTAGAGGCTGTTTCTTGTCATTACGAAGATTTTTTGAGAGAAAACTGCCCAGTTTCTGTTGAAGGCAAGATTGTCGACATAACTCTCTTAGAGAATAGTAACAAAAATCCGTTGCCAGCTTGTAGAAGTGTTCGCTCGCCTATACTTTTTGGTAAAGAAGGTGTTTGGTTGCCTCAAAATACCGTTCTTTTCCAGCCTTTAGTTGCTGATCCTAGGCAGGTGACAACCTCTGCTAGCATCCGCTTTGACGACAAGGTTATCGGAAGTCGAGTGGGCTCTGCTGTTTTTGGTGGAGACATCATTTTACTTCGACTTTTCGATGTAGGATGTTTGCGGGGAGACCTGGATCTTGGTATTCAGTGTGGGGTGTTTTCCGTCTTTGACTTAGAACATCCAGATGCGTGCATGGTGAATTCTGACTTTTTCGTTGGATTGCTTTTTGGTTATGCTTTCGACAAGTGGAGTTGCAGGTTGCGTATGTGGCATCTATCTTCTCACCTTGGTGATGAGTTTTTATTGACACACCCGAATTTCCCTCGGTTTAATTTAAGTGATGAAGGTATAGACTTTTTCCTTTCCTATACACACAATCATGCTTTGCGTTTGTACGGTGGGGTTGGGTACATTGTTAATAGGGATTTAACATTTCCTGAGAAGCCATTGTATTTTGAGTGTGGATCAGAAATTCGTCCCTTTGGATTAAGGGATAGGGAGAACAACTTATATGCGCAGCCCATTATGGCTATGCATTTCCGTTTCTGGGAGGAGCAAGATTTTGGTTTAGATCAGACCTATGTAGTCGGGATGGAGTGGTCAAGGTTTCGAGATGTTGGCCGTAAAATTCGTGCTTTGTTAGAGTACCACGAAGGATTTTCTAAGGAAGGCCAGTTCATTCGAGAACCATCTCGATATTATGGGTTTCGCTTAATGTACGGTCTATAGGAGAAGTCCTTATGTTTTGACCTGCTTTTGACGGATTAGTTCCTCTTTTCTAGGCGAGGTTTTTCTATTTGACAGAGACAAATCCTTTCTGATGAGCAGGATAGTTTGGACCTATAGGTAGGACCCCTTGGAAAAATTTTTCGTACACCTCCAAAGCTTGTTGGGCTGTTTGCACACAGAATAGGCAGTTGCTAATCCATTCAGAACCTTTGATAGTTCCAGATTCTAAATTGACCGAGTATATTGAGGAGAGTTTTTGCTCCCAGTATTCAGGAACCCCAAACAGGATCACGGGGGAAGGAAGTTTACGTCCCGTCTTTAGGCTAACGACTTCTAGAGCCATTTCAAAGTCTGTTCCTACGCCTCCAGTAAGGAAGATAGGGAAATCTAGGTGGAAATGGTCTTGTCTCTCTATCAGTTCTCCCAAACGATAAGTCATTTTGGCATCAATAAAAGTATTTGCCGGCTGTACTCCCGCTGCGTTTCCTGGTTTTTCAAAATCCATGACGTTAGCGCAAGAGAGGATATTTAGAGTGCGTGCTACTCGGTTGCCAGATTCCATAGCTCCAGGTCCTCCCCCCGTGACCATAGCTAATGGACGGGTTTTGGATAGCAGGGGGTGAAGGGTGTTTTTTCTCATCTTTAGTAAAGAGTTCATGAGAGAAGTTATTTCAGATTCAAAATCACCCACAATCATATTGGACCCATAAATGCCGAAGAAGACAGCATCTAAAAATTCTTGTTCCCTTTCTGGAGGCAAGAACATACCGGCTTCTTTGCCTCTTCGTTTTACGTATTTGAGGATGGTATTGGTCGTTTCATCAACCCAGAAAACAGAAATTCCAAAGGTATAAAGGTCCAGGAGCATGGCGCGATCTCTATCGGAAAAATATTCCCCTTGTGATTGAGAAGGCTTGCGGAAATAAATTTGTTTGAGCTGATGACGTACGTAGTAGGACAGAAGCATGCCTTTAAGAAGTGTAGATGGGAAATACTCAGTAATTAGCACTCCTTGACTAGTAATTTTCCCTGATTCTATAGCTTGCAGAAATGGATAACAGGGTTGATCTTTCAAGTATTCTTCGGCTGTAGACAGCGGCATGTCTTTTAAGAATTTGGGAGATTGGGAATCTTGTTTCCCCAAGATCCAATCTGAAGAATCTATGGATTCTAAGTCACTTCCTTTACATATGAAGATAGCCTTGCGTTGCCTACGATCTTCAGAGTCAGGATAGGTGTTAAAAATGGAAATTAAATTATCAAAATTCTCTAACTTTTTTTGTAAGGTGTCTCTGTAGCAAAAGAAGGAATGCTCCTTAGAGGGCTCTATTGTAAAGAATTCTAAGGGAACTTTCTCGATAATCTCATCGGATTGACCATAGAACTCGTATATATCGCCAGAAGCTGTTGTATCGGGTTGTAGAATGTTTGCTGTTGTGTGATAGAACCCTTTAGGCAGCAGTTCTTGGACAACTCGAGCAAACATTGTTCGAATGTGTAGGGGATGAGTTTTTACAAGTAAGATATTGCCTGGTTGCACTTTCGCTTCAGCAAGGACATGTGTTTGGTAAAGAGATAAGAATTGTCTTGTAGGAATGTTATCCTTAGTAAGAGCCTTTGCTAAGAAAGGCAGGAAGCCGTAAATAGTTTGCTCATAGGTGGCGACACCAGGAATGAGGGGAATAAAAGCAACAAGCCTTCCATCGATAATTTGCCAGTCAGGTTCTTCGTGAACATGTGTTGTTCCAAGGCGCAGCAGAGGTAGGCCATTACGATCCTTTTTGTGCAAAATTCTTTTCAAATAGTCTTCAGTTCGGACTAATCTTCGATTGTCAGCAGCGAACAACTTAGCGACGAATGTGCCTGGTTGTAAGAGGGATAGTGTGGCTGATGCTATGGGGCCATAGGCCGTCAGCAGAAGAGATACTTCAGCTGTTTTTTTATTTTTATCTAAAGTTAGTTCTTCTACAGAAGCTTCGACTCCCAGCTGAGCTAAGCAGCTTTTGAGATTTATTGATAAAGACTCTTTAGGTAATAAGTATCCAAGAAAGTTGTCAGGGATATTTTCAATACGCATATGACTGCTATACGTATTTTCTTTTAAAAATTTTGGTGGAGAGACAAGGAATCCATCAGGAGATACAGCGTCATTCCCTGAGTAGAGAAATTTTGTCATGGTTGTATCTGATAGGGGTTGATTACGTTATTTTCTCTAGTTCTATAACGGATTTTGGGTTGAAAAATCAAAGGGATCGTTTTCCAGTTGAGAATTAATCTGACTCCTATAAAATCGGAGGATTCTACTCTGGAGGTCTTTCATGCAAATTTTGAGGAGCGTGGGAGTTCATGATGGCTCTTTCCATGCTGATGAGGTTGCAGCTTGTGCGCTGCTGATTATTTTTGGTCTTGTTGACGAAGATAAGATTGTGCGCACTAGAGATCCTGAGAAGTTGTCCTCTTGTGAGTACGTTTGTGATGTTGGAGGAGTATACTCTCCCGAGCAGAAACGTTTTGATCATCACCAATCTTCTTATTCTGGGGCATGGAGTAGTGCAGGAATGGTTCTTGATTATCTTCGATTGATAGGAAAGCTCGTTAGCGAGGAATACGATTTCCTCAATAACCAGCTAATACATGGTATCGACGAACAAGATAATGGGAGATGTTTTTCTCCGGAGGGGTTCTGTTCTTTTTCCGACATTATTAAAATTTATTCTCCTCAAGAAGAGGCTGACAATAACGAGCATTTTGAAGAAGCTTTCAAGAAAGCATTGTCCTTTACCAAGGACTTGATTTTGTGTCTGAGAGCAAAATTTTTATATAATCAGAAGTGCCGTCAAGAGGTCTCTGCAGCCATGGCAAAAGGTGGTTTATACATGGAGTTTGAAAAGCCCATAGCTTGGTTAGATAATTTCTTTGCACTGGGAGGTGAACATCACCCGGCGGTTTTTCTTGTGTTTCCTTCATCAGGTCAGTGGATATTGAGAGGGATACCCCCTTCCTTAGACCGCCGCATGGAAGTGAGAGTCCCTTTGCCTGATGCTTGGGCAGGACTACTAGGGGATCAATTGCGTGAAATTAGTGGTATTGATGGTGGGGTTTTTTGTCACAAAGGGTTGTTTCTTTCTGTGTGGAGAGACAGAGAGAGTTGTTTAAAAGCATTGGATGTTACATTGCGTTATCGAGGGGTTAAAGAGAATTTATGACGACAATTTTTGGAGAAATAATTGCAGGGAAAGTGCCCTGCGATAAAGTTTTTGAAAACGAGCGTTTTATAGTCATTCATGATAAATTTCCCAAAGCTCCTGTTCATTTGCTAATTATTCCAAAGAAATGTGTGGAGCGGTTCCATGACCTTTCTAAGGAGGATCTTTCCTTATTATCAGAGGCTGGAGCTATAGCCCAACAAATGGCAGAGAAATTCAATATTGCTGATGGTTACCGCCTCGTGATAAATAATGGGAAAGAGGGCGGTCAGTGCGTATTTCATCTTCACATTCATCTTTTAGGCGGAAAGTCTTTGGGACATTCTTTTTCTTGAACAAGATATTGTTCTTTACTTGCTACTTTGCTACATCCTTCGCTTTTCCTCGGGAAGGTCTTGCATCTGAATTGAATTTCTCTTTGGAGGATTCCATTTCTAGGAGATTGATGGTAAACTCTTTTTCCGATGTGGAATCATTTTCCAGACAATTTCTGATTGGCAATCATTCCCCAAAAGTTGCTGAACTGTATTTGAAGTCATTAGCTGCCCAAGGGAATTTTAGTGCATGGAGTGAAGAGTATTTTCGTTTGAGTCTTGTATACCCTGAACTACGAGAATCTAGAGATGTTCTGGAACATTTCTGTAGTGAGGTTTTGAAAAGAGGATTTAAAGATTCCTCTTACACCGTGCGTTGCCTATCTTTGTTGGCATCCGGAATGGCTGGCGACTTTCGTTTAGTTCCTTGTATTCTAGAGGCTTTGGATGATGATAATTATTATGTGCGTGGGCTAGCTGTTCAGGTCGCCTCACATTATCCAACAGATGTTGTCCGAAAAGAAATAGCTAGGATTGCTTTTAGTGATCGGTCTTCTTTTGTTCGTTCGCTGGCATATCATTCTTGCGCTGAACTTGGGATGAGGGAAATCTTGCCTAAGTTGTTTTCTGTAGCTTCAAACCGTCTTTTAGTTGCTAGTGAACGTAGGGAGGCTGTCAAGGCTATTGCAGGATTGGTAGAGGCAGAAGAGTTTCAACGATGCATTTCTGAAAGTTCTTTAAGTGATATAGAAATGGCTCTTTTTGTTTGTGAGTTTTCTCTAAACCACGACGTTGATGATATCTTTGCAGTTTTTAGGGACTATTTGAATCATAGCTGTTTGGACGTAAAGAAAGCCGTTTTGTCGGTAGCTGTTAGGAAGGGGAAGAATACTTTATCTAAGGAGAAGGATTTTCTTTCTCGTGTTCGAGAACTTGTTAAAGAAGGTTTTTCTAAGGAAATAGTTTACGCGGGTGCTGCCGTCTTATTTTTCGTCGATGACCCTCTCGGAGAGGAAATTTTGTCTCAGGGTTTATGCTCAGCATCTTCTCGTGATTGTGAGCTAGCTTCTGAAGCTTTAGCAAGTTTGGGAGTCTATGGTAAGAATCTTGCTAAGGCGCATTTGTCAAGTGTTTGCTCTAGGAAATCTATTGTTGATTTGGCAACCATCCTTTTGGTTAACAGGGAGTCTGTGGAAGATGCTGGGAATGCGATACTATCTTTTTTACAGTCTTCGGAGAGGCAAGTGTCTTCGTCTACAAGGAATTTACTTTGCCTAGGAGAGGAGAAATCTTTTCATTGTCCAGATTCTTTTAACCAATCTTCCCTGCAGGAAACACGGGATCTAGAATTAGGATTGCGCCTGGTGCGCCTTGTCATTCTTTCTGGGTATTCTAAAAGTCGAGAAGTTCTACAATCTTTTGCTTCGGAAAGAAGACTTTTTCAAGGAGGTCATTTTCTCGGAATGTTTATTGAGGATGGGGCAGAAGAGGAAACGGAGCTTTTTCTAGCGAAGATGGTAGAAGATAAGAATTTTTCTATGCAATTAGAAGCTGCTTTATTGCAGTTAAGATTATATGGTACCGCTCATGTTCTTCAGAAAGTCACGACTATGTATACGAACTGTTCTTGGCATGAAAAGTTAGAAATCATTGAATCCATCGCTGTTTCCAGGAACCGTTCGGCAATTCCCTTTCTCGTCATTGGATGTCAGGAATCTTTGCCGACTCTTCGTGTAGCTTGCGCAGGGGCCATCTTTTATTTACTTAAGTAGGTTAGGGCTTCTTTTAAAGAAGCCCTTTTGACAAATGTTATTTTTTTTCTTCTTTATAAATGTTAGATAAGCTTTCAATCATAGATTTGATAAGTAAGCTTCTATTTTCTTTTGAAGCTTCTTCTTGAAAGTATTCCTCTATATTATTTTTTAATTCTTCGACTAATTCTATGGCATAAGAAATAAATTGTTTTACCCCATAGGAAAGCATTCTTTTTGTAAAAGAATCTAAAGGTATAGTTTCATTATTGTTTTTTTCCATAATAGATCAAAAGTTGTAAAATTTTATTTTAGTTAAACGTTTAATAAATTAAATATTTTTTATCAAAAGATAATTAATCGTTAGAATTTGTTTTTAAAGATCGAGTTTTTATTTTTCTTAAATTTGCGCGGGCGTCCCTCTTTTCAGAGGGACTGCGGTAATGGAATAAGAAAAGAGAAAGTTTTATCGGTTGAAGAGTTTTTTGTAGGGGTCATTGATTTCTGGTAAAGGATCGATTTCTTTGAGAGAGTCTATAAGAGCTAGGATGAGGAATCGTTTGGGAGAGTCGACCATGTGTTCGCCAGAGTGTTTGAGAGTTTTAACCAAGAAGGAGAGGAGATATTGGGAACAAAGTAGGACATATTGTGCAAAAAATACTTTGTATATTTTTTTTAACATAGGTTCTCCTTAATTATGCTAATAAGCATTTTGTGTTATTTAGTTTTTTGGTTTTAAAACCTTAAATTATCAAATAATTTAATTTATGTTTTTTGAATAGATTTTAATTGCAATATTGCATCTTTTTTAAGGAAAGAGTGAGTTTGGAAAACTCCTCTAGTGTGATTTGTTGTTGAGAATCTGAAAGAGCTCTCTCAGGGTGAGGATGCACTTCTATCATAATGCCATCTATTCCCAGGGATAATGCTGCTTGAGCAAGGGGAAGTACCCATCTTCGATGCCCTGCAGCATGAGACGGGTCTATAATCACGGGAAGGCAGGAAATTTCCTTAGCGATAAGTGCTGTTCCGAAGTCCAATGTGTAACGCATAGAGGTTTCAAATGTTCGAATACCTCTCTCACAAAGGATAACTGGTCCACTATTGTTTTCCTTCAGGATGTACTCAGCAGCAAGGAGCCATTCTTTGAGCGTAGAACTGGCACCACGTTTCAAGATCACTGGTCTACCTGTTTTTCCTACTTCCTCAAGGAGCGAAAAGTTTTGCATATTGCGCATACCAACACGGAGTATGTCCACATGTTCCGCACATAACTCGGTAAGTCTCGGGCAAGTAACTTCCGTTTCTGTAAGTAATCCGTGGACAGCCTGAGCTTTTTTATGCCACAGGAGGGCTTCTTTTCCTCGCCCTTGGAAGCTATAGGGGCTAGTTCGAGGTTTATACGCTGATCCTCGAAAAATCTTTGCTCCAGCAGCTTTGACTGCTAGAGCGATCTCTAAAGTTTGCTCATAACTCTCCAGTGCGCAAGGACCCGCGATAATGACAGGATCCGAACCATCAAAGCAGACGGACGGAGACAGCGCCGTAACACTAGAATTTCTCCTGGGGTTGCTAACGGCACGGATACATTCTTTCTGCAGAGAAGCTAGATCTGGAAAAGCCTCTAAAAGCTCTTCGGAGGAACTTTCTTTCATAAACTGTGGTTAATTAGCTGGAGAGATCATAGAAAAAAAAGTTATTTTCGGAAATAGATGAGAAAGGGTTTATAACTTTTTATCAGTATTGGAAGCTTTTGTCTCTTCGGATTCCTCTTTTTCTATAGGTAGAAGACAGCAATAGTGATTGGAGAGTCGAAGCAAGCGTACGGAGGCTTCCTCTTCTGCGGCGTACAAAGATACAAAGCCCTGTGTTTCAGTTAACAGCGACACCTGGTCTGCTAGGTCTAAAGAGAAATTGTAAGGGCTGATAGCTTCGTTGGTTCCTAAAAATTGACAAATGGCGAAAGAGGAGATTTCTCGGGACAAAGAAGCTACATGCTCAGTCTCGGCTTGCGTAATGGAGTGACGGAAGGCACGGTCCAACTCATCAAGGGGCATACTGAGAAGTAAATCTTCCAGCAATTTTTTATACAATGGGTTTTGAATGAATACTTTCTGGAAATATATTGCCTCAGCTAGTCGTTTTTTAGACAAATTATTTCGAACAGCCCGAGAAGGGAGAGAGAGTTGTAGTGCAGAGTGATCCGCGTTGCAGAGTCTTTTGCAGATGCCAAGGAACACCATGGCATTCTGGTCTTCATCTACTACACCTGGGTGGTTAAGTAAAAAAGCATAAAGTAGAGAACTTTCATTGATGTCTTGCAGTACGTTATCTCGAATTTGGACGTCACCTTCTTTTAGAGATAAGACCTTTAGGCTATCCTTGTACAGTTCTAATTTGTTTCGGTGTTCACTATTCAGTGAAAGGATTAAGCGTGTAGCCATTTGGTTTGCTTCAGCGAGAACCGACCAGCAAGATTGCAAAAGTTCTTTGCATCCTAGTGAGTAAACGAACTCGGGGTGAGAGAAAGCTGCTCGTAGAATGGTTGCTTCGTCTGAATCTATTCTTAGAAGGGAAAAGAGAATTTCATCGTTGGAAGAATATCTTTGTGTCAAGCACAACTGGAAGGAGGCTTTAGTTAGGGTTGCTTTGAAATCTTTTTCGTCGAGAAGCTCAGCAGCCGTGGAATTGTAAAGGTAAGAAAAGGTATTTAACAGAGCTGCACTTCGATATGATTTTAAAACTTTTTCTGCTCTTTGGGGAGAGTTTATCAGAAAAAGAAAGTCTATGACCAAAGGGTCTAGGTTTTTTATGTTTAAAGTTTTTAATAGGGAGGAAAAATCTTCTTTTAGTTCTTGCTCTGCTTCTATGGAGGTGGGGGAGGAGGAGAGTAAATATTCTTCTGTCAGTAATTCTTGTTGCTGAATTTGGATCATTTCTCTGTTAGCTTCGTAGAGAGATTGGAAATTACTATTGAGAAGGGCGACAAAATTTTGAATGATTTTTCGCGAATACTCGGAGTGAGAGATAGAAGTGCTTATTGTCGTTAAAAGTGCATTTGTAGCTCGCAAAGCAAAATCTTTACGGAAGAGGGAATGAAGTAAACGATCCTTTACTTCGTAAAACTTGTGTTCTATCGAATCCTGAAGAAATAGTAATTCTTTAAGGGATTGCTTGGATTTTCCATAAGTTTTTATATGTGAATGTATTTGCGTGAGGAAAGCCTCTATTTTTGGGTCAAATGAAGATGCCGGGAGGGTTTCCAGGTGCAGGTAGAGCCTCGAGAAGTCAGAAAGATAGGGGGTGTTCTGCTTTAGTTGTCGGTATGCTGCTGAAGCAGGGACGTTAACAAAGAGGCTTGGCCACTTAGTTTTGATCTGGGTTTCGAGTGTTTTATCGAGGATGATGTTGAGAGCTTTCCCTAGAGCTCTGGCCAATGGGGCAACTTCCTTATGTGTGGATAGGGCGATTTTTTTAAAGAATCTGCACATTAAAAAGAGTTCATCACAAGGGTCCATTGTAGAAGTGTTTAAGAGCATATCTGGGGAGTAGAAAAGGCTTTGAATACTAGAGCTACAGGGAGAGAATTCTGAAAGCGTTGTCAAAGCTTGTTGTAGATAGGAAGGATCATCATTAAGTTGTGTTAGGATTAATTGCTTGGCATCGGCCTCCGTCATAGTCGACTTTCTTTTCTGGGCAGCAGAAAAGTAAGAAAGCTCGCGGAGATACTCAATAACATCTGTCATTGGAGCAGAAAGAAAAATTTGGTCGAACAAGAACGAAAGTTTTCGTTTTCGGAAACATAATTTTAAAATAGCAACTACTCGTCGTGTCAAGATGGCGTTTCTTTCCGAAGAGGTTGCAAAAGGCAAAGACTCCAATCTACATATTTCTTTTCGGAGGGCTTTAGGATTTTCGGGGTTACTTATCAAAGAAACGAACCAACCTATAGCAAAAGATCTATAGAAGCAAGTACCGTCTCCGGATACATTGATCAAGAAGTACCTGTTGTCTAGGTAGCAGATTTGATCAACGATTTTTGGGAACAGCCATTCTTCTCCTGGATTTTCAGGGTCCGCAAGGAATCTGTCGATAAGACCCACATCGAGGAAGGATTTCATGAGATATACAGGGTAGCTGTTTACAAAATGGGGATTATCCTTAGGTCCGAACACTGTGTCCAGAAAAGGGCGGGCAGCTCTGGGAATTTCATTATTCTCCTGTTTTTTGTACAGATCGAGTAACGAGTCATGAAGCTTCCATGCGCTGGGCCTTACAATTGCTGGTATAGGAAGAGGAAGTGCTGGTTCGTAAGTGGGCCTTGGCTGGGAGGGAGGTATAGGGACGGATTGTGAGGGGATTTTTGGAAAGAATTTGGGGAGTTTTAATGGGTCTATTATTTGCGGCGAGGGGAGGGGGAAAGGAGTTTCTGGTGGGGTCACGATTTCACGTTTGCAAAAGCAATCAATAATGAGAAAGACTCCTAAGGTAATTATATGGAACAATACTGTTAATACGAATATAGCAATTTTTTTCCAAAGAGGTCTTGCTGAAGGGTCTTCCTTTTGGGAGCTTTCTGTCAAAGAAAGTGGGGGAGGTATTTGGGAGGGAGGGAAGGACGGACGGCTGAGGATATGAGACTGCATAGTGACTTCCTTAATTTTTTGCCACCAAATAGATTGGCGTAATATGAGCTGCCCAGGACCCTCTGAGCAAGGCAGATTTCTAGTGACTAATCTTTTCGATTAGAAAATCTTGATCCCACACTTCTGGAAAGGCCATGCTTGGAGAGTTTCGTAAAGGAACAGGAAGGGATTGTAAGGGATCTCCAAGAATACTTCTATATATTTTTGTGATCGTTTGGGAATGGCATTTCTTATTTATATGCAATGGTTTACAAGGTTTTCGCGTCAAAAATTTTGTTTTCATTGCAGCATCAGTTATTGTTCTATTCTATCCATCTTTTTTGTGTTATTTTATCAAAGTTGTTTCTCGAATAAAATTGTCCTTTGGATTATGGTTTTCCCCGTTTGGGGTGCTCTTCTTCCTTATGGGGGTTTGTAGATATGAAAAAATATTGGCTTTTTTATTTCTTATCTTTTCTTACTCTGTCGGCGTGTTCTCTTAGCGGATATAATAGGGGAAGAGGAGGGGTTGATAGAGAACGAGTTCTTATTGTAGGAACCAATGCTACTTACCCTCCTTATGAATCTGTCGATGAGCAGGGGCGTGTTGTAGGTTTTGACATTGACGTGGCGACTGAGCTTGGGGCTAGGCTCGGTAAGAGTGTTGAAGTGCGAGAGCTTGCCTTTGATGCATTGATTTTAAGTTTGAAACGTGGGCGCATAGATCTTATTGTCTCAGGAATGTCTGTGACCCCTTCTCGGTTGAAGGAGATTTATATGGTTCCTTACCAAGGAGAGGAAATAGAGGAGCTATTCCTTATATCCAAGCAGCCGTTGGGTAAGGATCCAGGGAAGTTTTCTCAATATTCCTCTGTGGCCGTGCAGTCTGGGACTTTTCAGGAAGAGTATTTGCTCTCTCTTAGAGGAGTCCATGTGCGGTCATTTGACAGCGTAGCGGAGTTAGTCATGGAGGTGCGCTATGGAAAGTCTCCAGTGGCTGTTCTAGAACCCTCTATCGGGAAAGTCACTGTAGAGGAATTTCCTGAGTTTTCTCATTGCCTGGTTCCTTTGCCCGAAGATCAAAAGATCTTTGGCTATGGGATAGGAGTATCTAAATCTCGAGGAGATCTTCACAAAGAGGTAATCGATCACGTTCGGGAAATGAAAGCGGACGGGACAATGCGTCGGCTTGAGAGGAAGTGGAATCTTCGAAAAGACTAAGCTATGATTAGCGTGGGCGCTTTTCGTCCGTTGTGTTTGGATCGCACAGATTTTTGTCGAGAGACGACTCTTGAGGAATCTGAGGGCCACTACGTGCGAGCTAGGAACCTATTCTTCGTAGGGGTGGTGTTCTCTTTCGTTAGTCTGTCGTTGCAGCTTATAGGAGCTGCAAGTTGGTCCGTGGGGATTCTAGTCGCCGGGGTGGTGGCTTTTGTCGTCTTTGGTTTGGCCTACCTGTACAGCTTTTGGCTCATTCTTGGCAGGGAATGGAGTATTGCTCGTGTAAGCTCTTCGTTTGGGGAAGTTAGTTATGCGGAGTTCAAGTTAGGTTGGAAGCGTGAGTTGTCTCTTGCCATTTCTAAGGGTTTTCTTTCCTCTCAGTTGGCGGTATTTTCTTCCAGAGGCGATCTGCGTTCGGGAACGACTTTGAGGAATATCGTCGATTCAGCGACTCCAGCATCGACTTTGAGCAAATTACTAAGCTCTTGCGTTCCTTTGCCTCATCTTATCCAAGCTCTTTCCGATCATTGGGCAAGTATGTCTGAAGGAGAAATTTTAGTTCTTAATCGGAAGGATGCTCATGGAGCAGAAAAGTTGTTAGAGCATCTTTGTCATGAAGGGATTACTAAACCTGCGCTACTAAAAGTGGCCTTAAACTGTAATCCTTTTCACGCAAGTTCATTATTATTTCGATATGCAGAATTTGGTACTCTAGTGCCCAGAGGTAGGGGGTTTTATTATTCAAAAGATTCTGTTCCAGCTAAGGAGAAGTGGAATTTATTTCTGGAAGTCTTGCAAAAGGAAGATTACATTTTCTCTAGTAGGGATCCATTATCTTACTGCTGGAATCCCTCCTTTATTAGTAAATTTTTACGCCTTTATGGAGAATTTGTTCTTCGTAATTTGGAAAATGAAGAATCTGTGGCAGAAGATATAGATGAAGAGCAAAAGGCTCGCGAGAGGTCTTCTAGGCAAGTATGTATTGAAGAGGGTATTCGTCAGATAGAGAAGAAATACAGGGATGCAAGTCCCTGCGTGTATTTTGTGAAAAAATTAATAGGTCATTCTTTTGCAGAGGGCGCGCATATTTATGCTTCTTGCCAAAAGAAACTAGAGGAGATCTGCCTGTTACTAGAAGTTTTTCGTAAGCGATTATTATTTTCCCATTCTCAAGAATCTGCCCTTGAGGGCCCTTGCTGGGAAGTAGAGCAGCTAATACATCTTCTGGAATCGCCTATTTTGGATCCTCTATCGCTTAATAAGTTTGTCCGCAATCTATCCCTTGATAAGTTTTTGATACTGGCTGTTAACATCAGTCGTCTAATTCAAAATTTTGAGAGCCGGTATGAGGGGTTGGAAGAGGCAGACGAAGCAACTTCATGCAAGGTAAGACCCACAAGTGGCCCGGAGTCTATTCTTCGTGACGGAGATTCTATAATTTTGATTAAATCTCTAAATGTTTTGTCTATGATTCTGTCGCATAAGTTCCTGGTAGAAAGGGGGTATCGTTTTTGTTCTGATGTGTGTACTGTTGACGAATATTTATCGGTTACGAGGTATCTTGCTTGTTGTCAGGCATCGGAATTTACCGTGGATCTGCTAATAAAATCATCAGGAGTTCCTTGGAAGTTATGGCGTGCTACATTCGAAAATTACGAAAGTATGTCTTTGAGTGATAATGTGGCAGAGTATATTAGGAAAAAAATTCTTTAGAAAAGTTTTTATTTGATTTACCCTGTCAAGCGTCTTTTTGGGATGTCCATGCAAGGCATTTTCTGGAGGTCTAAGGTTGGGAGTGTGTCTGAAGGTTTGTAAATATAAAACTATATTTTGCTCTGAATAAAAGGACGTTTTTCTTTAGTTTATATTTGTTTCCTTTTCTGTTATTCTTATCTAAATTCTTTTATTTTAACTGGTAGTTTAGTCTGCGTATGTATGGGATAAACCCCTGTAAGCCAGGTTCAAACAAGCTGGATTGTGGGAACTACTTCTTCTACTGTAGCCAGTGCGATAGTGTTGTTAAGACCAAAGAAGTTACGTTGATGGTCTGTGATTCGCTTTCGGCAGAGCCGAAGTACAAGGTGTCTGTGCTGCGCTGCCTCAGACATGAATTGGATGGTTTTCAGTTCGGAGATGACATTACTACTCTGCATGCTCTGGTTCATAATTCCGATAGAGGGGAATTTTTGTACCGTCAGCTTATAGACCGTTACTATGGGGTACGTATCCTGGATCTTTCTACCACTTGCCTGAGTGTCTTAGGTGCTTTAATGGCATCGGCGGGTCTTCTTCTGTCTTGCGTATTTACGTCACTCGTTGTGGGTTTGCCTGCATGGTTTGTTGGGCTCATTATTGGCGGAGTCGGGGTATTTTTCTTACTGGTAAGTTTAATCACAAGTTCTATATCTAGTCGCAAAGTAACGGCCTGGAGGCAGTTGGCAGATGAGTATATATCACTTTGCTCATTGAGGAAGGTGTGTGACGATTCCCAATACCACATGGTTAACCACTACCCCCCAGTATGCTCGCCTCGGGTTTCTGCTGAGGTTAGAGGAGCGCGTAAAGTTCGTATCGATAGGTCTGATTTGTCTTTGGGATTATCTGTCCCTGTTCCAGGTTTTATGTTGTCAGAGTTTAATCGGCTATTGAATTCTTCACCTGGAGAGGAAACGCAAGCTAGCAATATTCCTGAAGGAAATAGTGGGACGGAAGCCACCTAACGAAATCTCCATAGTTGGGTTTTAAATAAGGTTTGTTATAGTCTTTCAGGTGTCTAAGGAATGAGTTGTGGGGACGAGATCTTTGAAGGAGAGTAGCAAGGGGAGTTTTGTTTTTCTTGGAACAGGGAACCCCGAGGGTATACCTGTCCCTTTCTGTTCTTGCCCGGCTTGCAAAGGAGCTGTTCATCGCTTGCGCTCCTCAGTGCTTGTTATTCACAAGGGGGCCCACTTTCTTATAGACACGGGTCCTGATGTGCGCCAACAGCTGTTACGATATGCTGTTCCAGATGTTGATGGGATATTTCTGACGCATGCCCATTATGATCACGTGGGAGGTATCGACGAGATGCGCTCGAAATTGATTGTTTTTGGGGATACGGTACCCGTTGTAGCCTCCCGAGATACCCTCGATGTTTTAAAGGAGACTAGGAAACATTTTTTCCAAGAAGGAGCTTCCCTAGCGGCCTCGCTGTCGTTCACCGCTTTAGAGGAAGCCACTGGTAGAGGCAAGATGGGAGAGTTGCCGTTCTCTTATTGTTCGTATTTTCAGAATGAAATGCGGGTGACAGGGTTTCGGTTCGGCAACTTGGCGTACCTTACCGATATGCAGTGTTACGAGGAGAGTGTTTTTTCTTTCTTAGAAGGAGTTGATACTTTGGTCCTCTCTGCTATATATCGGGAATTGCCTAATGTTATGCGAACGAGGAAGCGTTCGCACCTTACCGTGGAGGAAGCTGTAGATTTTTTTGTGAAATCTGGGGCCAATAGGTTGGTAATAAGTCATATAGGACATGTTTTGCAAAGGGAGCTTGGTCAATATCAAGATTTGCCTGGGGTAGAATTTGCTAAGGAAGGGCAAGAACTAAGGTTTACCGTCGATGAGTGAAGAGGCTTTTTCAGAACGTTTAGTGGATTTTTCTGGTGTTACATTACCTCGTCCTGAGCAGGACCCTTCACAAGCACTACTAATATCTTGTTACGAAGATCGCAAAGAAGAAAAACTTGCCAAAGATCACGTGTTGGAATTAGCAGAGTTGGCGAGATCGTGCGGTATCACTACGATAGAGACTCGTACTTTTCATCTACGTACGCTAGCTCCGTCATCATATCTTAGTGAAGGGAAAGCCAAAGAAGTCGAAGAGGTGCTTCGTTTATTCCCGAGCATTGGTGTGATTATTTTTGATGATGAAATTACGGCTTCTCAGCAAAGGAATTTAGAGAAGCGCTTTGGAACCTTGGTTATGGATCGCACTGAGGTCATTTTAGATATTTTTTCTCAAAGAGCGATAACTGCGGAAGCAGGGATTCAAGTGGAATTAGCTAAAGCCAAATACTTGTTGCCGCGTTTGAAGCGTATGTGGGGGCATCTATCTCGGCAAAAATCTGGGGGCGGAGGAGGATACGTTAAAGGAGAAGGTGAGAAGCAAATAGAGTTAGATAAGCGCATGATCAAGGAGAAGATCCATAGATTGTCATCGCGCTTGAAGGAATCCATAAAGCATCGAGAAATGCAGCGTAAGGCTAAGGAACGTAGTGGGATACCTTCATTTGCCTTGATAGGGTATACGAATGCAGGAAAGAGTTCATTATTCAATGCTTTGACAGATGCAGGAACTTATGCTGAAGACAAGCTATTTGCTACGCTGGATCCCAAGACAAAGAGATGTTTGCTTCCAAATAAATTACCTGTACTTATCACAGATACTGTAGGTTTTGTTCGTAAGCTACCACATACTTTGGTCGCAGCATTTCGCAGTACCTTAGAGTCTGCCCTCAGAGATAGGTTTCTTATTCATGTTGTGGATGTTTCTCATCCTTCTGCTGAAGAGCATATAGCAACAACAACGGCTCTATTGAAAGAATTGAAGATTACTGATCCAAAGATTATCACCGTTCTGAATAAAACAGATTTGTGTACGGACAATAAGATGCTCAGCAAGCTTCGTTTGTTCTGCCCGCTTCCCATACTTGTCTCTTGTGTTAATGGAACGGGCATTTCTAGTTTGCTACAAACTATGGAAGATTTAGTAGTTGCAGACTACAAAGAAACAGCATTAGTCATTCCTTGTAAGGAATACCATAGAGTTGCAGAGTTATTGGAAGCTGGGCTGGTAATTTCTAAGCGTTTTGATGAGGACAATGTGCGTCTTCGGGCGTTCTTGCCTCCCAGTTTAGAAAAAAAGTTTTTACAGTATACTCCTTCGTCTCATTCCGATTAGTTCTCTTGTACAAGTTTTTTATTGTTGCCTTTTGTGTCTCGTGAAAAAATTCTTTTATTCGTGAAAAAAGATTTTTTTCTTTTATCTTTCATACTCTGAAAAGTCTTTATATCTTAGAATAGTTTCCTTCGGATTTCCCGTGGGTCATGGTTTTTACATTGTTGGGTTTGTAGCAGACCTTGAAGGAAGGTTTCCGTTTGTTAAGGTATAGAAGTTCATGACAATCATAGACAAACACATTGCGGAAAATAGAACGTTTAGACTGGTTTACTTAGGATGTCGTGTTAACCAGTATGAGGTGCAAGCTTACCGGGATCAGCTGACGGTATTAGGATACAGAGAGGTAAAAGATGGTGAAGAACCTGCAGACGTTTGCATTGTTAACACTTGTGCTGTTACGGGGTCCGCAGAAAGCTCCAGTAGACACGCGATAAGGCAGCTCATACGAAGAAACCCGGAAGCAAGGGTATTCGTCACAGGTTGCTTTGCTGATGCTGATAAAGAGTTTTTTCGTAGCCTCGGAGAGGCTTGCATTTTAGTTCCCAATAAAGAGAAACATCTTCTTGTAGAAAAAATTGTTCCATACGCGGAAGAATTGCCGGAGTTTGCCGTCAAACGATTCGAGGATCGTTCAAGGGTGTTTATCAAAGTGCAAGATGGATGCAATTCTTTTTGTTCCTACTGCATTATTCCTTACCTAAGGGGGAGATCTACTTCTCGGTCACTACCATCTATTGTAAAAGAAATCAGAGGAGTGGTTGAGCAAGGATATAAGGAGATTGTTATAACAGGCATCAATGTAGGGGATTACAGGGATCAGGATAAATCGCTAGCGGATTTGATTCGTACTGTTGATGCTATAGAAGGTGTTGAGAGAATTCGTATTTCTTCCATAGATCCAGAGGATGTCAACGAGGATCTTCGTGATGCAGTCTTATCTGGGAGAGCAACGTGCCCCTCATTACATCTGGTGCTGCAATCTGGTTCCAATGCTATCCTGAAACGCATGAATCGCAAATACAACCGTCAGGATTACTTGGACTGTGTAGAGTCTTTGAGGGTTCGAAATCCCGAATTTTCCTTCACTACAGACGTTATAGTAGGGTTCCCGGGGGAAACAGAAGGCGATTTTTTAGATACTGTCAAAGTGATCGAAACCGTTGGTTTCGTCAAAGTCCATATATTCCCTTTTAGTGCTCGGCGGCGTACAAAAGCTTACGAATTTTCTGGAGCATTGTCGCCAGAGGTTATAGGGGAGCGTAAGCGTCAATTATCAGAGTTGGCAGAGAGAGTAGCGTATTCTTCAAGGGCCCGAAGAATAGGTAAGGAAACTTCTGTGCTTGTCGAAAGTATTCATAACGGTCAAGCGTTTGGACATTCAGAATTTTTCGAAAGTGTTTGGTTCCCTCACGAAGGACAAACTTTAGTAAATGATGTGGTGGATGTCATGATAGAAGAAAATAGCTTGAACGGATTATTGGGGAGAAGGAAGGCGTAAATGATTTCTATATTCCGTTGTTTGCGTCCTTACTCTCTGGTTCCAGGCGATCCTTTGACCATTCCAGGTTCTTCCCTGTATGCAACAGTTTTTCCGACGCTTGTGCGCGTTTTTAATGCTAATAGGGAGATGATTTTTGAAGAGCCTATCCCTACCCAACGACCATTGAAGCATTTTGGTGTTTTCCAAGATTTGCATCGAGGTGTTTTGAAGGTTGTTACCGATCAATACAAGTATTACTTGCTTCCCAGTGGAGAAAAGGTCATGTCGCTAAGGACTTACAAAGATGATCTCCGTTTTCATGGGACATTATTATCTTTGGGAATGCACAAGCAGTTAGATTTGTCTAGGGTGCGGCGGCGAGGGGATCTCAAAGAGATCTTGCCAGTGCTTTTTCGGCACGGCGTGTTGTTTAGTCGTCATAGGAAAGAGCATCCTCTCATCAAAGATTTTACAAATGAAGGGGTATTCGTTTTACTTAAAGGGATTTACCAACAGATAGCTTCCAAGCAACACGATGTCGTGGGTCAGTCTTTAAGGGATCTATGTTTTGCAGGATTTTCAGAGACATTTTTGCCCAGGTTGTATGACGACAGTTTCTTGGGGATTATCCCTAGTCCGTCAGACGTGAGCCAACTTGCTGCTCCGATTCCTTTCCAACTATATCAGGAGCTATTTCATCTGGTGTTGGCTATGCTCGTCCGCAAGGAGGGGGATGTAATCACAGTATTACCGTCGTTGTTGCCTGATTTCCCATGTGGTCGCTGCCTGGAAATCATCTTGCCAGGAATAGGATTATGTCACCTAGAGTGGACAAAGAAAAAAATTCGTCGCATGGAAATTCAGTGTAAAGAAGAATTTCTTCAAAAGGACATAGCCCTGGTGTTTCCCTCAGATATTCGTCAGTACAGACTCATGGAGATCCCCTGGCAAGGGGAATCCCTACGCGCTTCAAAAATGATCCGAAGGGAGCTTAAGAAGAAGAAAATAATGAAGGCTGGCGAAACGTTGGCATTAAAATCAGGAAATACGTATCTGTTGGATTGTTTTTATCAGTAAGCGTGTCTAGCAGAGTTTAGGGATGGTAGAAAGAATCTTACAGTCCCGGGAAGTGGAGAAGTTGTGTAAGGGAGAGAGTGACTCTCCTCACAGTGTTTTGGGCTTGCAATCGTTATCTAAGAAAGGCTCTAAGGATGCTGTCATAGTCCTTTTTCGCCCGGGAGCGGAAAAGGTTTCTCTGCAGATCTTTGAAGAAGTTGTTGAAGCAACTTCTTTTCAAGAAGCTCCAGGATTTTTTTTCTACAAGTTGCCAGAAAAGCTTACGCAAGCTGCATCTTCTCTAGGAAGCTTTGACTACAAAATTTATCACGAAAGTGGATTATTGGCGCATGACCCCTATGCGTTCCCTAGTCTTTGGAGTCGTCTAGATGAGGAGTTTTTCATGCTAGGTAAGCATGAAGAAATTTACCTTAGGATGGGAGCCGTAGTTAGAGAGTTCATGGGAGTTAAGGGGGTGTCTTTTACTGTATGGGCACCCAATGCCATTAGCGTTTCTGTGGTTGGCGATTTCAATATGTGGAACGGTTTTGTTAATCCCATGAGGAAAGTCGAAGGATCCTCAGGCGTTTGGGAGTTATTTATTCCAGGGACTGGTGAAGGAACACGCTACAAATGGGAAATAGTAACCTCTTCAGGAGAGCGAATACGAAAGAGCGATCCTTATGGTAAAAGTTTCGATTACCCTCCAGAATTCGCTTCTGTCGTTATTGGCGAGGAGATTTTTACTTGGACGGATGATTCATGGATGGAACGGCGTATTCAAGCAGGTGATCGAAGACACCTTCCCATCAATATCTATGAGGTGCATCTGGGATCATGGCGATGGGAAAATGATCGTCCCATGTCTTACCAAAAGTTAGCAGAACAGTTGGCTGCGTACTGCCAACAATTTCATTACACACATGTGGAATTATTACCTGTCACTGAACATCCTCTAGTAGAATCTTGGGGATACCAGGTGGGAGGTTACTACGCACCTACAAGACGGTTTGGCTCTCCTAATGATTTTCGATATTTTGTTAACTATTTACATAGTCAGGGGATAGGAGTCATATTAGATTGGGTCCCAGCACATTTTCCTACAGATGATTTTATTTTTTCTAACTTTGACGGGACACCTCTTTACGAAAGTGTTTGGCATAGGGATTATTTGCATCCCCACTGGGGTACTTATACTTTCGATTATAATAAAAATCCGGTAGTGAATTTCCTTTTAGGAAGCGCCTTATTCTGGTTGAAGGAGATGCATATCGACGGTATCCGCTTCGATGCTGTAGCTTCTATGCTGTACTTGGATTACGGACGGGAAAACGGGGAATGGACTCCTAACAAGGATGGGGGAAGGGAAAACATAGAGGCCAAAGAATTTATTCAGCTAGTGAACGCTGTTATTCATGAAAAATTTCCTGGCGTAATCACCTTTGCTGAAGAATCTACTTCATTTCCTAAGGTTACGTTTCCTGTTGAAGATGGTGGGTTGGGATTTGATTATAAATGGAATATGGGTTGGATGAATGATACTTTCCACTATTTTCGTACCCATTCTGATCAACGATCTTCCCATCATCAATGCCTTACTTTTGGTCTTATGTATGCTTTTAATGAAAATTTTGTCTTACCTTTTTCCCATGATGAGGTGGTTCACGAGAAGGGTAGTTTGATAGGGAAGATGCCTGGAGACCGAAAACAGAAGTTTGCACAACTTAGGTTGCTGTTGTCTTATCAAATGTGTCAGCCGGGAAAAAAGTTATCGTTTATGGGCACTGAACTAGCTGCATTTGATGAGTGGAGTCCTAACAGAGGTTTACAAGAGTATTTGTTGGAAGATGTTGATCATAAGACATTTAACGATTTTGTCAAGGCGCTGAATTTCTTCTATCTTGGTCATCCTCCGCTTTGGGAGAAAGACTGTAAGCAGGAAGGGTTTGATTGGGTAGATTTTAGCGATACTACAAACAGTGTTATTGCGTATACACGCTCTGGTTATCGATCTCGTTCTTACCGCGAAGGCTACCTTAGGTATGAGGAGTTGGAGACACGTCTAAGTGGGATGGGAGAGGATCAGTACAAGTTGCTGTGCGTGCATCACTTTGGTGTTCAAAGTCTTTCGAAGTATTTTTTATCCTGTGCTTCTTCGAACGTGGAGTTAGTATTTAACTCGAATGCTAAGAGTTTTGGTGGCGATGGCTCGGGGTGGTGTCTGCATAGTTCTCTGTATCGTGATTCCAAAAATCTAGGGATAGGGGTATTTTTGGATATCCCTCCGCTAACTACTTTAATTATAAAGGTGGCTTCTTAGTTTATTTTATTTAATTTTGCTTTTGTTTGTTGAAAATAATAATTTATGAATTGTTATTATTGTGTGGTAATAATAACAATTTATTTTTTCATGACAATTTCTGGCGTTCAGGGTCCTTTTGCTGATAATGGAGATTTCGATATTACAGGATCTGAAGGAGTAGAACCTTCAGATGTTGATCTTTCCGATCTACAAAATATCCTCGATCGTCAAGAAGAAATATCTGATAATCAACCAGTAATCATGAATAGTCACTCTATGGCACTTATAGCGGGTGTGACCGTTATGGCCATAGCTATCACAGTGGCTGTTGTAGCTTTGACTGTACTAACAGCAGGAATTCCTCAAAGTATAATTCTTGGAATAGCTTTATCGACCTTAGTAATAGGGAGTATGACAACCATCCAAAATGGGATGGGAATCATCCACAGTAAGGTCAAGGAAAAATGCCAAGAAGATGAGAAGTGGCGCATAGCGGCTCATGGTCTTTCTTTAGGAGCGGGACTTACAAGTATAGGATTTGCAATGAAATTTGGTGGATCCTTCATTCCGGGATACGGAAGTGTTGTGGGTAATGTAGGATCAACGGCGTTTACTATGGGAAGTAACTCTGCTTTTAATAGTTTATGCTACCTCTTGTATATGCGTTTGGCAGCTTCGGAAAAGGTTCTTAAAGCAGAACCTCTTACAGAAGAAGAACGTATGCAGGAAAATAGAAAGTTTGCAATTTTGGCAATGTCTGTACTTTCTGTAGGCGTTGGTTGTGTGTTGCTAGGGATATCTTTGGCTGTAGTAGGTACTGTAGTGCTTTCGGGGGTTCCGGCAACTTTAGCATTAGTTTTTGCTCCTCCATTGCTCTCTATAGGGGTTGGGCTATCTCTTCGATCTCTGCTTCGAGGAGAACTTAGCAAGTGGAAAGAGTATCTCAAACAGTCTTCCTACGATTTGTTGGAAGCTGAAGCATTAGCAAATGGTTCCGAAGAAGGAAGTATTTTCAACAAAGCAGATACGTTTCTGGATATGTCCCAACAAAATGTGTCTGCGTACCTTCCCAAAGGAAGGCGAACTTCAGAAAGTTCTGCATCGGAAACATCCTCGGAAAATGGGACCAATAGTTTATCTTCGATAGAAAGTGTGGACCCTTCTTCTGAACCCCTGTTATCAAGGAAAGAGAAGGTAGCGTTGGCATTAGGATCTCTCCTTCTCATCACCTCATTAACGCTTCTTCTAGTGAGTGGGGTGGGGGGGCTCGCTGCCTATCAGATTCTTATTATGTCCGTAGTGGGTTCATCAATCCTAGGGACAGCTTTCAGTACGGTATTCTCAGGTTTGTTCACTGTTGCTGGTAAATTGAAAAATAGAAATAGGTCGGGAAGATTCCTAAGGGAGCAAGCAAGAGAAAAGATTCGAGCAATCACAGGAAGAAAGAAAGGGTACTATAAAGTCAACAGCTTAGATGTTGATAAAATGGTCGCTAGTGATATCAATCAAACCAATAAAGAAAAAGTCATCAATGTACTTCTTGTGGGTGGTATAACCTTCCTGCTTGGAGTAAGCATCGCTCTTCTTGGACTCATTCCAGGGGTAGGTGCTTTCTCAGCAGCATTAATATCTATAGCAGGACCTTTCCTTATCACTGGAGGTCTCATGCTTATCAAGCGTTTGATAGATTGGCTTAATCATCAGTTGTATACGTATAGAAAAAGAGCTAAGGAACGCAAAGAAAGGATACGTGTAGCGACAGCGGCTCTTGGAGTAGAGCCTATGGATGTGTATGTAGATGTTTCTGCTTCTCAATGGGTAGAGGATTTTCAAAGGGGAGGCTCTAAGCATCGTTTCCCAGAACTTTCCTTAAGGACATTTGATTTAGGTCCTATAGGGTTTGGTTCGGTAGGATGGGCTCCTTTTGGAGTAGGAAGTTTTAGAGGGACCCTACTTTCCAATGATGGGGATTCGGAAGAGGAGTAATTGGGGAAGTTATGGAATTAGATCGATCAGCTTTTCGTTCGCCGGTGCCTACTCCGCATACTTACTCTGTGGACGATAGTCATAGTTTGGTAAAGCACACAACATCTTGGCAAAAGGCTGTGGTGCTTATAGCGTTGTCGCTTCTTATCACAGGCGTTGTATGTCTGATATTATCAAGTACTTTGGCAATAGCGCCTGCGGGTTTGACTGCTTTAGCTATCATAGGCCAACGATGTTTTGAACTAGGTGCTTATGGGTTGTTGGTTACAGGGGTATCGCTAGCAATATGCAAAGCATTTTCTAGACAATCGAAGCAGAGGAAAGAGCTTTCCCAGCAGCCTATTTTGAAAAGAAAGATTACGTTGGTCCCTGATAACAAAGAGACTGTTAATAAGGAGGATGTTTCTCCTGAGGTTGCTAAACAAGTTAAGCGTCTTTTAAATGAAAATTAAAATATTTAATTTAAAATTAATTTGTTTATAAAATTTTTTTATAAAAATTAGTTTTATTTTTAGAAAGTTTTTGTAGGTGGAATATGACTAGCGGAGTATCAGGTAGCGGGGGAACTGGTGGAATTCCTCCTTTTCAGTCTCCTGGATCTAAAAAACCCAGCAGAAAAGGTGGTCTTGGGGATCATGAAATCTCTGATTCCGAAAGTGTATCATCTTCCTCATCTTCATCGAGTTCTAGATCCGGAGGCATTAAAGAGGCAGTAGGCGGAGCCGCTCGTAAGGCTATCGGTGCAGCCAAAAAAGCCGGAGGCAATTTTGCTAGAGGTGTCAAAAGTTTAGGTGCTCGTATCAAAACAGGTTTGGGTAGATCTGCTTCCGAAGGAGATATCCATGGTCATGGATCCTCGGAAGCTTCAGAAGGAGCCGGAGTCTCTAGGTCTTTCTCCGAAGGGGATATCCCAGGAGTTGCTTCCGGAGATAGGGGTCATAGAGCTCGTGTAGCAGAAAAACTCAGAAGGCTAAAAGAAAAAGTAAGCGCTACAGGTAAAACCATCTATCTAGGATTCTCTGGGAAAAAAGAGAAAGCACAAGCTTCTAAAACAACCTGGTACGTGGATCTGGGAGCCGGATCAGCTTCGCCAAAAGGAGCTTCCAGAGGCTATGATCCTGTCAAGTTGCCAGAGAGGGTAGTAGAGGATCTTAGAGCTTTCTTTCAAACTGGTGGGCTTAGGTCTTCTTCTTCCTCCTCCTCTTCTTCCACAGAGGACTTAAGTGATAGCTTAATGGAGCAAGCTGAAGCGTTGATGGAACTTGGCGGTGGATCGGGATTAGAAGTTTCTGAGGGACCTAGGGGCGAGAGAGTGGTTTACGCTCAGTTAGCCATCGACGCTGGCAAGAAAGCGGCAAAAACTTCATCAAAGACAGAAAAAGAGTGGAAAAGCGGCAGGAGTAGGTTAGAAAAGGTTGCTAAGGATGCTCGAAAAGCTATTGATAAGTTTGATAAGGGACTAAAAAAACTTACTAGAGATTTAGCAAGGATTTTCTCAAAGGGAGGAGAAGGGGCTTTAGGACCCCAGGAGGATTTCGTTGTCCGTTATGACGCAAAAACCAAAACGGTAACTTTGGAAAAAGCCAGTGTTGGAGAAGAAGTTGAGTACGCCGAAATCATCTTCAAGGACAAAGAGACAGCTTCTAAAATTTCAGGTCCAATAACAGCAAAAGTAGTAACCTCAAAACCAGGTCTGGGGTCTTATGTGGAAGAACGTCTTACCACAGCCGTTAGGGGGCGTGCTACCCCGCTCACTTCGAAAGATTCTCTTGGTAAGCTCACTACTGCTACGGTCTCTATGCAAGCTGTAGTTTCTACTCAGAAGAAAGTATTAGAAGCAACAGAGCATACTCTTGAAGCCCTAGGTCAAAGGGGAGCCCCTAGAACTGAGCGTCAAGCCAAAAGGGAGATGGACGCTCAGGATAAAGTCATGAGTGAACTTGAAAAGCAAACGAAAGAGATGCTAAGTCGCGTTCAAGGAAGAAATTGGAAACAGTTTGATAGAGGTATGAAAAAATCTTAGTCAAAAGTGTTTCAAAAAAAGTACTTTTTGGAAGTACAGGAGAGCACCAGAAGAATCCTTCTGGTGTTTTTTTTTTAGAAAATTCTACCCAGAGTGACCGAAGCTCTATGCATACATACGGATTTGCGACCCTCGAAGCTATACCCTGCAGTGCATTCGAAGTGATTACTAATCTTCGTTGCGCCTTGGGCGTCTAGACGAAAAGCATTTTTGGGTAAATGAGCCCCATCAACCCTATATTCCCTACCGTTTTCTAACAGCATTAAGCGGGTGTGAGGGTTATCTCTGTAAATATCAGGTTTGTACATGAATGATGTACGGATGTGGGTAGCATTTTTCCCTACATGCAAGTGTGCTTGATACGCAATCCCTACGGGAAGGGAAATGACAAATCCTTTACCCCTTTGGAAAGCTCTAGCAGGAGCTCCTCGTTCTATGAAGGAGGATTGACGAACGCCAGAAAGCTCGGGACCAAAGAAAAAGGCGATTTCCCTTAAACCTGAAGAGGGAGTGATGGCATCAAAATGCTTTGGAGGAAGACAGTTAGTGAATCGAATGCGTAAGATAGCCCCTCGGTTATCCCATTTTCCTTCAGAAGTTTTCATTGCTGTGAAGACAGAGTTTTCTGGATAGTCTGTTTTTAAAGTGTTTTCTACAAATCCATATCCCAAAACGAAGGAGGCTACAGTTTCCAGTTCCCTGAACAAGAAAGGTATAGGAGCAGCCGCATAGAAAGTGCCCAAGAAGGCGTTTTCTGTGCTCTTAGACGGATACAACTTACTTCTTGTTTTTCCAAAGATTTGTCCTAAAGCGACTCCCGATGAGAACCCATTGTAACTGGAGCCGAAGCAGACACCGTAGCCTCCTCCTTCAAATCGGAAACCATCACGCTCGCTATCTTTCTCTGTTTTTCCCACCAGGAAAGAACCTATCCCTTCAGCAACGAGTCTTTTACCTTCGTAAGCTTCGAAAGGGCTTTCATAGGCGGTGGTAGCAAAAGCATCCACAGCCGATAATGTACTCCATAAGGTGTTGGCTACGATCTCTCCCCTTCGATTGTAGGGGAGGAAGAATGTGCCGTCAGGAGTCCACTGTGCTTGGATAGTTTTAGTAGTGCCGGTTCTTTCTCCATTTGTTGCTTCGGATATAGTCCAAGTGCCGTGGTAGCCGTAGTCAGTGCCGGACCGGATTTGAGTTTCCGGCATAGCACTTATTGTAAGATTTTCTCCTGAGGCTGTAAGAATTGTGACTTTATGAGACTTATTCCAATCTTTGTTGTAATAATTAGATCCTTCGGTGTCGACGACCCTTACTCCACTTACAGAAAGTGTTCTTGGAGAAACCAGAAGAGTAGTACTCGATGGATGACTTCCACCTGCCACTGTAGAGGGCGCTTCTTCAGAATTTGTAGCTTCCAAAGTAGCGGGTCTATCCGAGACCGATCCTGGTACTATTGTGTTTGAGGGGTCTTCACTAGGTTTCGTCGTTGGTAAAGGCGTAGGGGAGAGTTCCAAGGTTGAAGCAGTATGTTCTGCAGGGGTAGGAATCTCTTTTTCAGCCTCCAAAGTAGTAAGGGTATGAGTAGATCCAGCTGCGTTAGATGCTGTTACTTCTATTGTTGCTGGGGTAGAATCTTCTCTGGGGAAGGTTGATAGATCTATGAAAACTTTGGTTAAAGTAGGTTCAGAAGCCGTTTTAAGTGTGGACCCAGAGCCCAGAACTAGGTGACCGCCAGATTGGGTAAAAGAGGACACTTCTAGAGAGGCTCCTTCAGTAATTTCTAAGATCCCTCCAGCCAGCGTCACTGCTGCATTGATTTTGGATTGAGCATCTTTCGAATTGGCCAGAGAAATATTCTTAGTTTGTTTCTCTGCAGGTGTAGAGCTTTTGGGAGCAAACTTTCCTGAAAACAAGATTTTCCCAGAAGTTCCATCATTAAGGACTAGCGCAGAATCTGTGCTTGAAAAAGTAGATACAGCGGAGGGTTGAGAAACAACTTCGGTTATCGGATCATAGAAAGCAATGGTATGTCCTGCATTGGCAGAAAGTTGTTTTATGGAAGTGGAGGCTCCGACAGCTATAGCGTTTCTAGTGCCCGCTGCTCCGATATTGCCCATAAAGATGATATCACCGGAATTAGCAAAAAGAGACAAGGAAGAACCCGGTAATTTTATGCCATTAGAAGTTGTTCCCGTACCTGTTGTTCCATTTGATGTTAAGGAATCAACAAGAATGGCTCCACCGTCTCCAGAGGCAATGTTATTGGAGAAAACAACATTGCTAGTAGCTTCTATAGAAACAATTTCAGCTCTAATTGCTCCACCTTTTTTTGCAGATGTATTATCTGCAAATAACATAGTACCGGTGTTCCCTGAAGCTTGGAAAGTTTTTGCGTAAATAGCACCACCGTCTCCTGTGGCTGTATTTTTGGTGAAGATTATGGATCCACCATTATTTTGAAAAGCAGCTAGTCCGCTGGGAAGGGAGATAGCTCCTCCAGATCCCAAATAATTTGATTCGGATGCAGCTCCTGTACAAGAGTTTCGTAGAAATTGTATGGAGCCTTCGTTAGAGGTGAAGAAAGCTGAACCTCCAAAGATGGCCCCACCAGAGGATGAAGCTTTATTGCCCTCAAAGGAGACAGAACCAGGATTGTTACTGATTAAAGTAACACCATTAGTGGTGAGTGTCTCCGGAGGTTGTGGGCTAGTTTTTTCTTCGATTCGTAAAGCCCCTCCGTAATCTGAGGAGTTTTCTCCAAAGTACACTGTGTCAGAAGTGTTTGTTATGGAAATACTTTCTTTAGCTTTGACTATGCCTCCAGCAGGTGTTGGAGAAGCCTCTTCTTCGGCGGCAGATTCTACAGCCTCTTCCTCCTCCTCTTTAGGCGTGGACGGAAGAGCTACTGTAGTGTTTTTGGATACGACGATGTTTTTGTTGTTATTCCAATTGATACTTCCCGCACTGATGACTCCCTCTGTGGAGAAAGTAGTGTTATTTAAGAAGGAGAAAGTATGCAAACCACTTAAGGTCATTGAAGATGAAGTGTTGGATGGTGATTGTCGTTGTTTCTTATCTTCTGGGCTAGAGAAAGTGCCTGCCAGAACCAAAGGGATACCTCTTTGAGGGCCTTGGCAACCGCTTATGAATAGTGATCGGTTTTTGCCATCAATAGAAAAGTTTTCTGTAGATCCTAGAAGGGCTGTCGTACTTAAGGAGGCGTCAAAGTTTACAATGCTAGTATTCTCTGATAAAAAGAAAGTCCCGTTTCCTGTTACGTAGAGAGGCAGTTTTTGCTCGGAAAGAGGCAAAGGATCTCCAAAAGCTTGGAAACTGCATAACATTCCCAAAGCGTATACGGAAGATAATCTTTTTATGGAGATAGGCATCATTTAATACCGTTCCTTAGTTTAAAAGCTAATTTTAGTTCCTGCATACACGTTGTGTGAGCGAGAAGAACTTCGTAATTCAAAGGCGTAATTGGCCATAACCCACCATCTTGGAGAAAGTCGGGTCTTTGAATCTGCTTGTACCATCAATGCATGTTTAGACAAGTTGGAAACATTTACTGACCAAGTGTGATTGTTGGCCAGTAGAGTGGCCGTTCCAGAAGGATTTTTTCTATATATGTCGGCAACGTAAGATATAGAGACGTCCAACTCAGAGACTTCTTCTCCTTCTTCAATGCATTTAGTTCTTCGTAACGCTGTAACTCCCGGAATCACAGAAACATTGTAAAGAGGTTCTAGAGTGTATTTTCTACCTTCAGTTCCGCTTTCCGTGGTAGATCCTCCTCTTGCGTAAGTAACATCCGTTTTCAAAAATGGTGAAAATAATAAATGTTTAGAGGCAAGGACAGCAAAATCTTTAAGTTCTGCAGAAGCCCCCAGAGATAAATTTCTCCAACTTCCTTTAAGTTCTCCAAAGACAGGAGATTTTGTAACAAGTCGGTTGTCAGTTCTTCCGTAACTTCCTGTAATTGAAAGGACAGGCTGGGAACGGTTAGATAAGTAGGCGCGGTGCTGGAGATTCATTGCAGCTACAGAAGCTAACTCTTTGTTGTCAGAGATCAGATAATCCTTGGATTTTCCGAAAAGTTGTCCCCATCCGAAGGTGACTATGGATCCATTCATAGCTTTTATACTTAGCCCTGCGGCATAACCCCCAGCCAAGTGTCGGAAGCTCTTTTGATCTTTTCTGGAATCTTGGTGGAAAAACACTCCCAACCCCGATGCCCAGGTCCTATGTCCAAAGCCATCGTCTACTAAATCGAACCTTCCAGCACTAGAGCTGGTTGTTATCGCCCTTCGAACGGCCCGGGAATCTAAATGAGAATCCCATAAACTAGATACTGATAGGTAGGGTGTCCTTTCTGGACTGGGAATGTATCCTGTGTAATTCCATTTGGCCTTTATAGGGGTGCTAGCTCTTTCGTTTTCTCCTGTAGAAATGGACCATGTTCCTTGGTATCCATAGGGGGAGGAGATTGCTCCTTCGAATTTTGTTATATTTCTTTGGTTTGGTGCCAATGATTCGGGATTAATATTAAGTACCGTAAAGTCGTGATTAGAGGAAAGACTATGATTCTCGTATAGAGAGCCTTTAGGATCCAGAATGGTAATTGCAGTGGGGAGAGAGATCGATTGTTCTCTGGCTAAAGGTTGTTCACACTTTAGGGTTGCTCCTGAGGAACTTTCAGAGATTCCATCAAAATTAATGCTTAAGTCTTGCAGTGTAATGCAACCATTAGTTGTATCTGTTGCAATTATCTGACTTGTTAAATCCATCACAAGATGGCTTCCAGAAGTTTGAGTAAACTTATTTACCTTAAGAATGGCTCCCTGTTCTAAGATTAATATTCCTTTATTTAGCGTAACGTCCTGTTCTATGATGGAAGTTAGATTATTCACATTGGCTTTTTCTTCTTCAGACAATCCTTTTCCAGAAAATACGATGGTTCCTGAATAATCTGGAGCAGGAGCCTCTTCTGTAAGGGCACGAACAGTTGGAATTTCTTCTGAATTTTTAGTGATAACATTTTGTGGATGAACACTTACATCTTCTTCAGTGAGATCAGTTTCAGTGTTGGGAGCGATTGATAGAATTTTGCAATGAGAACCGGACAAAGGATGAGAAACAGGAGATATCTGAAGAGCTTTAGGTGTTTTGAGGTTAGCTTTCTCGACTTCCTCTTCTGAAACGGGGTCTGCGTTGATAACAAGGGAGGAGTTAGAAGAATGGGTTTTCTCCGAGAGAACTTGAAGAGTAGGCAAAACTGTAACAGCTTGGAGTCCGCCGTTCGCTTTCTTCACAACAATGGGATCATAAAAGCATATAGCATTGCCAGCTAACGCTCTCAAATTAAACGTGGACCCAGCATCCAAATATATGGCGTTTCTGCAGTGTTTAGAATTTTCTTGATTATCAAGAGTAAGCTGAGTTTCTGAAACAACCTTTGGGGTAGAGCTTGTATTTCCAAAAAAGATAATGTTTCCTTTGTCTGCCGATAAGGTTAAAGTTCCTTGATTATCAACATAGATAGCGCCACCTTGATTTGCGGTATTATTAAGAAAGAAAATGGGTCCATTATCCGTGAAAGAGAGAGTTTTTGCAGAAATAGCTCCTCCGTTTCCAGAAGCAATATTTCTTTGAAAAACAATGGATCCATTTTTTGAGAAAGAAACGGATTTAGTGGGAGGGGAGACATCCAATTGTTTTACCGCTTCAGAAAGAATACTGTTCTCTTTAAAACAAACAGCCCCACCATTCCCTTCTGACATAGTAGAGGAGGAGGCTATATTGCCGGAAAAAATAATATCCCTGTTTCCAGAAAATGATAAGGAATCCTGCGTGTAGATGGCACCTCCACTAGAGGCTCTGTTGTTAACAAAGGTAATAGGTCCTAGATTGTTTTCAAAAGAGAAAGGCCCTTTCTCTACGTAGATAGCGCCTCCTTTTCCGTGAGCTATATTTTGGGAAAAATTTATACTTGAGGAGTTTGCGCCGAACAGTCCTGGAGAAGGGGTTTCTTCTTCGGATTCCTGTTGAGCTTCTTCTGCAGGTGATTCTTTTGTAACTCCAAAAGCTATAGCTCCTCCGTTTCCTGCCTGCGTGGAATTGGGGGATGAAGTGGTTGATGGAGTAGGGGCGGCTGCGGCAACTTTAGAAGTGGCAAACTTAAGGGTATCCCTATTCGTAACTTCGTTAGTTATGCTAGTAGAGAGGGAGGCTGATCTAGAAGCTAACGACTCACTTCCTGCTCCATTTGCCCCGTCAGTTGATCCAGAGGGAGGAGGAGTTATTCCTGTAGAGACGTTTCCCTCAAAAGAAATTGTTCCAGTATTTGCAGTTACGTTGAGTTTGGCTGTGGCGGAGATAGCTCCTCCACTTCCGGGTGAAATATTTTCTTTAAAAATAATGTCACCGTTTCCCTGAAAAGTTAAATCTTCAACATGGATTATGGAAGCGGGATCTTCTGTGTCCGTGGTGCTTGCCATAGTAACAGCTGGCTCAGCAGGAGTTGTTGCACTTTTTAGGGTTACTTGGTTGTTGATGAATCCGAGAGACGAGAATCCAGAGAATGTGGTTTTTTTTGACGAAGACTGATCAGCTTGGGTTGCAACAGGTATTACAGCTGCCACGGCTCCAATTGCATTATCTGAGGGCGCTTCGGTATAAGGATTTTTAACAGCGAGACCTGCCGTAGGTCCCATATTATTTGAAAACAATAAAGAAAAACCATTTCCTTCAAAAGTTAAATCTCCTTGTTTGTTGGTAAACACAGGCACGGGCTTTGCTAGCAAGTTTCCGTTGAAATCTGATAAACGTATTCCTTTAGTTAGAGAGTAGATGGCTCCGTTTTCTGTTGTTTGGAAAGGAAATTTTTCTGGATCAGATCCTCCAAATTTGCTTTCGGAGAGGAGAGTGGTTGTTGGTGAAGAATCTGCAGCGTCTGAATGTTCTTCTAAAACAGCTTTCCCTTCTACACCGTTCTTAGTTTCAGTAGGTGTTTTTATCTCTGAATGTTGATTTTCAAGAGGTTCATTTTCTTTTACATCAGAACCATTAGCAAAAGCGCTTAGGTAAGCAGCCAGGGTCGCTGAAAACAACATCCTACTGAAAGGTAATCTCATTTCTTGATCGAAAGGTTAAGTATCTGATTAAGGGTATACATAGAGGAAGTTCAAAAATAAAGCAATCGTATCAACTATTTTTTTGAATCCAAGGAATCTTTTTTGTTTTCTCGAGGGAGAAAGAAGGAAAGAAAAGGGAAAGCTTGCGTAACTTTCCCAGAAAAGGCGAAGAAAAAAGGTTAGTCTTTTTTATCGTGGTGGTGTGCGCTGCAAGAGCCTTTATGGTGTGATTTGCAGCAAGAACGCCCCATATAAAACAGGGAGATCGCTCCAGCAACTCCGATGATAATGTAAGCGAGGCGCAAAGATCCTGAGGCTCCAAACAGTGTTGTCATAAGGTCGTATTTGTTATTGGTAATTCCAATCAAACCCATATTTAAGGCCGAAAGGATCACAATGAGAGACGATAGCCCTCGGAATAGCTTGCCTAACATTGGCGTATCTCCTTAATTTTATGCAAAAGCAATTGTCTTTTACTTTTTCATGTATTTTATTGGAGATTTTTTTTCAAAAAACTTCTAGCTTTTTTGTTTGTTGTCACATTGACTTTTTTGTTTGAGATGAATTAATCTCGCTGTCTAATTCTTTGGTTTTCCGTTCTCTAGGGTTGGAGTTCCTAAGAGGGTTTTGTGTTGATTTTTTTTTATCATTAGTTCTGTAATTCGAAATTTTTGCCTTAGTAATGAGAAATGTTTTTGAAACCTCTGGTGTCAGGAGATCTTGAGTATGAGCGATAAGCCCCTAAATGAACAAGATATTCGGGATATAGCAAAAGGCGCGTCCTTGAAGATAAAAGACGAGGATATCAGTGGTTTTGTGGAGTCTCTGAACAAGGTGGTAGCTCTTATTGAGGAGTCTTTTCAGGTGGACACGAGTGATGTGGCCGGATTCATTGGTAGAGCTTCCGTAGGGCCCGAAGATTTAAGGGAAGATATTGTTGAAGACGAGCACTTTCGAGAAGGGTTTTTAGAAAACGTTCCAGATAGTGTGGGTGGTTTAGTAAAAGTCCCTTCGGTAATCAAGTAATTGATCCATAAATCAGTCAGTAAGTGTGAACGAGGAAGTGTGGCATGTACAGAAAAACTGCTATTGAGTTGAAAGAGAGTTTTTTGCGGGGGGAAGTTTCTGCAGTGGAAATCACGAAATACTTCCTTGATCGGACCCATAAGTTTGAGGATCAAGTACGAGCTTTCATAACCTTTTGTAGAGGTAGAGCGTTAGAGAAGGCTGCAGAATTGGATGAAAGAAGAGCTCGCGGAGAACCTTTAGGTAAGATGGCAGGTATCCTTGTAGGGATCAAGGATAATATTCATGTCAAAGGGTTGCATACTACTTGCGCTTCGTGGATGTTAGAGGATTATATGGCGCCTTTTTCAGCAACAGTTGTAGAGTCCCTTGAAAAAGAGGACGCGATCATCGTGGGAAAGCTGAACATGGATGAGTTTGCTATGGGATCTTCTACAGCATACTCGTATTTTTACCCCACTAGAAATCCGTGGGATTTAGAGAGAGTGCCCGGGGGATCCTCAGGGGGATCGGCGGCAGCAGTAGCGGCGCGGTTTTGTCCAATAGCCTTAGGGTCAGATACCGGAGGGTCCATCCGTCAACCAGCTTCTTTTTGTGGGGTTGTGGGCTTTAATCCTTCCTACGGAGTAGTCTCTCGTTATGGGTTAGTAGCTTTTGCTTCTTCTTTAGATAGGATAGGACCTTTGGGGAACACCGTTGAAGATGTTGCTTTGACTATGGATGTTATCGCAGGGAAAGATGACAAAGATTCCACTTCTGGGGATATTTTTTCTGATGGTAAGTCTTTTTCAGATGCGGTCAAGTATTTGGAAGTTCCTAAGTTGATAGGAGTTCCTATGTCTTTTCTTCAAGATTTGTCAGATGATTCCAAAGAAAACTTTTATGCAGCCCTAGAAGTTTTTACTAAAGAAGGAGCTCGTATTGTAGAGGTAGATTTAGACATACTGAAAAATGCTGTCTCTGTTTACTACGTGGTGGCTTCTGCAGAGGCAGCTACTAATCTGGCTCGTTTTGATGGTGTGCGTTACGGTTACCGCTACAGATCCGCAGAGACCCTGAAGGATATGATGGAAAATTCTAGGATAGAGGGGTTTGGAGAAGAAGTTGTTCGGAGGATTTTGTTAGGTAATTACGTGTTATCTTCTTCCAAAAAAGAGGAGTATTACGGCAGAGCAGAAGCTATTAGAGAAAAGATATGCCGGGCTTTTCGCAGCGCTTTTGAAATTTGTGATTTCATCGCGACCCCTGTATGTGCTGGACCGGCGTTTAAACTTGGGGAAGTTTTGGATCCAGTATCTTTGTACTTGCAAGATGTTTACACTGTGGCTGTTAATCTAGCATACCTGCCAGCAATATCTGTTCCTTCTGGGTTGTCTTCTCAAGAGAAGTTGCCTCTAGGGTTGCAGTTAATAGGGGCTATTGGATCAGACAAGGATTTGTGTCGAGCTGCCTACACTTTTCAGGAGCTTTCGAAAATAAAAAACCGTTGTGCCGAGTATTTTTCTGTGGTTTAGGATGGGTATGCTGATGGATAAAGAGTATGATAATTGGGAATCTGTAATTGGATTGGAAGTACACGTAGAGCTGAATACATTATCAAAACTTTTCAGTTCAGCAAGAAATCGTTTTGGAGACGAGCCAAACACGAATATTTCTCCCGTATGCACAGGTCTTCCCGGCACGCTTCCCGTGTTGAATAAAGCAGCAGTAGAGAAGGCGGTCCTTTTTGGTTGCGCTGTTGAGGGACAGGTATCGATGGAAAGTCGGTTTGATAGAAAGTCCTATTTTTACCCCGATTCTCCGAGAAACTTCCAGATTACTCAGTATGAATATCCTATTGTAAGGGGAGGGCATGTCCGTGCTTTAGTGAATGGGGAAGAGAAAGTTTTTGAATTAGCAGAAACGCACCTTGAGGACGATGCAGGAACTCTAAAGCATTTTGGAAGTTTTGCAGGAGTGGACTACAACCGAGCAGGTGTGCCCCTGATAGAGATAGTTTCAAAACCATGTATTTTTTCTGGTGAAGAGGCAGTCGCTTACGCAACATCCTTGGTATCTCTGATAGACTATCTGGGTATTTCCGACTGCAATATGGAAGAAGGGTCTGTCCGTTTTGATGTGAACATTTCTGTAAGACCTAAGGGTAGCAGTGAGTTGCGCAATAAGGTTGAGATCAAAAATATGAATTCATTTGCTTTTATGGCTCAAGCTTTGGAAGTTGAGAAACGTCGGCAAGTATCAGCATATCTTACTCAGCCGGGAGAAGATCCCAAGAAAGTGGTTTTACAATCCACTTACCGCTGGGATCCTGAAAAAAAAGAAACTGTTTTAATGCGGTCCAAAGAGACGGCAGCGGATTATAAATACTTTCCTGAGCCTGATTTGCCCGTATTAAAGTTAACAGAAGCTTTTATTGAGAATATTCGTAAAACTCTGCCAGAACTTCCTTATGACAAGTATCTGAGGTATTTGTCAGAGTACGCTTTAGCAGAAGAAACGGCAGGGATTCTAGTAGGCGATAAGAAGGTTGCAGCTTTCTTTGAGCAAGCTGTTGTGGGTTGCAAAAACCCTAGGTCTTTATCTAACTGGATTACAGTAGAGTTTGCGGGTAGGTATAAAAATGCAGAGAGTTCCCTTATAAAGTCTGGGATAACGCCACAGTCCGTTATGGACCTTGTCAATAAGATAGAGGAAGGTACTTTGACAGGGAAAATTGCCAAAGAAATTGCAGACATGATGGTAGCATCTCCAGAGAAAAGTCCTGAGGATATTCTCAAGGAGAATCCTTCGCTGCTTCCTATGACGGATGAATCAGCTATTAAGGAGATAGTGGTTAAGGTCGTCAGAGACAACCCTGAGTCTGTTCAAGATTACAAGAATGGTAAGACAAAAGCTTTAGGTTTTCTTGTAGGAAAAATCATGAAAGAGACCCAAGGAAAAGCTCCACCAGCTAAGGTTAACCAGCTGCTCTTGGCGGAGATAGGTCAGTAAGACACAGCTTCTTGCAAGAAGCCCAAGTCATCCTTTTCGATCGGGAAGAGCCAAGAAAGCCACCCACAGTTTCTTTGCATCAAATTAGAAAGGTTTTGACGCAGGAAGAACTTTAGGTGAATTCCACGGACACTAGATGCAGAAGCACTCCTTCAAGCAAGGAAGAGGCGAAGGGCGAAAGGCCCTACTTCTTCACTAGCCAAAGGAATAAAGCCAAAGCAGTAGAATGGATTAGGAGTAGCAACCAAACGAAACGGTCGGCCCTCCTAAACTTGCCGAGGAAATATTTCTTGGGTTTCCTTTTTTTCTTAGAGTCAGGATCTAACAATTTACTATCGAACAAAGTCGTCCTCTATAAACATTACTTTCATTGTAAACAATATCCAGAAACCTTGGTAATAAAAAAAGCTTTTCTAACATTTATTTCTGATTGTCAAGGAAGTTTTTGACGAAAAATTAGAAAATAAGGCTGCTACCCAGCTTTAAGGAGTTGGAAATATTTCTTGTGGAGAAGTTGCCTTTGTAATCGACATAGGAAGTAAGTCCTGGAAGTAACTTGATTTGGAAAGAGGAAGCAACTTCAGCGGAGCATCGGGCTAGGCTTGTTCCACGGATGGGTATAGGGAAAGCATTTTGGATGATCATCATTGTGGTTTTGGGATTTACCCTATAAGGGTCTACAGAAAAGGCCGCAGAGACCCTTAAGGCTACAGGGAAAATATTCCACTGGGAAATAGATTCTGAGGATATACCTGGAGATATAGAAAGGTTGTAAAGGGTGGAAGGTAGGTATTGTCTAAGCCTTGCTGGAGGAGGGATCATAAGTTTTTGTACAAAGCTATGTACGGGGACAAGAATCTGTCTAGTTATTACGTCTTTAGTAAGCTCTACTTCTTGACAGCCAGGGTTTTTGGATAGAGAGAAACTAGCTTTAATAAAAGGGGAAGCAGATCTTAGTAATGGAGATAATCCATGTCCTGTGAGAGGCTTAGAAAGAAGAAGTTCGGCCAAGAAGTTTCTCGAATGAAAAGAGAGTCTTCGTCCAAAGAAATCTTCGGAGAAGGAAGCATAGATATTGTTTCTTCCGTAAGCATAAGATAAGGAAAGAGCGGAATGTACTTCTCCGACAGGAGTTTTAAATGTAGATCCCCTAGAGCAGATATTCCCTAAGTAATAAGAAGAATTAACCTCTTCATTGAACTTCTGATTAAAAGCTTGTCCATCTAGCTTCCCAAAGCGGATCTCTAAAGAGGAGAAGGCATCCCCTAAGAAACATCCTAGAGAGTATCCATTTCCTGTAAAGTGCAGATTCTCATCACCTCGCGAGGGTCTAATGTTCAAAGAGGAGATGAGAGCATCCACAGAAAGTCCAGCAAGACCGTGTTTGAAAGGAGAATTTTTTTCTGGGAGCAACGGGGAAGAAATAGCTTTAGCTGCGGCGACACCCATCCATGCAGTGTTTAGGAAAGTTGGAGTTTTGAAATATGGAGCACAATTGTACCCTGTGGGAGTCCAGGTGGCGTAGAGGGTTGCTGGTAAGGTTGTTGGCTGGGGGGCATCTCCCCTATTGTCCCACTCGAAGGTCAGATTTCCCGAGTAACCAGTGGGGGGGGTTATATGTAAATAGGTTTTTTTTAAGGTAAAACCATTTGTCCCGTCTGGAGGGTTATTAGGAGCTGAAATTTCTAGAATAGGAATTTTTAGAGAGCTTCCGATAACAAAACTGTTATAAAAGGCAAAATAATTTGGTGTTTTAAAATCTATCTCTCCGGAAAAGTAAACGCCGTCGTTAATTCTAGCGTTAGTTTGAATTAAAACAGGAGTCGAATTTTGAGAGGAAATTTGATCAAAGGAATCTAGATCAATCAACACGTTGTTTATTTTTGTAAAGCCTTCAATTTGAATTTTTCCGTTGGCCCCGATCGAAAGCACACCAGCGTCCTGAGAGAAAATACGACATATTAAGACAGTGTTTTTATCTATCGCCAAGGAGCCGTTCTTTAGATACACTCGGGTTGGTAGTCTTGTTGTTCTGCTTTTATCGTATTTCTCCGAGTTTTGTTTTAGAAAATTTGGTATTTGGCTTGCAGAAAAAAAGATTGTACCAGAATACTCCCCCCCGGTTTCTGAGTGATCAACGCCGGAGTTTTGTGCTCCATTAATGAGTATATCATGCTCTTCAGAGCCAACTATTTCAGCATCGTAAACTATAGGATCGTAAAAATTGATAGAATACCCCTCGCTGGCACATAAGTGTCTTAGTTTTCCCGTGTTGCTTTGGTTGTTCCCTTTCAATTGGAGGGAGCAACATTGTAAGGGTTGGTAAGAAGAATCAGTTTTTATGTTTTGTAAGAAAGTAATATCTCCTTCGTTGGCAAATAAAGATAACAGAAGTTCTCTGTTACTGTTAAGACATACAGCAGGTCCGATTGGACTGATGTTTCTAGAAAATATGAGACTCTTATTCCCTTTTATAGTAAAGGAATGATCACTCCCTGTGTTAGATTTATGTAAGTGGATGGCTCCACCACTGGTCGAAGCCCTATTGTTATCAAAGATGACAAGTCCATTATTTTGAAAATCTAGTTTGTTATAACAGGTGAAAGCTCCTCCATATACTCCGAAATTATTTCTGAATAAAACATCTTGATTATTAGCAATCATTACTTGTGGAATTTGGTTGCTGATATTGATACAAGCAATAGCTCCCCCCTCGCCCATGGAATAATTATTTTCGAAGAGAACAGACTGGTTGCCTACTAGGGAGATGTTATTTCCGGAGATAGACCCTCTTTGTTTATTTTGATTGTTTTTAAAAATCACAGAGCCATTATCTTGAATAGTCAATTGTCCTGGAGAGTTATTGGAACCGAAAGCTCGTATTATTCCGGGTTGCCAATAATTGCCTGAGGAAAAAGAGTTAGAGTTAGTAAAATCAACAACAATGTTGTTAATGATAGAAACATTTTTGGCGTTTAAGAAAGAAGCCTGGACGGATGATCCAGTTGTGTTCATAACTTGGGAAGATGTATCACACTTTATTCGGGAAAAATTCTTCAGTGTTAGATCATTTGCGCTGTTTATAAAACAAGGGGGCACATTATTAGAACTTTCTACACAAACTTCAGATAAGCAAAAGCAATAACCGTTTCCATCGATCGTTAAGTTGCTTGAGTTGTTGATGACCCCTTCTATAGAAGATTCATTTTTGGGAGATTTGTAAAGTTTATCAGAATCAAAAATGTCACAACAAAACTGTAAATTTCCAGCTGTTGCATAATTGATCAAGTCACCTATAGAGCCTACTGGCTGAATTAAGGGACTGTCATTTGATTCAATGGGAGGAGAAGAAGGGGTTGAAGCTAATAAAGGATGATCAAGCGAGCCTATCAAGAAGAGAATAAGGAATTTATTTTTCATTAACATACAATAGAATTCTTCAAAAAATAGTTTGGATTCCGAGATTGGCAGACTGCAAGAAGGAGGAATAGATGTAGTGCAGAGAGTAAGAAGTGTTGATTTTTACGAAATCTTTGAAATTAATCTCCTGAGAAATACTGCATTTTGCAGAATTTCTCGGGATGCCTGAATCGGAAGTTTCCCATACGGCCTTGGGTAGACAGGGTAGAGATCCCTCGAGGATAAGCCTCCTTCTATAAGCCAAGGGTATGTAAGAGAAAGAAACTTCAGTTTGAGCAAACCTTCCCAAGAACCGAAAAGGTAGGTTAAGTCTAGTACCTATGGGTAGAAATAGATAAATTGCTGAGTGTTTTTTCTTTAGATTTCTATCATGAAGGGTGATCTCAGTGTTTCTGAATTTAGAAAAGTCAGAAAAAAACGCCTGAATGGAGCAAAAAGGGGAATTTTGTGCTAGAATATGTGTTCCAAGAAATTTTCGGGGAACGGGATTTAAGAAGAAATCCCATCGATTGGAGAATATATAAGAACGGAATGTTGCTGAGGAAATGTTGATGCTTTGGTCTTCATCTTGGCTCAAGAAGACGCCATCCTTTTTGAGCATCTTGTAGTAGGGAAGAGCTTCTTCGGGTAGGTCAATGATTTTATATTCATTGTTTTTGAAGATATTATTGCCTTTGGATATTGATAAAGCGCCTCGTATTTCTACTACGAAGGATCTTTTCGGATAAAAACTAGAGAAGACAGCAGCTGACAGGAGAGGAGAGCTTATTTGATGTTCGAAATCTTTATGATCGGTATGACAAGAAATCTTCGATACAGCTACTCCCAACTGATTATTGAGGAAGGAGAATGCTGAGGCTGCCGCTGAAAATCCTGAAAATCTATAATGAAAAGGGATTTTTTTTGAAAAAGAGTGTATAGAAGAAATAAAACTTCCCTGAAGGTCGTATTTCCATCTTTTCCTCTTGGAAGAATCTAAAAAATGTAAATCATTTCGATTTTGTTGATGAATAGCATCAAGGAAAGAGCTAACGGCGAATTTCGAAGAAATAAGAGAATTCGCCAGAAGTTTGCCTTCTATTTCTGGATTGGGGAGATATTGCCCGTTAGGGACCCAAGAACCCACGAGATAGATGGACCCTTCTTCTGTAGCATTTTCCCAAGATAATAGCCAAGAGCCTTGGTATCCGTGATGTGCGGGCTGAGTTGTTAAATCTACGCTGGATACATCGATATTGTTGCTGTTCGCACCTCCGGGATTAAGAGCCAAAAATTTTTTTGGGGGGATAATGGCGGACATTTTGGAGTCGTATTCGTAAAGGGAAAGATTTTCATTAGTTAGATAAATGGGGCCGAAAACGGAAATCTTTGCATCGGTATCGGGTTGATCATTATTTTTCCCAATAACAAGGGACGGAATAGCGTTTTCGGGATTATCCGAATGCAGTGCGGAAGATACGTCTACAGCAAGACTGGAAAAATTACAAAATCCGCTCCCAGTAGTATCGTAGTAGGTTCCAGCAGATCCTTTCGATCCAAGAACTAACCATCCTCCTGTTTGAGAAAATTCTCTTGAGGCAAGGGTAGCTCCCTCTTTAACAACCAGAATCCCATCTTCTTGTCGCAGTTTTTGAATCTTGGATATTCCATTAGATTTTTCTCTAAGATTTCCACCTAAAAGAGAGAAAACGATTTTTCCGCTATTTGAAGAAGATTTTTCATTAAAGATTGCAATTTCTGCTAGGTTTTCGGCAGTTATTGGATCGTTAAAGTGGATCTTACACCCCTTTTTTGCGTTGGCGGAAAAAAACTTGGCCCCATTGTCTAGGCTTATGGAATTTCTGGATAAGTTAGAGGTATTATTATGGAAAATAAGATCTCCTTTGTCTGCATTTAACGAAAGTTCGCCTGACGGGCGGATATATAAAGCTCCTCCTTTTGAGGCGCTTATGTTAGATATGAAGAGAGAAAATAAATTTTTTGACATATTTAACTTTTTACTCGCAATCGCGCCTCCATACCTAGAGGTTTGGTTTTTGTAGAATACGACTGAGTTGTTAGCTTCGATCTCTGTAGACCCGTTTAGTTGAACGATGGCTCCTCCTCCAGGATCGTTGTCTCCGGAGACGCTGTTTGCAAAGTTGTTCTCAAAGATCAAGACGTTGTTATTACGCAGGCAGGCTATGCTCGTATTGTTTATACAGCAAAAGCATCCCCCGTTTTTTCCAGAATTGTTGGATGCAACAAGCAAGTCGTTATTAAAAACATCAAGGCTATCGTTAACTCTAGCGCTTCCACCACTTTGGTTGATTATATTGTTTTGGAGGAAAACTTGTTGATTATTGGATAGAGTAAGGTTGTTCGACTGTAGGCAGCCTCCTTTATTGGCGTCTGTTGGAACCTGATTGCAACGTATAGAAACTTCTTTGTTGCCAGAGAAATCAAGATTTTCCGTCCTGATGACGTAGCTCATCCCTCCACTATCTTCGATTTTTATTTCTTTGAAGTTTACAAAAGATATATCGTCCGAAGTATTTTCCTCTGAGACTTGATTAGCCAAATTTAAATAGCTTAAGATAAAGGAGTGATCATTTCCTTGGAACAATACTTTATTTGGAGTCATCATTAGGTGGTAGGGAGATAGAATAGTTTCAACGAAAGAGGAAACCGTAAAATCCCTGTTCATTGTATGGATGGTGACACCGTCTTTTTCCACAGTATCGAAGGCATTCTCTATAAGTGAGGCATTGTCCGGCAAAGCTGACCCTTGGCAAGTAGCAAGGTTTGTAAGTAGAGCCAACGCAACAAGATATAGGGACTGTCTTTTTCGCATGCTTTATGCAGTTCCTTTTTACTGTGTTTTTTTTGACTATGTTTTGCCTGATGAGCTTTCTTTAAAGAATTCTTTTTTCTCTAGATAATCTAAAAGATCTTTGATGTGTATGAATTTTTTTTAGGAAGAAAGAAAACGATATTTTCTACATCTGCAAATGAAAAGAAGGAGTTTCTGTAATCAACTAATCCTAAGTCTGTTCTCTATTCGTAGAAAAACTTGGTAAGAAAGAGACAAGAATTCTAGAAATTCTTCCTTTCTTTTCGAAAGGAGTCTTTTAACTTTTGAAGAAAAAGAAACTCCTTTTAAGAGAGACTAGTGTTTAACATTTGTTGTTACTGACGTCTCTGTCTCATAGATTTGGTTGTGCATAGAGAGGAAGCTTGTTGCTGAAGCAGCGGCTATAACAATGCCTATGGAGAAGAAGACTACGGGTGGCGGTAGGAAGGCCGCAGCCACTACGGTTGCAATGATGAGTGCTAAAGCTAGTACACAGAATGCCCAAGCCAGTCCAGCAGGTAAGGCTGACCGTAAAGATTTTTCTTTGAGTCCGGCTATTATCGCTTTCATAGGTAGGGAGATACAACCAGAACAAAGCTCCACGGGTATTGTGATGACTTTTAAGAGGCCCAGGATGGAAGCTGCCAAAGCCATGATGGTGATTGCTGCACATCGATGCTCAGCGGCAGCATCTCTCAATTTCCTCGCGGCTACTCTCTCTGGAAAGGTGAGCGAAAAGAACATGTCGCCGGCCTTTCGAAAAACGGGGGCTGAATTTGACATAAGCGGTTGGCTAAGAGATGTTTTCGCGAGAATTGTATTGAGGAGAGGCATTTTATCTCAACCTAGAAAAAACTGAAAAAGTTTTTTCTTTCTTAAGGGAAGGAAAGCTGATAGGTGGGATTTTAACGAACAAATCTCTGAATACCATGCTCTTCGGTTTCGTTTTGGGATAGAAAAACCAAGAAATTTTCGAAAGACTCGCGGCTTTTGTTTTTTTTTTAGTTGGTACTTAAAAGCTAAGGACTGCAGATCCACCCATAAAGGCCGAGTGTCCGAAAGGATAGATGCGCTTATTTCCTCCATCCTGCTCAGACAAAGAAATATCGCTTCCGACAGAGATCCCATAGAAGGCTTTGACGGAACATCCTGGAGCAGGAGATAGCTTGACAGCAGCTTCAACAGCTCTGCCTTGGTACTCAAAAATTCCCTTCGAGGATGGATAGATACTTTCATACAATCTTTTACGGAACCTGTTTAGACGAAAAGCTGTAGAGAACGTGCACACTTTCGTGCACTCATATTCTGCAGAAAAATTGATGGGATAGATGCAGTTGACAGTCACCTTATCTGAAGGCTTGTAAGAAGCTCCGATAAGAGGGCGAGCTTTTGTCTCCTTGAGTCCAGCTTCTCCTATTATGCCAAAGACAGAATCCATATTATCGGTAATCTGGTACTTGCCGGAGATAACTCCTTGTATCCATGAATATTCTGTATTGGTCATCTTCTCTGGATCAATCATCCCCGATACCAGAAAGGACCACTGCCATTTATCCATAGATAGGGTATAAGCTCCTGCTGAAAGCATGAGATATCCAAAGGTGGATCTTTCTTGGAATGTACGGAATCCTAACCAATGCTGATCCTTATCTTTGTTAATGGGCTTAGGTTCAATGGAGGTTTGCCAGTCTATATGAGCTCCTGTGTATCCACAAGAAAACAGGAACCCTGATTTCATGGTGATAGGAAGTGTCAAAGACAAAGTGGTATCGAACTGTCTATAACCGATAGACTGCCTATATAATTTGTCGAAATCAGCAGGATTTACTACCAGATATTTAGCATGGATGGAGACGGGCTTGAAGGGAGGCGGTGTTTGAGGTTCTTGTTCGGGACCGCAGACCAGCTCTCTAACCATTAGTATAGGAGCGGAAAGTAAATGGCCTAGAGCAATGACGACATGCGAAACACACTTGAGTAGCATACAATACCAAAAACTGCTGTTAAAGAGAGCGTAGATTAACCTTACCGTTGAACAATGTTGTTCACGATAGCATTAGAGCAAATAAAGAACAACCATAGCGATGCTTGCTATACCACTGAAAGTGGTATGAGGGAAGATTGCAGGGACAGTTAATCACTGCTAATTAAAGAAATTAACCACCAAAGAGTTGCTGCACCGAGTACAGATAGGGCTATTTTAGCAGCTCCAGGCAACCATTTGACATCTCTTCCGGGAGTGCTTCTTGATCCAAACCCTAATTCGAAGACTAACTCCGCTTCCTTAGAAGTGAATTCATCAAGAAGTTTGAGAACATAAGGGTGGTCTCGCAGCATTTGCTCTCCATCTAACCCCAAAAAGGCGGCATATTTCTTTATAAACCCTCTGGCATAGACAGGAGATATAAGCTTCCCTAGGTACCCTGACTCGATAGCTTCTAAGCAATGGACACGTATGGAGATTGCGGATTCTACTTCTCTTAGAGATAGTCCCTTTTCTTCCCGGGCACGACGGAAAGCATCTCCCAATCGAACTAAGTCTTTGTGAACGGATGAATTCACAACGCCCTCCTTCCAGTATTACGGCTCAAGATTGTAACTGACGGCACATTCTCCACAAAACCTCTAGAGACTTGTGTTGTCTAGAAAGTATCTTGCAGAACCTTACGGTACTACAACCTTAAGACTATGTCAAAGGAAGGGATAGAAGAACAGATGTTTTTTTGATCTAGAACTTCAAAGACCAATTTCTGAGAAGGAAATAGAAGAGAATATTTCATAGAGTTTTTTTGATTGTTGCCTTCCTTTGTGATCGTGTCACTCCGATACACAAAAACGCGCGACGACCATCTAAGAGACGATCGCCGCCCTTTGCTCTATACGAAAGGAAAGAATCAGCTTTAGGAGTGAGAAGATACACACTCTAATAAAGTAAAGTTTACAGAGATGTTTCTACTGTTGCACTCTCCTTGGGACCGGAAGTTCCGCCTTTCCTTGAAGTTTTCTTTCCTTTTCCTTCTTCACCGCTTACTCCGGAGGTAGAGGGGCTGGAATCACCGCTTGCACTTGAGCCGGGTCTTGTAGGGCCTGGCTGAGCGACCACGGGAAGGGTGGCCCCTAAAGCTCTGCACACAGTGGACACTTTCTGAACTCTTCTTACGGCTTCAACAAGACTCCTTTGGTGTTCTACGCTTCCAAAATTCGCCCCAAATCCTTTTGCGGATAAAGGTCCCTGACTACTCCTTCCTGAAGCAGATAAAGGAGCATCAGGCTCATCTCTTCCTCCTACGGCTCCTTCTTCATCTCCAGATTCCTCCTCACCTTCCTCAATGCTAGGATGTTGCTCCCTAGATGACCGTAAACTTTCCCTGAGACTGTTTTCATCCACTCTCAAGGACGATCTGAATTGTAAGAGTTGGGCTACCAACTCCTGCGACATTTCACCTCTTTCTCCCGGTACATACCCGAGGACTAGCAAAACAATTCCGATTACGGTGTTTAGTAGATCCAAATCAATACATACCCTAACACCAGGCACTGAAGAGCCAAACCACCTCGTTAGTAAGCACCATATAGCTCGAGCTGCAAGGCACGCGTCTTTGATTCCCATTCCTCCTATACGATTGATTGTCAAGTCGTATACATATATGCGACAGAGGAGATCTGTTAAATCTTTTTCGGACAGAGCGGGAGGGGATCCCGAAGATCCACCGCCGAAATCCACATATAGTGACTTCTTTGTATCTTCTTCTGTCGGAGGTAGTTCTAGCAATTGAAGGAGCCCTCCCAAGACATTTTGCTTCAAATCTTCCTTCTCACCTTGATGCACTTTTACTAGAGATTCCCTGATATTTTTCCCATTTCTCTGTAATCCAAGACGAGCCAACTTGTTTTGGTCTCTAGCAGCCTCAGCTTCTAAGTTTCGCTTATCCGTATCCGTAAGTTGCACCTCTCCCTTCACCACGGATGTCATATCTAACCCTAAGGAGTTAAAGGCTAACCCCAAGGCTATGGGACCATATAACTCTTCTAGACGACGGAAGAATGCAAAATCATCGGACTCCTCTTCCTGCCTACGCCCAGGGATGCAGCAAGCGGCAAAGCAGTTACACAGGAACCTCCCAAAAGAGCCACACCCGCACTGGCCATCGGGGCACCCGCATGACGGACATCCGCACTTTGATTCACACCAAGGTGCCATCTGATCATGACACGCTCTAGCTCCTTCCACTACCCTAGGGCTAGAGGCAATGGAGTCCATAAGTTCGAACACCTGGCGAGCCAAATCCACAAAGCTCGCCTCTAAGAGACCGAATTGAAACGAATATTCGTGACGAACCGTAGAAACGGAGGGTGCCCCCCCAGACGCCCCTTCTTGGGTTTCCGAAGAAGGACCTGCTCCCTCATCAGAACCAGAAGCTCCACCAGGTTGGGTAACGACAACCTGGGGTTCCAGAGGAGGAGGTATACCTCCTGGAGTAGGGATAGGAGAAACCATATTAGCGCACCCCTTCCTTCAAGAATATATGTTTCATAGTACGCTCCTTGCTGTAATAGTAGACAAAAAAATTTTAGAAATCTCGTAGGATCTCTGAGTATGACTTGGGTGCTGTAGATTCAGCTTTTGACTGTAAACCTGACAGAATATTGGTGAAAAAAGTGTCGGAGAGTTGGTCTAGTAGCAGCGTCTTCTGTAGATCGGCGATAACATTGTCGTAACCCCTGAACTTTCGCTCCGAAGCTCTGAAGGACACGCCTATGAAGTAAATTTTTGCTGCCTCACAAACTTCCTCCATGGACAAGATATTATCCGCGTTTCCATCGATATAGATTACTCGAGACGGTTTAGTATTAAGAGAATTCAGAAATAGAGAAAAGGCTCTTCCCACCGTAGTATTCTCTGCTAGACTTCCCGTGAACAAGACATTTTCTTCTAACAGGATGGAGTGCATGCACTCCTCCCTGTGATCGGGGTTTCTGATAAAGATATTCGGAAATCTAACTCCCGACCTTCCCAGAGACACCTCGTTCTTGTCCAAAGCATCCAATACTGACGTTGCCGAGGTAAGGTCAGCAACAGAAATTCCTAACATATCTACCTTTTTTAGAGATAACGCGATCAGGGTATTGGTTACTGAAGGATGCACAATGGAATGATCGCATAAATTATTGACTGCGATCCATTCGGCAATGGCTCGTCTGTCAACTTCCTCCTGGGGGAGCTCACAAGCAACTCCTCCAGATCGATTGCTAGAGACTCTTTGTATGCTAGCAATCATTGATGCTGGCGAGCACAGAACATTCTCTACAGACCAGCACAAGAGAGTGCCTTCTCCAACATACTTCTCTATTAAAGAGATATCGTTTAATTTGCTGGTGACAGCCTCGACGTGACTGAACGGCGTGTGAGCAACGATCAAACCAAAAAGTACAGACAACAACACTCTCATAATAAACCCTCTTGAGATAAAACCCTTCTGACCACCCTTAAACTTGATACGACACCTTTGTGTTGCAATGACGCATGGATTCTATTCTTCAAGCATCGCCAGAGCTTTAGCAGCCAAGTCATCCGGCAACACCTTTAGAGCAGTTTCCGACTGCATAGCTACAGCTGTAGAATAAGGAGGAGAGAAAGAAAAGACAGTCTCTGCAGCAGGGTAATACACCAGCCCTGTGTAAGAGAGAGAAAGGGCTTTGGCAACTTTCTCCATATCCTGAACCACAGCAGGATCTCCATGAACGAACACCACCCTACGTATCGAGGGAGACTTTCTGAGCCATAGCTCCGTAAAAGCTTCCGTTTCCGTAAATCCTCCGCAGAACAATACCCCATCGGTGAATACTCCTGAGGCAGACAGCTCCTGCCTAGGAACGAGAAAAAAGTCTTCAGGAAATAAAGGCCTCGTATCGAAATCGATCCCTTGCTGGTATAGCGTCGACATCACCACGGGAACACTTTCCAGCCCTTTTGAGGACATTCCCATAAGAAAAATATCCGAGTTATCCACCAACTCCTGAATATGGATAGGGATTTCCTTCTCTAGCAAATCTTTGGGAAGAAACGTTGATATAGCGGCAGACTCCCTCAGCATACGCCTCTTTGCTGCCTGGCAGGACATCCTATGCTCTTGAAGGTATTCCATCCGTTGCTTCTGCCATCCGACGCCTCCGAGGTGGCGATGTTGAGACAGTGTATCGTCGACATCAATACAGACCAAACACCCCGGTGTTAGGAAGTTCTTTACTTCTGCGAAAGAGTAGATGATTTTTCTTGAGGGCATGTGGCGAGCTTTTTTTGCATGTGAAGGTGCAGACATGAGCAACGCAGATGCGAGTATTAGAGAAAACACAGCGTTCATATTCGTTCCATCCTGAAAGTAACAAGCCAGCAAAAACAGGGGGGGAGTGTAAAATAATTTTTTTAAAAAGACAACGCAAAAACATGAAAATACCAACTAAAAAACTTCCGAAAGAAATCTATACAGCGGATAAACAAAAAGAATTTCAAAGATGTAACGTCACGCAAATCGCACTAAGCAAAGAGGTTGTTTATTGCGGAAAGTAAAGAAGAAAAAGAGCGAGTATGAGATACTCAGAAGGATGCGCGTGTGTCTCAAAAACCCGATGCAGCAAAGATCATTATTTTTGGTAGTGGCGTAGTACGACGTTATGAGTAAAAATTTTTCCCTCGTTTTTGATCTTTCTAAACAAACTGCCTTGCAGCAGCGACTGGAGGAAAAAGGATTTGTTTTCTCCTTTCCTGAGCATACCATTTTTCAAGCGAGAGGCGAAGCAGTTTGCTGTACATTGTACGTATCAGGGAAGCTCGTTATACAGGGAAAAGGGGCGCAGGATTTTGTAGAATTTTTCCTTGAACCAGAAATTTTACACACTTTTGGTTTGACCTCTTCTGGTAATAATGCTCAAGATTTGACACCACGGATAGGTTCCGATGAGTCTGGTAAAGGGGATTTTTTTGGTCCCCTCTGCATAGCTACTGTCCATGCTCCTAGTGAAGAGGTGTTATCGAAGCTTTATCAGACAACAGTTAGAGACTCTAAAGCCCTTAAGGATGCAGAAATTAAAAAGCTAGCCAAAGAAGTTAAAGCTTTGTGTCATTACGATGTGATGGTTTTGTATCCCGAAACGTACAATCGGTTGTATGGGCAGTTTCGGAATTTGAATGTTCTTTTAGCGTGGGCTCATGCCTCTTTGATTGCGAAGCTAGCTCCCAATCCATTGAACAATGTTTTTGCCATTGTTGACCAATTTGCATCATCAAAAAGTTTGCTCGAGGGAATGTTGCAAAAGCGATCGCCGATACCACTTATCCAAAGAACCAAAGCAGAGTCAGATATTGTTGTGGCTGCTGCTTCCGTTCTCGCTCGGGATGCTTTTGTCTCCGCTATTGAGAAGTTAGAAAATACTTATCAAGTAAAGTTACCTAAAGGTGCAGGTGCTTTGGCAAAAAGCGCTGGTACGAAGATTTTCCATGATAAAGGAATAGAGACTCTGGGTAAGCTTGCAAAATCTCATTTCAAGACCTTCACAGAGATAGTGTCTGAAGGAACCTCTTCAGACACTTCTTGTTTCTTTAATGCTCCTTGAATTGCTCAAGATGCTTAGATTGGTCGTTTTTAGAACCGAGTAGACATGATAGGCGACCCAGACCCCTCAGATTCCTTACCACCAGGATGATGGCCGCGACTTCCCGATGTTCCCTCCAGAGGATCCTCCTCCTTGCTGCCTGGAGTCGTTGTGCCGTGCTCACTACCACCTTTTCGTGCTTTGGGCTGCTGCGTGACGGGTGGTCGAGGTTCTCCTTTGGAAGTTCCTTCCAATAAGGATCCGCTTGTTTCCATTGCTTTCAGAGCAACAGTCAAGAGACGCACTTGGTGGCCTACACTGCCAAAGTCCTTAACGATGGGAGACGACGGAGCTAGAGGTTTGTCTTTACTAGTAACAGGCCCTTTTTCTAGCTTCCCTTTTCCTTTACCTTTCTCCTTTTTCTCTTTGGGGAAGGCTGCGGCTCCCTCCTCTTCACTTTCTTCACCTGATGACACTTCCTCTAACTCGCGGGTGAGTAAATAATTAGTAAGGAGGGGTATATTTATGTAGAACTTATCTCTAAGGGATTGCAGCCGGGCCGTCAGGTCCGGATTTGGACCTTCGCTCCCGGGGAAATACCCAAATAAGAGAAGGATCAACGAAAGAACGGCATCGAATAAATCTTTCGTCACGGAAATTCCTACTCCAGTCGATGAGGAAGAGCACCATTTGCAAAGCATACACATAACGATTCTAGCTATAAGAGCGGCATCTTTAGAGCCCACACTTCCTTTAGAGTTCAAATCTAAATCGACAACACACATACCCATCAGTGTTTCAGCAATGTTCTGGGCAGATAGAGGACATACAACACCACCCTCAGCGTTAACGTCTAGATAAATTACTGGAAAATCTTGAGTAAGAACTCCTTTTTTGTGGACATGCCCTAAGACTTCTTGGATTTTATCTTCCAAATGCTTGTTGCCACCTTCTGTCCAGCGCAAAAGAGCTTCTTGAACCTTCTTATCGTGCTTTTCCTGTCCGACTTCTGATAAGTGCTCTTGCTGTCTTCTGGACTCGGCTTTTACTCTTTTTTTTTGCTCTTCATTGAAAGAAACTTCCCCTTTGAGGAAGGCAGCGAGGTCCATTCCTAATTTTTGGAAAGCGAGGGATACAGCTAGCGGACCATACTTAGTACATAGGATCTCAAAAAAATCTCTTCCTTCTGATGATGGATCCGCGCGGCGAGGCAGGCAATGGAGTCTGAAGCAGTCGCAAATAAGTCCTCCAAGAGGCCCACATCCACATTCACCGTTTGGACATCCGCATCTTGGACAACCACAGGGAGCTGCGCACCCAGGGGAAAACCTATCGTAGCAAGCTACTGCTCCAGCAGTTAGCCTAGGGTCATCTTTCAGAGACAATAGCAATTCAACGACGCTGGAAGCTGTCTCTAGCATTTCGGGTTCTAATCCCACGAGCTCCATTAATCCCGACGTGACTTCATGAGGCCCTCCGCCAGAAAGAAGTCGTGAGGAAGATTCGGGAGCACCCTCGCCTTCACCTTCCTGGGACCGTAAAGACAGCAATTGTTGCAAGAGGCCCGACAAGGGACCCGAGACAGGGGAAGTCATGGCAATTCATTCCTCCGTGTTAGAGTGCTAGTTATCGTAGAACGTCCCCATTAATAGAGGAGAGACGAGGTGTTTTTTTAGAGCTATGAGCGGGAGATCCTCCTTGTTCAAGATTATGTAGTCAGAAACGAAACAAAGAGAGAGGAAGTCTACTATCTATATTGAAATTAATCCATACGTAAAAATTTTCAGAGTAGATAGAATTTTTGTATATTTCTTACTAATAAGGGGTTGATGGCGTTATTTTGTAATCAATAAATACTGCAAAGATGTGTTTTGAATTTAAAATTCGACCTCAAATAAAGGTTAAAGGGTCATAAATGAAGGATTGACTCTAGTTGTTGGCGTGTTGAAATCTTCGAAACAGATGCATAATCAATCGTGGTATCGAGAGTAACTGTTAACTACTGTTGCTGGATACACATAAACCTTTCCTAACCTATTCTTATTCACACTTCTTCCGCAGGAGCTACCAATGGTAGCACCTTAAAACTAGACAATTGCAGCAAGATAAAGTTGGCGCCGAGATGAGTTAGCTTAGGAGCCAGGCATTGAAGAAGAATTTCTTCTCTGGGTCGAGCAGAAGTATCTTTCTATTAGAGATCAGGAGCTTCTTCGTTTTACCAAAGTCTTGAGGATAGATTGTAATCGTTTAGTGAATTCAAGGGATTTATATCGGGCACAAGAAGATCTTATGTCCGATTTATTCGTTTTGTATTTTTCTATCTTTTGGTTGAGTTTTACTTTTTTACTGTAATCGTTATTTTTGATTTTGGCATATCTCCTTATCCTTAATTGCATGTTACTAGAGGATTATTTCTAGCTTTTCTTTTGCTTATCCATGCTCGTGTCTGGTTTTTTAGAGTCGAGTAGAAGTGATACCCGACGAGCCGCTTGGACTTCCAGAGTCTCTGTCATCTGGGTAACTTTTTGTATGTTCTGAAATTCCTTCCAGAGGGGCTTCGGCTTTACCTTGGGTTTGTAGGTGCCTACTTCCACTTCTTTGTGCTTTGGGTTGTTGTGTGATAGGTGGTTGAGGTTTTTTTATGGAAGTGCCTTCGAAGAAAGATCCGCTTACCTGACAAATCTTTTGGGCAAGTTCCATAAGGCGTCTTTGATGGTTTACGCTACCGTAGTCTTCAGTAAGCAGGGGAGCAGGAAAAGAGGCATCTACTTCATCAAGAGCAGGTTTTTTTTCTAACTTTCTTTTCCCTTTATCTTTCTTTTTGGTTGTAGAAACCTTATCTTTGTTTGCCTCTTCCTCCGATGAAACTTCTTCTGTCTTGGTTCTGAAGAAGTATCTAGTAAGAAGGGGTCTGTCTATGGGGAATTCTCTTTTAAGATCTTGAAGATGAAAAAATGCTTCTTCAGTTATATCTTCTTTTTTCCCAGGAAGATATCCAAATAGAAGAAGAACCAACGATAAAACAGCCCTGAATAGATCATCTGTTACAGAAACTCTTACTCCGGTCACTGAAGAGGAACACCATTTGGAGAGAACGTGTAAGATGACTCTGGCCATAAGAGCGGCATCTTTGGAGCCTATCCCTCCTGAACAACCCAGATCGAGGTCGAAAACTTTCATGGCCATCAGAGTTTCCATGATATTCTCTTTAGATAAGGGAAGGGAAAGGACATTATCTCCTTTCTTTCCAACATCCAGCAATATTTCAGGAAACCCTGTGGAGGTTTCCTCTCTATCTTGAAGATCTGTGTCTTGGAGATCTTTTAAACTTTTGTGGATATTATTTTTTAATTGTGGATTTTGTCCGTCTACCCAAAGTAAGAGAGATTCCAGAACTTTCTTGTCGTGTTTTTTTTGGCTGACTTCGGCCAAGCGATTCTGTATGTCTTCTGCTTTGTTCTCAATATCTTTTTTTGTATCTTCGTCTAGTCTAGTTTCTCCTGTAAGAAAAGCTGCTAGATCTATCCCTAAATTTTCGAAAGCAATTGCTACGGCCACAGGACCAAATTTATCTGCTAGCTTTTGGAAAAACTCCAACCCTTCTGACAAAGGGTCGGCATCTAGGGGTAAACAGCAAGATTTGAAACAGTCGCAGAGAAGTGCTCCTAGAGTTCCGCATCCGCATTCACCATTTGGGCACCCACATTTTGGACATCCGCAGGAGGAGGAACACCAAGGCAACAACCTATTGTAACATGCTGTTGCTCCAGCAATTACTCTAGGATTGTCTTGTAAAGAGAGAAGTAATTTTACGATATCGACAGCAGTTTCTAAGACATTGATTTCTGCAAGCCCCCCTAGCCCTAGGTTAAAATTGTAAGAAATATTGCGTTTAGAAGTTTCCTCTCTGGAGGAGGGGCCTGGATGAGGATCTGTAGATGGGCTTGGATTTTTTGATCCCTGAGGTTGAGAGGATATTACTTGCTGTAAGATCTCATTGAGAGGAGATGAAATCGGAGAGGTCATAACTAATTATTCCTCTCCATTAAAGGGTTGATCATCATAAACATATGTCTCTATTAAAGTTAAAGAAGAGCAAAAAAAATTTTTCTAAGGATTGCAGGCAAAAGATTTGTTTTGCCTGGAACGGTGTATGAGAAAGGTCACAAGGAAGGAAAAAACTAAAAAGAGGAAGTTGTATGGGAGGTGGACATTCCAATCTTGAAGGGGACCATCTATGAGTCGCGAAGTTTGCATCACAACATATACATAGATACGGGAGGAAATTGTGTTCGAGACAGAAATTTGTTGCCAGAGGTTGTCGGTATTGGAAACTACATGCTGGTAGACTATTTCTTCTTAACAGCCTTCTAATTGTTTCTGGTAGAACCTGTTCGGAGCTATCAAAGCACAGGACTCCCGCGTGAAAAGACGCTGAAAGTGCTTTCACAAGTATAAGAAGGACTAGGACCACATGCCTCCAAACGAGCAGAAACAAGGCAGAGGCATAGGAGTTGCAACATCCATAGTAAAATTCATTTATTAGGAATCAGCGAGACAGGTTAAAAAATTTTTTTAAAAAAAACAATGTAAAAATTTTCGTATGTTGTCTACCAGAAAGGAGTTAGTGGCGTTGTTTTGTTATTAATAAATTACAAAAACGAATCTCGAACATGGAGATTTAAGCGCCGTGGACGAATGAATGCAGGTAATTTGAAATTGTCAACACAGGAAAATCTTTAGAACAGATGTATTGGTAGTACTAAGGGTATCATCCCTTTGTTGCTCACGGGTTATAGAAAATCTTTTTTTTGTTTTTCCCTATACTTTTTTCGATGACTTGGCTATGGCTTCATGGTTTTTCTTTGATGGTGTTTGTCATACCTTAGGTTGCTGAGTTTTCCTCAGTAGGAGTCTACGTTTATGGAATAGTGTTTTTGGCCTTGCTATCCTTTTTGTAAAACTTTATCTTCGACGTGGTTGCCCTGAGTAGCTTTTGCTTTAGGTTAATTACTTAGAAAAGCACGTATTCGCTATAAGGAGACTAGCACTTAAGATGGGAGCTAACGATGGATAGTACCTTTGGGGAAAAAATCACACAATTGCGGGAAGATAGAGGCTGGCGCCGAGATGAATTGGCTCAGAAGCTAGGTATCGAAGAAGAAGTTCTCATTGGGATTGAGAAGGGGTTTCTTTCTGTCAGTGACCAGGAGCTTCTTCGTTTTGCCGGTGTCTTGGAGGTGGATTGCGATCAGCTGATGGATTCGGAGGATTTATGTTTTGAACAAGAAGATCCCGTGTCCGAGGGAGAGATGCGTGTCAGTATTCCGATGAACAATATTGAGAAGTTTCGAGAGGTTCTCCTTTATATCCTTGACAAGGTTGGCGAGAAAGCTAATGTGGGTGAGACGGTTATCTATAAGCTTTTGTATTTTATAGATTTTGATTTCTATGAAAAATACGAAGAACAGTTGATAGGAGCCACGTATATCAAAAATAATTTTGGTCCGACGCCCTCTTCCGACTATGAAACAGTCATCAATTCCATGATAGAAAATGGAGAGATCATTCGATCCCTAGAGAGTTATTACAAGAAGGAGCAGAAGAGATATATAGCTCGAAGAAAACCCAATCTTAAGTGCTTGTCTGAGAGGGAGATTGCATTAATTGACGATGTGTTAGCACGTCTTTCTGACAAAAATGCCACACAGATGAGTGAGTATTCACACGGAGATATTCCTTGGATAGTGGCCGAAGAGATGGGGATTATTGACTACGAAAGCGTTTTTTATCGAACGCCTGAATACAGCGTGCGCAATGAGGAAGAATAGTTTTAAAAGAATTACTCGGGGGGTTAGTTTTTCCAATCAGTTTAAGAGGCTTAAGAAAAAGTTTCGCTCTCTTGAAGAAGATTTAGAAACATTCATTACGGCTCAGTTATTTGCTTATCATAAAGAACACAAGGATAATGGGGGTATTTGTCGTATTCCCTTCAGAAAAAGTATGCCCAGAAAGGGCGTGGGTTGTTTCAAAGCAAGACGTTTTTCCTGTAAATCCCTAAAGGGTAAGGGATCGAAAACAGATATTCGAATTACCTATGCGTATATCTCGCTTAGGGATGAGATATATTTTGTCGAAATTTATCTTAAAGCAGACAAAGCTAATGAAGATAGGTCGCTTTTTGATGCTGTTTGGAAGTATATGGAGGAGACGTCGTTAGATCTTGTGCAGTCAGGCTCTGATAGCAGGCCTTCCTAGAACGTAGGTTGGTTAATAGACTCCATGGTTTGAAACCTCTACACACCCTAGTAGGGAAAGTAAGATTTGTCAACCGCTCCCGTTTTTGTGTGCAACATTTATTGCTAGTTTTAACACTGAAAACCTCTTTAAGGCGACCAGGGAGGATGTCCTGCCCGACTTTGCCAGCTCTTTGCAGTGGGGAACCAAAAGAGAGACAATGCAGGCACCGGAACATCGGAAGAGGAGGGATTCGAACCCCCGGTTCCTTGAGAGAACGTCTGATTTCGAATCAGATGCATTCGACCACTCTGCCACTCTTCCATAAAAGCCAATGGGAAAGGAGACAGTTTAGAGAAATTCTAAGAAGGAAATCAAGTTCCTTTGTGAAGAATACGAAAATTCATAAGTAAATTGCTCTTACAATCAATTAAACTTCAGAAATGGACAGAACTTCCTACCTTGATGGATTGGAAGTAATTTCTGGAAGCAAATCGACCTTTATAATCCGCATAAACAGCGAGGTTTTTGAAGAAATCTATGTCTATCACAGAGGATACTTCGCAAGAACATCTCGAAAAACTGCTTCCTTTAACAAAGACCGGAACGTTATTTTGAGGAATAATAAAGGTTCCTGAAGGATAGTGTCTGTAAGGATCTCCGACAAAAGCTACGGAAGCTGCTAGGGAGAAGGGAGCTTTTAGCCGTTGAGGCGAAGCTTTTAGGGATATCCCTGTCAGTACGGAGAGATTGTACAGAGAAGCCCCGGAGTATTTTCTCAAACGAGTTTCTGGAAGAGTTGTCAAAACATGAATGACATCAGAAATATTGACAATAGCTGATCGTGATAACAGTGTGTTGCTGATGTTTTCTTGTTCCATGCAAGAGGGGATTTTTGAGAGAGCAAACTCACTTTTCAGGAAAGGCGTTGCAGAGAAGAAATGCGGAGTAATGGGAGTGCCAAGGAAGGGACCAGAAACAGTAATTGCTGATATAAATGAGTGACTTTCAAATTCAAGCTTTCTAGGATTAAGATCTGACTGAGTGGAGTACAGATTATTCTGAGAAAATGCGTAGTAGATGGATGCTTCTGCGAAAACTTCGCCTATTCTTTTGGATGGTGAGGTTTTCTGTATGGAAAAGCCTGCGACATAAGAGTCGGTATCCATACTTTCTCCAAAGTGACTATTAGAGGTGTCTCCTGAAATCCTAGCTAGTCGTACCTCTAAAGAAGACGAGGATAAGTTGCCAAAGGATAAGTTAACTTCAAAGCCTTTCCCTTCGTACCGAGATCGAGCGTCCTTTTTACCAAGATTTAATGAGGAAAAAAGTCCTTCCCCCGAAGAAGATAAGAAAATCTTATCTGATGGGCAAACTATCTTAGATAGTGTGGCGTTACTAACAGTCCTTGCTGCGGAAGCTCCTATCCATGAAGCATCAAAGAAAGTAGGACTACGGAAGTTTGCTGATGCATTATATCCCGTAGGTGTCCATGTCGCGTTTAATATCTTGTCGTTATCACCAGTTTTTCCTTCCACACCATTTCCTTTCCATTCGAAGGTAAGAGTTCCGGAATACCCTGTATCGGGGTTGATAGTTATAGATCCAGGGGGGGTAATATCTTCCAAAGACTGCATCTCTGTTTCGCCTTGAGATCCAGAAGAAATTTTTAGTATAGGAAAGGTTATAGAAGTTCCAAAGCTAAATTGGTTATAGGCGGCAAAACATTGGGGAGAAGTACAGGAAATTTTTAGTGAGTCGGCATTCAGGGATGCGACTTGCTGTCCGGAAGGCTTTAGGATGATAGAGATAGCTTTTTCGTAAGACTCTGTAGTAGAGTTAGGAATATGATCAAAGCTGTCCAAGTCTATTTCGATGTTTTTCAAGCTTTCTGCAATAGTCTTTCCTGTAGCTTCTGTTGCTTCCGCTCCAGTAGTCTCTAGCTTAGATCCGGATCCGAACCGTATAGTGCTTTTACCCTCTTGCGTGAAGGACTGGCATTTGAAGGTGGTGTCTCTGTCGATAATTAGAGTCCCTGCGCCGAGAGTTACAGGTTGTTTGACCTCTGCAATCTGATTAGAACCATCCATATTGGAACCATACGAAGGACGGCCTAGTGAAAACAGAATTGTTCCGGTATAGCTTTCTTGCTCTGCAAAAACTTGAGCACCGTCTCCAGTTTCTCCTGAGACCTTATTCATCTGGAGGGGGATAGGTTGAGTGGAGTCTGATGAGGGAGGAGCAGGCTCTGAGGGTTCATCAGGTGAGTCTTCAGGAAGTTCTTCCTCAGGTGTTTCTCGGCTAACAGGTATACTTTTTTGAGAGGACTTGGAAGTATCACATTTGATAGAGTCAAAGAATGCAATAGTCCTTGAAGCAGAGGCGCAAAGAGTATCAATAGCTGCGGAGGAGTTATTTTGTCCAGATTCTAGAAAAATAGCACATGTACCGCTTCCACTTTTTTTTTCACTTTTTGGAGGAGTGTTTTCAATCCCCTGAAAGGTATTTCCAAAGAAAATAATGTCGCCAGCATCGGCAAACAAGGAAATTTTAGTGCCAGCATCGGCAAAAATAGCTCCACCTTTGCCTGTGCAGGTGTTATAGGAAAAAATCACACCCCTATTTCCCTTGAAGAGCAATTGTGGAGATTCTGTTGGTTGTGTTTGGTTGCTTCCTTTTGCTAGGTGAATAGCACTTCCTCCAGTGTCAGCTAAGTTGCTACTGAATACTACTTGCCTATTTTCAGTTATAGAACAACCATTTTGAGTGCTAATAGCTCCTCCAGATGTAGCTACATTTCCGTAAAAAAAGATATTTCCATTCTTTGATAGGGAGACAGCGTTAGGATTTGTCTCAGCTAGAAAAGCTGCAGGTGGAGGAGCTGGTGAGGGAGCTGGTGCCGGAGGTTGAGTAGCGGTTTGAGAGTTAGATAATATCGCTAGTGCTCCACCAGATTTTTTGGCTGAATTATTGTAAAAATACAAAGATCTATTTTCGCTAAGGTCCATGGTAATGGCAGCGAAAGCTCCTCCCGTCGTAGATGAGCTATTATTTTTTACCATTACGTTGGAGTTTTTAGATACGACCAGTTTTCCTGGAGTATTGTTGGGGTTATCTGTTTCTGGATTGGGCAAGCTAGCGGAAGCTTTCGGAGGAATAGCTTGAATAATGGAAGGGATATCAAAACTAAGAGCTTCTCCATTTGCTTGACGTATTCGATTGCTGGAATTTCCGACGAAAGTAACAGAACCATTTTCAGAAATAGTAACACTGGATCCCACTAAGAACGAAAAAGAGGTCGGAGCAGATGTTTCTTCATTCAAAGCTTTTGGTGCTGATTCGTCTATTTTAGAAATGAGTGATGAAGAATCTATTTCTAGAGAGGAGAATCCGGAAAGGAGCAAAGTGCTTGAGGAAATTAGACTAACCCCTTTCTCCTTGTTATCTTCCAACTTAAAACCAGAAATTTTGAATTGATGATTTTCTCCCTTTAATGTGAGAGAAGTAGGAGTTGAGATTATTCCTGGAAAGGGGGATGAGGTCCCTGATTCTCCATCTACCAATAAAGAGACCGACTTTTCTGTAATTATTTCTGGCGATTGCTCTGAGTTTTCAGGTGCTGTAAAAAATTTGTTCTCAGCGCTTATGTTATCGCTAAATTTCAAGGTGAGTGTAGGTTGAGGTTTTTTTGTCTTGTCAATGAGATCATCAAAAGAAGAAATAGCTTGTTCGGTTGTTTCTGTTCCGAGAGGCGTTTCTTGAGCTTCAGAGGAAATGCGTAATAAGCCGGCCAAAAGGATGATAGAAAATTTTTTATTCTTAAACTTCATATATTCTCTTAAAATATCTTTTGAATGCCTGCATTCGCTGTATGATGCATAGAAGATTGTCGACCATGCAGAGAGTAATTAGCGCTCATTTGCCAGGACTGGATTTTGTACTTTATAGAGGAATCTATTTCAAAACCTATCCAGGATAAATCTTCTCCCTCTTGTTCCCAGACAGCATTGTTAAACAATAATCGACCTTTTACTGCGGGATTTTTTCTGTAAACATCTGGGGAAAAAGAGAAATTGGCATCGCAAGATAGGGAATGTCCCGGGGAGGAGTATATTTTATGTAATTGCACCCCAATAGGAGTAGAGATGTTCAGGAAGTGATGTAAAGAAGAAAAATTTCTTGGGAAGCTACCCTGCTCTTTGAATCCTGATATCTTTGCTCCCATTGCTGAAACCGCTACAAAAGGAAATATTTTAGGAAACAATTTTATCCCAGGAAGAGGTAGATAGCCTATTGACGGAGAGTATAGAAAACATTCTCCCGCTAATGAATGAATCCGATACTCTGCATTTCCAGACTCTTTGGAAGGAAGTGTATATTCAAATACGCTTTCTAGACGTTCTTTACTATTTCCGTAAGCTATAGAGGATTTTATTATGGAAATATACCGATTTTGCCATGGGATTATTTCCAAAAGAGCTGCTCCACATAGGAGATCATTTTTGCTCTTTTGGGAGAAGTTTTCATCTACAGTGTTTCCACGTATTTTTGCCACAGCGATTCCACAAGAAACGTCTTGGGGTGATTGAGAGGAGATTCTAGCCACACCTCCAGCACTTTTGTATTTGAAGTTTGTTGGGTGGGGTTTAAAAAGGTTTGTTACTCCGAAGAAAGACGCTCCATGAAGCCATCTTGTCCTGTTGTGAGGATACCCATTAGAGGAGTAATTGTTTTTATGTAACACCTTTAGGAGGGAATGTATTCCTGCATAGTTTCCCCAAATAGAGTTAGCAATGATAGCTCCAGACCTTTCTGGAGAAACTATGTACTCTCCACTCGGTATCCAAGAACCTTTAAGAGTGCTTTTATCCCAAGCAAGATGCCAGACGCCTTGATAGCCGTAATGAGAAGGTTGGGTGTTTAAATCGACCTGAGATACGTTGATATTTCCGTTGGCTGTGGTTTGTTCTTGTTGTTTTTCTCCTTCTCCCAATTGAAGCAGTGAGATCTCCGGTATAGGAGATGCCATTCGAATATTATTTTCGTATAGTAGCAAGTCAGCATCGGTCAAATAGATGGGGCCTGAGATTGTGATCTCTCCGGATAGCGATGTTTGTGTTCTTTGCTGAATTTCATTAGCTGTTGGGGACCTTGCGATTAGTTGAGGTATGCTCACACTATCAGTGGATTTTCCTTTGCCGAGTACAGGGTTATCTAGGATGGAGCTTACATCAATACCTAGTTTAGAAATGTTTAGCACAGAATTTTTTTTAGTTGAAGAAGGAGTAGTTTCTGTTTTGTCTAAGGTTGTCACTGTTCCTGCAGCGCCTATTATTAACCATCCTCCTGTTTGCGAAAAAGTTAATGGAGCAAGGATAGCATTGTTGCACACGTATACAATACCATCGTTTTGGATAGTTGGACTATCAATCGTGGAGGTTCTGTCGGTCTCTGACAAATCATCCCCTTCGGAAGAAAACACTATTTTTCCTAAGTTTGGAGAGATCTTATTGTTTGGATTAAGCGTTACTGTGCTATTTTCTTTGACCTCTAGGGGGTCTCCAAGAAAGATTTCATAGCGGTTTTTGGCTTGTAAGGTTAGGACAGAGTTTCTTGAGACTCTAATAGAATTTCTGGTCCTGTTGCTTCCATAATTATTTTGAAATCTAACATTTCCACTATCTCCGGAAATAAAACAATTTCCGCTAGATACTACATATATGGCTCCACCACTTGTCAGTCCAATATTGTTTGTGAAAGAGACGGACTTGTTGTTGCTGATATTCAAGTTCTTTCCATAAATAGCACCACCATTGGTTGCTGTTGTATTATTGTCAAAAGTAACAGAATTATTTCCTGATATAGTAGCATTTGTGGCTGAAGAAAAAGCCCCACCTCCATACTGAGATAGTACTGTTTCTTTGGAGTTTTGAGAGAGAGCTTTCTTTTCTTGAAGGGTCCCTGTGGATCTATTGCTAGAGAAACTTATAGCGTCGTTATTTCTGATATCAATAGTTTTGTAGTGAAAAGCTCCTCCGTAGCCTGCACTATTTCCCTTGGCACAGAAATTTTTGTTGCCAGCTATGTTCAACGTTCCGCCTTGACCTACGGAACCTGTTTTTGTTGAAGAGTTGTTAGTTAAAACTACATTCTTGTTTCCAGAGATTGTCAGAGCATCGGAGGTATTAAGATGGGCTATAGTTCCAGTCAAGGAACGAATATTCTGAAAGCAAAAAGCATCATTATTGGCAAAAGTTATATTAGGACTTGATAGCAGTTTGTCTTTCAAGTTAATTTCTGAAAATTCAATTTTTGAGAAATTTTTGAAAGTGATCCCTTTCGAAGATGAAATTCCTACTGGGATTTCTTGGCTAACGAAACTGTGGTGGTTTCCTTGAAGAACTAAATCTTTGTTGGATTTTAGGAAAGATAGTGAAGGATAAATAGTTTCAAAGGAAGCATTTGAAAAAAAATCTCTTTTGAGAGTCTTGGTGATGGTTGAAGAGGTTTCTCTAACAGAGAAGGGATCATCTACGTAGTAGATATTATCAAAAGTTATGGGTGAAGAAAAAGCGTGAGAACACATTGCCATGCTTAAGGAAGAAGCTGCAATAATCGTGGAACAAACACTATTTCTCATTCGATCAATCTAGCCTTTTTGATCCTTTTGCACGGTTCTGTCTAAATGAACTACACTGAAAATCTCATGGTCCCCCATGAGTATTAAGTCTTTTGAATAAGATTTTGCGACGTAATAATCAAATAAATTTTTTCTTTATTTGTTTAACTTGTTTGCTCTTAATAAGTTTCTTGAAAAAGAATTCTTTGCTTTAAGAAGAGAGTTCATGGTAGTTGTTTCATAAATGTAGGGGAAGGAGGGGGATTTTGGGGTATTTTAATTAAAGAGGTTTAATGAGTTTATTCTTAGTGATATGTTGGTTTTATCGCTTTTTTTGAATATTTCTTGTCTGTTTTTTTTTTGTAGTTCTTTTTTCTTTGTTTTCTATTTTATTTGTAATCTCTTGTTTTTTATTGTTTTGAACTAGTTTTTTAGTTTTTATTCTGCAAATTAATTAAAACTTATTTTTTTGTTTTCGTTTACAATTAAAAGTAGGTAGATGTTTTTTTTATTGCCCAATGCAGGATCCTCTATATACCAACAAGCTTATTACAGAGAAGTCTCCATACCTTCTTTCCTATGCTCATACACCAGTAAACTGGTACCCGTGGGGCAAAGAAGCTTTTGATCAGGCTCGGGTAGAAGATAAACCCATATTTTTATCCATAGGAGGAACAAGTTCCAGGTGGTGTCGCGTGATGCTGCAGGAGAGCTATCAGGACCCTGAGGTTGCAGACTTTATGAACCAACATTTTGTGAATGTGAAGGTTGATAAGGAAGAGATGCCTCATGTGGCTGAGCTCTACTTTGAGTTGACCAGGATGCTCGCTGTTTCTGCAGATTTATTGGAGGCTCCCTCATGGCCCCTCAATGTTTTTCTATCACCAGATTTAGTTCCATTCTTTTCTGTTAATTATCTTTCCCGGGAAGAAAAGTTTGGTTTCCCTTCATTTCTACACGTACTGAGAAGAATTCATGAGTCATGGGAGGAAAAAAGTGATCGCGATATTATGGTGAACCAGGGTCATAAGGTTGTAGAGGTTGTGTCTTTTGTTGAGAACTGTCGACGAAAAGAATCTCTCGATCAAGAAGTCTTTAAAGATATTGTCACTCACATTTACGAGGAAATAGATCCTTGTTACGGAGGCATAAAAGTCTTTCCAAAGAAACTTTGTGGAATTTTAGGTAAATTTCTCTTACGCCATGGAAAGGATAGGAATGAAAATCGTAGTTTATTTATTGTAGACAGGTCTTTGGAAATGATGGCATTAGGGGGTATCCATGACCATATAGGTCACGGCTTCTTTTCGTATACCATCGATGATAAGTGGTTGATTCCCAACTTTGAAAAACGTTTGATAGATAATTTATTTATGGCCCAACTGTATTTGGAAGCGGGGGCCCTTTTTGGGCGTGTAGAGTTTTCTGATACTGGGGAAGAAGTGTTAGCCTACATCAATGAGAGTCTTCGTATTCCTGAGGGTGGATTTCAGACTGCGGAGGACGGTGGGTCTTTGGGGAGCAAGGAGGGCAACTATTATACTTGGTCTAGTGAAGAAATACGGCAAGCGCTGAAAGAAGATGCAGATATTTTCTGCGAATGTTACGGAATTTGTCGGGAAGGTTTTTGTAATGGACGAAATGTCCCTCATATTCCAGTACACTTAGACATGGGTAGTGTGGCTATCAAATATCGTCTTTCTGAGGAGGAGCTGCAAGATAAATTGACTACTTTAAAAGCCATTCTCAAAGGCGAGCGTTCAAAGAGGGGGAGTCCTCTGAAGGATGATCTCATCCTTGCTTGTGGTAACGGATTGGCGATCAGTACGTTTGTCCAGGCAGGTCTTTTATTGAACAAAAGCGAATATATTTCCATAGGAGAGCAGTGTGGAAACTTTCTGCTCTCTTCCATGTGGAAGCCCCCTGTGTTATGTCGTCGCTGGAGGGAGGGGGATGCCAAGTACAACGGAGGATTAGAAGATTACGGAGCCGTCCTATTAGGAGCTTTGGCTCTTTTTCAAGCAGGGCGTGGTATTAAGTGGCTGCATTTCGCAAAGTCTATGACGGATGAATTATTTACTTCGTTTAGATCTGATGCAGGGTGCTTTTATACTACGGACGGTAGGGATAAGGATGTTATCCTGAAACAGGCCTCTTTTGCAGACAAGGAAGATATTTCTGGTAATGCTTTGGTAGCAGAGTCTTTGATGACGTTATTTGCTCTAACGGGACGTAAAGAGTATTTTGACTGTGTAGAAGAGATTTTGCAGACGGTACAATCTTATTGGAGGGCTAGTAAATTTTCTACTTTCAGTCACATGATTATTGCGGAGAGTTACTATTTCAATAATAGTAAGAAGTTTGTTGTTAGTGTGGGCAAGGATAGAGGAGACGTAGAAAAGATTTTAGCTTGCTTTGAAGGGATCTTTCTTCCTGACAAAGTGCTGATATGGTTGTTTGAGGAGGAGAAGGGGGAGATGACAACTTTTCTTCCTGAGCAAGAGAGAGCCTTACTGAACTTTGCTGATAAATCTATTATCCGAGTTATGGAAAAAGATCGGTCTCATGTTTTCACAGATTTCCGAAAATTTAGAGAGTATCTAATAAGTCAGAACTAACTCTCTGTTGTTACTAGTGTTCAACTTCCGTCAGTGCATCATTTTTTTTTCTTTCTCCCTCTCAGTCATTTTTTTTTTCATTAGTACTTTCACTTCCACTGTCGTTTTGTATTTTTCCCATCTTGTTATTTGCTTATTGTAAATATATCCGCTGTATTTAATCCGTTCTGATCACGTTTTTGAGTGGGGGTGGTCTTTTATCTTATCTCCTTCATTGTTATTTGTGAAGATCTGCTGTGGAGGAATCTGTATCTAGATTTGCAGGTACCCTTTTTAGGTTTGTCGAGAGAAATAGATGGAATATAATTTTTTTTATTTCGTGTGGTTGCTCTTGAAGTGTAGAAGTTGAGATTTCCAACTGATGAGTGGTATATGGTACGGGGTGAGAGGTTGCGAGATATTGCTTCAGGATGTATAACTCTATGTCTTGGGATGCGCCCTCACCGTTGGCCGGTCGCTCCTGCTTTTCCTAAGGCTTTTGGTCAAAGGCCGTCCGTCTGTACGATGGGTTGGTGTGTTGGCTTGTTTGTTTTATCAGAGCAAGGACATAGCGAAAAGAGAAATCCGAGAAGAGGGGAGCGGGATTGTTGACAATTGCGGTGTCGAGCTTGTACTTCTACAGGCTCTTTGGTGGGGCTTGGGTTGCTGCCTGGTATATCGGGTAATCGTAGAGGACGTCTTGCGTAGTGTTGTCAGCTTCCAAGCGCATTTGTTTCAGACTTGGTTTGAGCACTATTACGCGACTTTGCTCTTCAAGAGGATGCTGGTGTTTTTGGAGGACAAGGGAAAGTCCCCATAGCGTGGATGTAGTTTAGTCGGAGAAATTATTATGAAAAAGAAATATGGCCAATGGGTGTTTATGGGAGCTCTAGGAGCTTCTCTGAGCCTTTCGAACCTGTCTTCGGCTTCTTCCGAACTTGTAGAAGGAGGAGGGTACAACGGCGGTATTGGCACACCCTCTTCATGGAATCCTACAGATTTGATAGTCCATGATCGAGTGATTATGAAAGTTAATGAAGAGCGAGTGCTGACAGTTTTGGATGTGATCCACAAGCTTAACGTTATTTTTTACTCCGCGTACCCGAATCTTGCGGATTCTTTACCCGCGCGCTCTCAATTTTACGAAAAGATGTGGCCTTCTGTTTTGGAACTAGCTGTTGATGAGTTTCTGATGTGCGAAGACGCACATGCAAAAAAAATTCATGTAGACAGAACCATGGTAAAAGAAGAGATTGAAGAGATGTTTGGGGGAGATTTGACACCCTTTGCTATTCATTTTGATATGACTCCTGAGCATGTATTTTCTGTTGTGCATAGGAGTTTAGTCTCTCAGAGGATGGTGTCTATGATGATTCGTTCTAAGGCGTTGCTGCAAGTAACGCCTTCTATGGTAAGAGACTATTATCTAAAATTAGCTGAAGAGGCTGCTAATACTCTAGTGTGGAAATATCGTGTTCTGACTGTTAAGGCGGCTAACGAGTCTCAAGCAGAAAAGATTGCCCAGAAAGTAGTAGACCGCATCAATGAGACGCGATCGATCGATAAAGAACGTTTATCAGCATTAGTGCTTTCTCAAGGGGGGCGGCTGACGTTGTCTGAAGAGTTTTCTCGAAGTAGCAAGGAGCTTTCTGCTGCGCATGAAAAGATTTTAGTAGCTGTCCCTGAAGGCGCTATTTGTGGAGCCCCCGTTCCCCACCGTGATGGTGCTTGCAAAGTATTCGCCAAGCTTGATGTTTCGGCGGCAAAGATCGCTCCTATCAGCGAGTTAGAGAACGGTATAAAATCCACGCTCGTGCGCGAAAAGTATTTGTGCATAGAAAAGAACTATAAGGATAAACTACGTGGTCGCTATGGCTATGATCCTAAAGAGATAGCGAAATTATTTAATGCTGAGGCTTCGTCGTTGTTCTCCCTTCTGTAAGAGCGGAGGGAGTAGTCTTTGGTATGGAGGTTTGTCAGCAGTGTTTCAATAAACCGTACTAAAGACACTTTTATGGCATACAGAACTTCTTTTGAACGATTGAAAAAATTTTTTGCAGAAACGGGGGGAGCACCGAAGAAGGGCTTCTCTCAGAATTTTTTGATCGATGCGAATATTGTTAACAAGATAGTAGAAGTGGCAAAGGTTCAGCAGGGGGATAGTGTTCTGGAAATAGGCCCAGGGTTTGGAGCTTTGACCGAAAAGTTACTTCTTGCTGGCGCCTGCGTGACGGCTGTTGAGAAGGATCGGCTTTTTCACGATGAGTTAGCAAGTCTACCCATAACACTTTATCTCGAAGATGCTATGAAATTTGATTTTTCTTGCATCGATACCTCTCAAAGAAAAGCTAAAGTGGTTGCCAATTTGCCCTATCACCTCACAACACCACTTCTGGTAAAATTGTTCCTAGAAGGCTTTGACAAATGGTCTTCAATTACGGTGACGGTTCAATACGAGGTAGCCAAAAGAATGGCTTCAAAAGTTGGCCACGCGGATTACGGTTCTTTGACATTGTTCCTTAACTTTTTTTCTCATGTGCGTAGTTTATTTAAAATTTCGTCTTCTTGTTTTTATCCCAAACCTTCTGTGGATTCGGCAACTATTCATTTAGAAATGAAAGAGAAATTGCCCATAGAGTCTGTTGAAAATCGCAACCTATTTTTTATCATGACACGAGCTGCTTTTGGTCAAAGAAGGAAGTTTTTATCGAATTCTTTGTCTGCAGTGTACGACAAACAAAAGGTTATAGCGACTTTAGAAGACATGGGGCTATCTAGCAAAACCCGACCAGAGAATCTTTCTTTGGAAGAATATTTAACGCTTTTTGAAATGCTTAAGAAATAGAGCAACGTCCTTTCTTTGCATTGCTTGTTTATTTTCTCTTTGTCCGTACCTAGCGCAGACTTTCCATCCAGTGCAACTTAGAACGTAAAGTGACAAAGTAATCGTAAGCAGGGGATTTCAAGAATGTCAGCCTCTCAGGAGATAGTCTGCAGATCAAAGAGTGTTTAGGGTAGAGGATTTGCTCATCTTGACCGTCGAAGAGGACAGAAGCTCCTTCAGGTCCATCTTCAAGGATAATTTCTATGCTTTTTCGTGGGCAAATGATCATTGGTCTGCTGGAAGGAGCATGAGAGCATATAGGTGACAATACGCAAGCTTGGACACCAGGGCACACGAGGGGACCTCCTGCGGCTAAAGAGTATCCTGTAGATCCGTTAGGAGTAGCTATTACTAGTCCATCTGCGGAGAAAGTGTTTAGAAGAACGCCATCAATTAACACTTTGTAGTCTGTAAGTCTGGGAAAAGCCCCACGATGAATAACAATGTCATTAAGACATATCTGAGGAGTGGATAAGCTTTCTGCTGACAGTGTTCCCTCTAAGAGTTCTTTGTGCACAGAGCTTCCTTTGCCTTGCAAGATGGCTTCAAGTTTATCGGCATCCTGCACAGTGAGATCGGACATAAACCCGAGTCGACCTATATGCACTCCTATGATAGGCAAAGAAAGAGCTAGAGCCAATTTTTTAGCGCGTAGGACAGTACCGTCTCCACCTATTGACAAAATGCTTTCAAAAGGGTGAATTGCAGAGTCCCACGACTCGTAAGAAGGGATCCTTAGTAGCGCAGAACACTCAGGAATGGTAACGACTTTTTTGTTGTTTTTGGCCAGTAACGCCAGTATTTCTTCTGATGCCCGAGCAAAAGAAGGATTGCGAGGGTTCCCGAAAACAATAACAGTCATGATGCAGAAGTAATGCGGTATTTAACATACGGTGAGCTGTGGCGTAGGCGGAATCCGAACGTTGTCATGACTTTAGTAAACATAGTGTCCACATCCATACCAATACTTTTGTACATAACGTCCGCGCTATCGTGATTAAGAAATTGGTCAGGAACTCCAAAGCTCAATACTTGGCTTTTACCAAAACCAAAAGATATTAAAAAGTCATTTATTTCGGATGCCAGTCCTCCTTTCAAGGCATGTTCTTCAATAGTGACAATTTTAGAGTGAGTCATTAGCAGTATGCCGAGCGTGTGAGTGTCCAAAGGCTTGACAAAGATAGGATCCATAACAGTGGGCGAGATCCCTTGCTCTAATAACTTGGCTCTTAGTTGTAAAGCCATTTTGTAGGTGTGTCCTAGGGCGATGATAAGGACATCTTCCCCCTGGTGTAAGATCTCCGCTGAACCGGGATTTCTTAAGACAGGTATCTGGTCAGAAGTTTCTGTCGCCACTTTGGGGTAGCGAATAGCTGTAGGACAATTCCAGTCCATTGCAGAGAAGAGGAGATCTCTGAGGATGTTCCCATTGCGTGGTTGTGCCACGATCATATCTGGCATAGTGCGCAAGAAAGAAAGGTCGTAGATACCATGGTGGGAACGTCCGTCTTCAAAGGCTAGTCCGGCTCTATCGATGGCAAAGATTACGGGTATTTTTTGCATACAGACGTCATGGAAGAGATTGTCAAGGGCTCGAAGGAGGAAAGTAGAGTAGATGGAACAGATTACCTTGCCTTGTTTGAGTTTTGCCATACCTCCAGAGAACGCAACGGCGTGTCCTTCGGCAATTCCTACATCGTAGAAATTATGGGGGAAAGTCTTCTTGAAATCTTCCAAACAAGACCCTAAAGACATTGCTGGGGTGACGATTGATAATGAGGGGTGTATAGTTGCCAATTCGCAAACGGTTCTACCAAAAATTTGGGGGAAGCTTTCGCTTTTTTTAGTAACTACAACAACTTCTCGGCAATCTTCAGATTGGAGATGACTTTTCTTTTTCCCAAAGTTAGGAGAAACTCCATGATAGGCAGCGGGATTTTCCTGGGCATCGTCAAGCCCTTTGCCCTTAGTGGTGACGGCATGGATGATTACGGGGAAGGGTTGGTTTTTGACAGCTTCTAAAAGAGCGACAAGCTTAGTGATGTTATGACCGTCGACGGGTCCCACGTAGGATAGTCCGAACTGCTCAAAGAAGGGCGCTGAACAGAAGAGATTTTTCACGGAGATAGAAACTCGACGGCCTCTTTTTTCCAGCTCACACCCACATCGAGGAATCTTGCGTAGCCACTTCCCTAGCTTGTCACGTAGTTTGCCAGCTGTGGGATGGTTAAGGAGCTTGCTCAGGATTCTTGCTGTAGAGCCTACATTCTCAGAGATGGACATTTTATTGTCATTGAGAATGATAATAAAATTTTCCAAATTATCTGGGATATTATTGAGGGCTTCCATAGTTAGCCCGCAAGAAAGGGAGGCGTCGCCAATGAAGCACAGAACATGGTTCCCTGTCTGTTGTTGCTTTTCTGTTTCTGCTAACCCTAAGGCGAGGGAGAGGGCATTACCTGCATGTCCTGTGTAAAAAAGGTCATGAGGAGATTCTTCGGGATTGGAAAAACCACTAAGGCCTTCACTTTTGCGGATGCTGCAGAAGCGCTGGTCATTGCGCCCAGTAATGAGTTTGTGTGTGTAACATTGATGGCCTACGTCGAAGACAAATTTATCTTCGGGTGAGTTGAAAACATAGTGCATAGCTAGGCTAAGTTCCACACATCCCAAGTTGGAAGACAAATGACCTCCGGTCTTCGAAAGTACAGAGATAATTTTATGACGGATCTCATCGGCAAGAAGAGGTAAATCATTGGGAGAAAGCTGGCGTAGATGTTCTGGAGATTGGACGACGTCCAGAAATTTAGCAGTCTCTGTCATGATAGATATTCCTCGTAAGCAAAATCCTTGAAAATAGGGTTGTTGTCAGTATCTTTGAGGGGATAACCTTTGTCGTCGGTCACTACTACCTTATACTCTTGGTGCGTTTGTTTGAGAGTTTGAAGGGCAGGATTCAAAATGGCAAAAGCCTCTTCGTAGATGGAGAGCATTTCGTCAAAACTCTGAGCGGACTCTAATTTTTTTTGCAAAAGTCTTAGTGAGTCTTGAATGGAACTCACCGCACTCGTGGACTCAGAGAAAGGAGTGCTGTTGACAGAGTCTTTATCAATGATATCAATAAGAGAAGGACGATCCATAGTAAGACGAAATGACTATACAGATTCTCCAGCAAGCTCGCGCTCTTTTGCGCGCTCGTCTGCTAGGAAGCGGATACGTTTTTCGACCTCATTGATGCGTCGCTCGCACAGGCGCATCAACGTATCTGCTTCCTCGTATAGTTTTAATGAAGCATCTAACGATGTGGATGGAGCATTCATCAGATCTACAATTTCTTCCAACCGGCGCATAGCCTCTTCGAAATCTATGGATTGTTCTTGCATAATGCCTACGCTGTACATGATTTTCTGAAAGAGAGTCCTCGTGAAGACCTCGCGTTTTTTCGCGCGCACACCAAAGCCTCCTAAAAGGTTTGAGCAAACCCCCACAACCCTTAGGATGAGCCTTTGAAAATATTCTCTTTTCGGTAATGGATCGCTCGCAACCTTACTGGGGACTCCTTTGATCGGTAACAACCAAAGTTTTTTCTCCGTCATGGAGCACAGCTCTCACCGCAAGTCCAGGACGAAGCGTCTTAGCGGAGATGATAGCGGAATCTTCATTAAAATCAAACAGCATCGAATATCCTCGATGGAGGACGTTCTTAGGATTTAAAGCCTTTAAGCTTTCCAAACAGACCTCCTTTCGGGTTTTTAATCGGTTAAGTTTTTCATTTATAACAACAGTGATTTGGTCATGAATTTTTTCTATGCGACGACGATCGTTGTCAAAAATATGCTGAATAGCCCCGTACAGAGCCGAAGAAATTTTTTGTATCCGGAGAAAAATTTCGTTGGTTTTTGCCAAATGGTAGGATAGTGACTGGGAAAGGCTTCTACTGTGGCGTTGCTTTTGTAAGCATAAAAAAGAAAGTTTGTCAGAGATAACCTTATTCAGTTGCGGATCCAAAAGGTTCAGACGCGCTTTTGAGGCAGTAATAGATTGTGTGGGTAACGCAGTATGCAACAGTGATAATCGAGATTGGTAAAAACGAATTCTGTTGGAGAGAGGAACTCTTAGAGAACGCTGAATGCTTTGAAGCTTTGCGCTAGCTTCTCGACAGCGTTCGGAGGAGGAGCGTAGCAAAGACATTGAAGCAAAATCTAACCTTTGGTGAGCTTCACGGTAAAAGTCTGCATGATCCAGCATTTTCTCCCAGTGTAGAAGAGTGTTGCGATGAGAGGACAAAAAGTTTTTCGAATGACTCAGCAAGTGGCTACGAAACCCCTGAAGCCATTGCTCTAAACTTTCGCTGCTCTTACATACAATCTCTGCTGCTGCCGAAGGGGTAGGGGCACGTACATCAGCAGCCATGTCACACAAGGTGAAATCTATTTCATGGCCTACGGCGGAAATTATCGGTAGGACGCTGTCATAAACAGCTTTGACAACAATCTCCTCATTGAAGGTCTGCAAGTCTTCAAAGCTACCTCCCCCACGAGCAACGATAAGTACATCAGGGAGAGCTATCTCATTAAATTGTTGAATGGCTGTAGCTACTTCTTTAGCAGCACCATCTCCTTGGACTTTAACAGGATATAAAATAAGCTGGAAGTCTCTGCAACGTCGCCTCAACACGTTGATAATATCTTGAATTACCGCTCCTGTGGGACTAGTGATCACTCCAATTGTTCTAACTTTATGCGGGAGAGGTTTTTTATGTTTACTATCAAAGTACCCTAATGCTGCTAATTTCTTTTTTGTTGCCTCAAAGCGTAGGATGAGATCTCCAAGGCCTGAAGATACTACGGCACTAGCTATGATTTGGTAGGAACCTCTGGGAGCGTATATAGCTAATTTCCCATAGACGACTACAGCATCTCCATTTTTTAGCATAGGCCCAGAGTATTTAGATCTGAAGTTAAAAAAGGCTCCGTTTAGTAGGGAGTTAGCATCTTTAACAGAAAAGTACAAGTGACCACTGGACTGCAAGGTGACGTTGGCGAGTTCTCCTTTGACTGCGAGAAAGGCAAAGTTTTGTTGTAGCAAATTTTTTAATTGCTCTGTTAGAGAACTCACAGTGATGGGTTCGGGAAACATGAAAAAATCTCCGCATCTTCGTGTTTTAGAGCTCTAGATACTAGAGTTTTAAGCATAAGTAGTTGTTATAGAGTTGCATCGATAGGCGCTAAAGCTCTTTTTAAGAGAGAACTTTGCAGCACAGCACATTTTATACATAGCCCCTTTTTTATTGGGATAATAAGTGGATGCTAATCAAAACTCTTTGTTTTTTTTAACTGATTGTATGCGATTTTATCATGAGGTTTTTGAGAATTCTTTCCGTAAGGAGAGTTTTTCTTTGCAAATCCGATAAAATACAGTTAATATATCCCCCTCTTTTAAGACGCGAAGGGTCAGCAAACACGGGGCTGTATTCTGGCGGACTGGTGCCCGTGCTGCTTCTCAGAGTCCTCTGGGGTTCCCTGAATCCTCTATAGGCCGGAAGATGTTGTGGTCCTAGCGGATTGTTTCCTCCTTATGTTCTGGAGAAATTGTGTAAAGTGCGTTATTCTAAAAAATTATTGACAGGTAACCGTTTCTCCGGCGAAGGGAAGTAAACATGGGAGGGAGTTGTTTATGACAAGAAGGCGTTATGTGTTCGGGAATTGGAAAATGCACCGAACAAAACTTGAAGCTGTGGAGTTTGTAAAAGCTATCATACCATTGCTATCTCCCATATCTCTGAGGGAAAGGGACGCCGTAGGTATCGCTCCAGCCTTTACTTCCATAGAGGCTATGAAGGTTTTAGAGGATAATCTTCCTTTTAGATTTCTTCCCGGAGCTCAAAATGTATTCTGGGAAAATCAAGGAGCCTTCACAGGCGAAATTTCCATAGAGATGGTTAAGGAAGCCGGGGCGCGCTTCGTTTTGGTCGGACACTCAGAAAGACGTATGTTCTTCGCCGAAACAGACGAGGTAATCGCTAAAAAATTGTCAGCAGTTAGAACCGCAGGGTTGTTGCCAGTTTTTTGTGTAGGGGAAAGTCTTTCAGAGAAAGAGCAAGGCAAGACGGAAGAAGTTTTGCGTTCCCAGCTTTTGGGGGGATTAGCGTCATTTCCCGATATAGATGAAATCGTTATTGCTTACGAACCCGTCTGGGCTATAGGAAGTGGAAAAGCAGCCAGTGCCAAGGATGTGCTGGGAGCTCATGCGTGTTGTCGTCAGGTGATCGCAGAGAAATTTTCTCCTAAGGCTGCAGAGAAAGTTTCCATCTTGTATGGAGGGTCTGTTAAGCCCGACAATGTTAATGAGTTGGCCAATGTTGACGGTGTTGATGGGTTTCTTGTCGGTGGAGCTTCTCTATCAGCAAGCTCTTTTGCCGATATCATTGTGAGATTTTATCAGGAGGTCTAAACGGATGGTTGTTTTATTTTACGCTGCACTTTTTGTTTTTTTAACGTTATCGGCAATTTTGTGTGGGCTCGTTTTGGTTCAGGAAAGCAAAAGTATGGGATTGGGATCTTCCTTCGGTGTAGACTCGGGAGACTCTGTTTTTGGAGTATCAACCCCCGATGTGTTAAAAAAAGCTACGGGATGGTTTGCGGGGATTTTCTGTGTTTGCTGCTTGCTTCTTTCCGTATGGACTGGAGCTTTAGGGCGTCAGCAAGGAAAGAACTTTGCCGACAGACAGGCAGCAGAAGTAGAACAGATGGTGGAAGAAGATGATTAGGGAAATCACCTACTACGGAAACCCCTTGCTACGCAGGAAGGCTGATCCTATAGCTAAGATTACAGATGAGGTCAAGGCGCTATACTGCGACATGTGTGAGACCATGGAAGCTCTTAAAGGAGTGGGGCTTGCTGCTCCTCAGGTAGGAGAGAGCTTGCGCATGTTCGTGATGTGCGTTGAGAAAGAAACCGAAGAAGGGGAACTTGTATTTTTGAAAACACCTAAAGTCTTTATCAATCCCGTCCTTTCTGAACCATCGAAGGAAAAGGTCTCTGGTAGAGAAGGGTGTTTGTCCATACCTGGTCTTCGAGGAGATGTGGTGCGCCCTGATGCCATCACTGTAGAAGCTATGGATCTCGACGGTGTCGTCTTCAAAGAAAGATACCAGGGGTTTTTAGCGCGTATTATCATGCATGAGAATGACCATCTTAACGGCGTGCTATACGTCGATAGAATGGTGGACAAGGATCTTTTGAAGCTTAAAAAGGGACTTGAGAGGATCAAAAGGAAATATAATAGCGAGGGTTTTGTGGCCCTTTCTGAAAAAACAGCGTAGATTCTGTTTACGCTTTCCATATGCTGCGCAAGCAGGAATTTTCTCGGTTTTTCTTTAGGAAGGTTTTCTGGAGATGGTCGGGTTCTCTAATGGGGGTACAAGGTCAGATTCTGAGGTTGCGCAGGAAGTTCTCTAGACTGTTTCTATAGGAAGACTTTCCTCTCCCGCTGTTTTTGGGGAAATAATTTTTCTTTTTTAGAATGCTTTAATTTTCATTTTTTTTTTTTTTTTTTTTTTGTTAGGATTCTTCCCTTTTAATTCTAACTACAGTGAGTTTCTCTTGATCAATAATTTTGGAGAAAAAAGAGAAGAAGTTTCTAATCATACCTCTTTGGAGAGGGCTCATCTATTAGATCATCATAGTAAAGAAAAGACATTGCAAAGAAGGTTAAGTGCGCTAGAGACGGTTAGAAAAGTAGCTCTTTCTATCATAGTTGTCTGTGGGGTTGCCTTTATTGCTGGGTTGATGGTAGCCAGCGTAGGGGTCTCCCTGCTAGGGGTTGGTGCTTTTTCCGTAATGTTGAGTGAATTCTTTTTAGAGACTGTGGTTGCTGGTATTGCTGGAATAATTTTTCTGTTGTTGGCTGGTGTGACATTTTGTGGTGCAACATTATGTGAGTCGAAATGGAAAGGGTCCTTAAGGGAATTGGTTGTTAAACAAGAAAAAGCAGAAGTTCCTCCAGAAGAAGATCAAATCATGTTGTCTATGGAATCTATTGAGGGTCAGAAAGTTGTGTCAGATCTTTCTTCGCGTGAAGAAGCAGAAGTTTGCATTCCTGATCTTCCTGATCTGAAAGTAGCAGAGGAGCCATCATCCAAGTTAGAAGATTTGAAACAGGAAGAAGATTCCTTAGCAACCTCCTTTTCTTATCTGAAGCACGCAGCATGTTGGGATGGTGTTGAGGAAAAAGAAAGACCGTTTTGCTCCAACCCCTTAAGTATTGCCAAAGCGATAGCTAGGGATCAAAAGGTTTGGCTTTCTTTGGTTAAGACGGAGAGTTTTTATATAAGAGATGTGAGTAAAGCAGTAAGTCATAGATGTGTTAGGGAAATGGCGTATGTTTTCTTAGGTTTTTTGTCATTGTCCGATCTCCAAGATATCAATGCCATGGAAGGATCTATGATGGGGAGGGGTGATGAGGAGTATAATAAGTTGTATGCAAAATGCATAAAAAAATACCCGCAATTGGTAGCTGCTGAGGTGGCGTACTTCATGTGGATAAAGGCAGCTTACCCTTATCTTGCGTATGCTTCGGAGGCAGTCTTTAGAGATAGTAAAAAATATAAGAGAGAGATGTTTATTCGTCTACATACTTTCTTAGGCGAATTTAGTTCTAAAAAAGAAGAGAAGGTGCGTCCCTGGTTAGAGAGGTTTGTTGGCTGGGGCCCTGCTTGTTTGGCCTCTTTTCAATTAAGTTATGGGGCAGAGCAGTCTTTAGAAGTTTATGAAGATAAGTGGGAATGGGATCTTTTTTGTAGAAAGATTCCTGAATTTTGTCGGCTGTCGATGCTTCGTAAGGACGCCTGTGGGGAATGGACTTGTTTTATAGAATTCATGCGTAAGGGGAATCAGAGCAGTTGGTTAACCCAGGAAGAGTTTGCTTTTGAGATTGCCAAAGAGGAAGATAACTTCTTTGATGCTGCTAGGCCTTTATGGAATATGCAGGAATTGGTGGACAAAGATGCTGAGTTAGGGGCCAAGATTGAGGAAGGTTTATCTTTGTTATCGGAGTCGGGGTACTTAGGGGATTGGTCTGTGGAGGAAATGCAGGATTTTGAAAGAACTCTCCTGGGGTTACGCAAAAAAAGTCATTGAAATTTCTACGAAAGTAGGCTTTGTTGTTTAAGCCAGTAGCAGTATCCATTTTATTCTGTATCATTTCTTGTAACTGATTGTTTTTGATAAAAGTATCTTTATTTTAGAATCTTTGGATCGTTTTTGTTTTTTTAGGAGCGGTTCATTGAACGTCTCTGTTTGCACAAATAAGTATTCAAGATTACAAGAGGAAGCAGCCGGTGAGACCATCAGAGACAGAGAGAGAGTTCAGCGTATATCCGACTGTGCAAAAACTTTTCTTTTAAGTCTTCTTTTATACCTAGGAGTAATCTTCTTATCAGCGCTATTGCAGGGAGGAGTAGAAATCTTTCTGAGTAGTTTTGTTATAGGAATAATTGCTGCTACGTTGTTGAGCATAATTACTTCTGGATGGATTTTTTCTAGCACGCAATTTTTCTGTTTTTGTAGGGAAGAGAGGAGTTTTTTATCTCGTGAAGGGGCTTTAAAATGTCTTTTGAAGGTGAATTCAGAAAAGTCTCTCTCAGCAAAAGCAAAGATATGTTCAAAAGTGATTTTACAAGGAGGCTTTGTCAAAGCAAATATAAGGGCAGAAGTAACTTATCTTTCTGATACTGCAAAATTGCAGTTAGCGTTTCCTCTATTTGCTTTGGAAAATTTAGATGAGGGTGAGATTAAAGCTCCTTGCTATGAGGATCTTGAAGGAAGGATGCTTAGGGGTCGTTGTGATGTAAGTTCCAAAGAAACGGTAGGTTTGTCCAGATTTCAGTTCAGTCAACTTTTCTCAAGTAGGTTCAGTACTGAATTGGTGGGGGTGCTTTTTGGTGTCTTTTCTAGAGAAGAGATTTCTCGGTTACAGAAGTTTGCTTCGGAAACAGGGACCAACGTTGTCGACGATGAAAGTTCGCAGCTATATGCTGAGATGATCATGCATTCTCCGAAGATTGTAGCTGCTGAAGCCATATTTTTGAATTGGTTGAAAAGGATTTATCCTTACTTAGTTTTAAGTAGTAATTTTAACGATTATCGCCGTGCTTTTTTGTTTGTCTTTTTCAAGTTTAAATACACTCCTTTGGGAGGAGCATGGAAAAGTTTGGAGAGATTTTCTGGAATTATTCCTTCTTGTTTAGCGATTTTTCGGAAGGATGGGGAGTTGAGGTATTATTCTTCGGATTGTCCATTAGGAGATATGACATGGGCTGATTTCTGTCAGCAAGTTATGAAATACTCTGAAAAGGCATGTTCGTATAGAGGTTTTATGGGTAATTGGCGAGGTTTTCAAGATTTTATGGAAAAAGGAGATAGAATTTTTCCCGAGGACGATTTTTGCCATCTTCTATACGAAGAAAACGAAAGGAATTTTATAGAATCTCCTTACGCTTTATGGGATATGAAAAATTTATATGCAAAGAATCCCACGCTAAGACGAAAAGTTGAGGAGGGGTTGGAGGTGTTGAAGGAGATAGAATGTCTTGGCGGGGATATTCAGGAATTGATAAGACTGGAGCACACGGTTCTAGATTTTGATTGAATCGTGGCGGAAAGTTGTTGGGGATTGACTTGTGTATGTGAATAACCTTTGAAATTCTTTACTAATTCCAAGGATTGATACGGTTCTTGCTGCCTTTAGGTGCTTGATCGAGCTTTAGGAAAAAATAACATCGAGTGTCAGCTTCTCGGTGTTCATATACGGAGTACAGCTGCCAGTGTTCAAAGATTTTCGTTCCAAGGATAGCCTGGTATTCCAAGTAGTCGGGGGAATTTTTACGTAACCATCCGCCACGTAGGGAGAATTTAAGGTTCCAGCATGGATGAGGGCGGATAAAAACTTTTGCTAGGAAAGTATTTCTCTGATCGGAGAGGGGAGATTTAAGTAGTTCTTCCTCACTTCGGGATACATCGAGGATATAATTATCCTTGCTACATTTTTTCCAAGAGTACTTGCTCCTGTGGAAAAATTCTGTAGATAAGGCATAGTTTTCCGATGGTGTCCACTGCCAGGTAACGTTAAAGTGGTCCCAGCATTGTTTTTTTACAATCCATTCAGAATCGAATCTTATTTTTGAGTATCTTCCTGTGGGCAGTGATAGCTTACCTTCAATTTTAGGAAACATAGGACGTCCTGGGCAGTTGTTCAGTATAGCGAGAATACGTAGGGAGCCATTAATCGCAGGAACTAAGGAATTTTTTTTAGGAATCAGAGTTGTAGATAATCCGCTAGAGAGTAAAGCTATTGAGTGAAAAGCATCAGCAACGGAAAAGATATCGTGATTTTTATTAAGAGAAATGGGTTTGCCCCACCCTGAAAGAGTAATAAAGGGTTCCACGATGTGTTTAAAGGATAAGAAATTTTTGGCTGCTGTGAGACGGTAGTCGACTTCCATAGATCCGCCACCGAAGTATTTTTTTTCTTGAGGGGCTTTATTATTTTTGCTGCAGCAGGTGATGGATGTTTCTACCTTGGGAGTGATGATACCGTAGTGTACAGGAAAGGCTGCGTAGGTCGTCGTTTGTAAGTTGGTTTTAAAAGCAGAGAAGCCTTTGGCATTGGGGATATTGTCACTGAAGGAGAAAGAAGAGTATCCGGTCTCTAGTATGCCTTCGATAAACCATGGAGTATGGAATATTCTCATAGGTTTCTGTTTAACAAAGAGGAGAGGAAGTTCTTTGTTGACGCTAAGGAAGTTGTTAGCTTTAAAGTTTGTTCGTACAAAACCTGTGAGGAGGGGAGTATCCCAGGAGTAGGAAGCTTCAGTAGGTCCAGTATTTTTCAAATCAAAATCTTTGGGGAAAATATCGGAGACAGTTTCCCAGCTGTCGGCGATATGGCAAGAGCCCTTAAAAATTCCTGAAGCTTTAGTAAAAGAGAAGTCACCATTGACACGGTATCGGTCGTGGGCTTCAGCCATGTCGATAGCTATGCGGTGAGCATAGTAGCTTTTAATATCCACAAAATCTGTGGAGAGGGTGTCTTTGGGACGGTAACGGAGGTTACAGCCTACACCCACTCCGTGTTTAAAGAAACTGTCGAGAAAAAATGTCGAAGCAATATCCTTATGATTAATAGGAGAGTAGCTGATGCCGAGGTATGACCCGAGGAATCCTCCTGTACCGCCACGAAAATTTATTGGTGGCTTGGGGATCTCTAGGGGCATAAATGAAAAAGTAGGAAAAGCTAGCAGGGGTATCCCTTTGATTTTGAAAGTAGTAGGCCCTACTGAAAGCACATTTTCAGAATTAAACTCTATTTGGTCTCCGGAGAGAACAACATCTTTTTGGGGCCCTTCCGAGGTAGAAATGTATCCCTTACTGATGAGGAGGGCGTCTGGAGTTAAGGTAATGGTGGATCCTCCGACGAACCAAGGATATAAGGCAAATTTTCCGTTTGTTAAAAGGCAAATATCGGTAGTTTCATCATATTCAAAATAATCACAGGTAAGAGTTTTTGCCTTGTAGGTAACCATGACGTTACCGTGAGCCACTAATTTACAATTCTCTGTATCTGACTGTTTGATATAGATTCTGTTAGCTTGTATACGTAGATCCTTACGAACGCTGATAGCGCCATCTTCTATATCAAGAGTTCCTGAAAGTCCTTGGAAGTGTCGCAGGTAATGATTTTTTCTGTTTACAGTAGGCGTAGGGGAAAAGGTATGTATGAGAGATCCTTTGCTATCCTCAATGAAAACAGGTTGTATGGGGCTATTCTCTCGGCTGATGCGAGAAGAGTTTGCTTTATAATCTTCCTCTTGAGAAGGAATTTTTGGTTTAGAAGCCTCTTTAGGAGAGCCACTAGTGGGGCTTTGTGGAACGTCTGCTAATAGAGAATGAAAGGGTAGAGAGGTAACACAGACGGCGGCGACATAAGAGCTTATTTTAAAGGGTGTTTTAAAAAAATGACTCTTCATGAAGAAGGAGGACATATACAAACTTTGAACCAAAAACAGTTATTCCGAAATCTTCGCCAGTAATCCCGCAAGGAAGGGAAGATTTTTTCCATTTCCGTCTGTCATTAACTGGATAAGCAACAAGATATCCTCTTTATTTTTTGCTACAACCAGAGCTTCTAGTATTTCTAATAAGATTTTTGTTTTCAACTCTGGAATCACCTCGTATTTCAGGCATGTAGAAGAAGCCCTATTACATATTTCCTCGCTATCTTTAAGTACCAAAGCTTCGTCGGCAGTATTTTTAAGCCATGACCGCAAACGATCTTTTATGGAAGGATCACCAGAGAGGCGATGTAGGTGCAGATCAGCATAAGCTCGTATTAGAGGCTTTCCTGGGGTCTGGGAGGCCTTTTCTAAGACCTCTAGGACAGCAGAATCTTTCTTTTGCGAGAGAAGAGCTAGAGCATGGAGAGCGAGGGCTTCTTTGCATTCATTACTATGGGCAAGAAGGTTTTGTGTGATGGAGAGGTAGCACTCTTTGGATAAAAGAAAGGCAGCATCGAGGAGGGCATGCTCGGGGGTTAAGGAGGATCCAGAATTGGTTTTGGTCCCTAGTCGAGAAGGATAAGCGTGTGTCCAATGCAAAGCCGACAAGCTTTTTCCTGGGGAATATGAGATCAGTAATCGTCTACCAAATGTAGGACAGGAGAAGAAATTTTGTAGATAAGTGGATACAAGTTCGGATTGGGAGCGTATTTTTGCCAATACAAAAGCTGCATTGATGCGTAAATCTTCATCAGGGGATACAGGAATACCAGATCGCTGATAAGGGATTGTAGTAGACGTGTTGTAGAATAAGGGAAGGAGAAGTTCTTCTGCACTTTTCACAGATAAGTAAGAGCATGCGGCTACAGCGAAAGGATTTCCTGATCGCACCTCTCGTCGAAGGACAGGAAGTGCGTCTTCTTCCTTACCAATTTTAGCTGCGGCTACGGCGGCTATAATGGATTCCGTGGAGGAGAGGGAAAGCGACCTTTTGATGAAAGGATAACTGGCGGAATCTCTGAGGTTACCTAAAGCAAAGAGGAGGGCTTCACGTTCTATAGGTAGCACGGCTCCTCCGGAAAGACTTCGTAAGGAAGAAAGGAACTTCCCCTTACTATGCTCTCCTATGAGAGTGATTGTATACGCTCGTATTGCAGGGTTTGGGGAGGATAGAAATTCTCTAACGTAGGCGTCAGCTTCTTCAGTTTCTAGCATGATGAAAATTGCTGCTGTAAGAGCGCGTACTTCTGGAGGTATTTTGTTAAGGAAGGAGTACAGATGATCGACAACGGCGGGGTTTTTAAGTAGGGCTAGCTTGTAAGCGGCTTCTAATCGGATGACGGGGTAAGGGGAGCTCATTGCCTTGAAAAGAAGGTCTTCTATAGTAGATCCAAGATAGTTATGTAAAGATCCTATAGCCATCAGTTGCAGAAAAGGGTCTTCCGTTTCCATAGTTTTTTTTAGGATATCAAGGCCTTCAGAAGATCCTGATAGAGAGGCTCCCAAGATACTGCTTTTCTGTATATACGGATCATTAGAAAGAAATCCTTGATAGAGACAATCTTCACTAATTTTTCGTAAGACAGAGAAGTCGTGAGAACCTGTTTGTTGATATTGAAGGAGGTACTCTTTCAGGGCTTCTTGAGCACTTTTTTGAGCACTTAGAGCTAAGATTGTGATGCGAGATTTTGGGAGAAACTCTGCAGACAATGGAAGTGTAAGGAGGAAGCTAGCAATAAGCGTTAAATAGCGAAATCCCATAAATCTATACCAAAGTTTAGTAATACTTCCTGTAAAGCAGCGATAGGTAATCCTAAAACATTGGGATAGCTTCCTCGAATTTCTTTGACAAGAAGATTGCCACAATGGCGTATACTATAGGCACCACATTTATCGAGAACAGACTGAGTGGAGACATATTTCTGTAGTATTGCGTCAGAAACGTTATTGAAGGTAATCAATGTTTCGTCCGCTGTTGTTTCCACGTGGTTTCCTTGGATGATAGAGATCCCCGAGATTACTTTGTGTGTATCACCATTAAGTTTTCGGAGCATGGATAAAGCTTCTTCCAAATCTTTGGGTTTATTAAAAATAGTGTCTTTAAAGAAAACGATAGTATCGGCAGCTATGATGATTGCTTCGTGATCTTTGAGCTTCTCTTGCACGCATAAACCTTTTTTCATAGCAAGTGTGGTAGCATACTTGATAGGATCCCCTTGAAAAGTTATTGAGGATTCATCGAAGCAAGAATCCACTTGTAAGAAAGGAAGGGAAAAATTGCCGAGAAGCTCTTTCCTTCTTGGTGATGTAGATGCCAGAACAACCTGTGCATTCAAAGGTTTCTGCATAGCATATCCTTTAAGGCTACTTACCTTTTTTGGCCTTTGGAGAAATCCCTTTAGAAGAGGAAGGAGATGATGAGTGTTCCTCCAGTGTGCCGTTGAAGAATGTTATACGGTCCTTGTCGAAAACGATCAGTTTGGAGGCACAGTCATTGATAAGACTTCTGTCATGAGAAACAAAGATAACAGTTCCTTTATAATCTTCTATAGCCCAGGAGAGTGCTGAGACAGACTCGAGGTCCAAATGGTTGTTAGCCTCATCAAGGATGAGTACATTATGATCCTCAAGCATGATTCCGGCCATTAGTAAGCGCGCGGTTTCCCCTCCCGAAAGAGCGCCAATTTTTTTAAAAGCATCGTCGCCACCGAAAAGCATTTTACCTAAAACGCTACGAATCTCTTGATCACCGATACCTGTTTTGCGATCTCGCAGCCAATCGAAGAGGGTCTCTTCTTCACAATTTTTCAGAACGTCGGAGTGGTTTTGAGGAAAGTAGGAGAAGAGTACTTGGTGCCCAATTTTTATGTTCCCTTGCGAAGGATTTTCCACTCCAGCGAGTAATTTAAGTAGGGTGGTTTTCCCCAATCCGTTGTTACCGATGATACCTACTTTGTCCCCCTGATGGACTTCAAAAGAGAGTTTGTTAAAAACTTCATTATCCCCATAACTTTTGCCTAAATCTTCTACGGAAAACACCACCTTGCCGGAAGCTTTTTCCGATAAGGGGAATCGAATATAGGGGCGTTGAATATTAGATTTTTTTAGTTCTTGGGGCTGTAGTTTCTTGATTTCCCGAATACGAGACTGCACCTGGCTTGCGCGCGATCCAGCTCCAAATTTAGCGACAAAATCTTTGAGTTGTGCAATTTTCTTCTCTTTAGATTTTATATCTGCCTTTTCCTGCTCACGGGACGCTGTCTTTGTCTCTACCATATCGTCGTAGTTGCCGGGGTAGACGATAATGGTGTCGTAGTCTATATCGGCGATGTGTGTCGTGATAGTATTGAGAAAATGCCTATCGTGACTAACAACGATAACGGTTCCTTGGTAATCGACGAGGAAATCCCCCAACCAGTTTATGGAGTGAAGGTCAAGGTGGTTGGTGGGCTCGTCGAGGAGTAAGGCTTCGGGGTTACCGAATAGTGCTTGGCACAAGAGAACTCGAAACTGTAGATCTACAGGAATGGTAGACATTTTGGCGAGGAACAACTCTTCGGGGATGCCGATGCCGGACAGCAAGGTTTCGGCTTCTGTCTCTGCTCGGTACCCATCTTCTTCAGCAATGACTTCTTCGAGCTCTGCAATCTGCATTCCAACTTCATCGGTAAATTCCTCTAAGTAGAGGGCATCGCGTTTTTGCATAGCTTGCCATAGAGCGGCGTTACCCATAATTACACAATCCAGAACAGAATACTCGCCGAACTGTTCAATATTCTGACGTAGGATACCCACCTTCTTGGGCAAAGAAACACTGCCTTTGGTAGGTTCCACCATCCCAGTAATAATTTTTAGTAGAGTAGACTTTCCCGCCCCATTAGGACCTGTGAGGCCGTAGCGATTCCCTGGGTTAAAGACGACAGACACGTCATCAAACAATACTCGGGTTCCGAGAGACTTACCGATTTTATCTAGAACAATACTCATGGTGGAGAGGATAACAAAGAAAGCGATAGATCACAAGTTTCTTTACCTTTCTGGAGGGCAAATTATTTTTTATGGAGGTTTTGGAAAAATGGAGTGACCGATGATTGCTGTGGGAGGATAAAAACTTGATGGAAGAAGAGCTTTTACGAGTGGGATGGATTAGCCGTGGGGGTGGGCTTTCTCGTGGATTTTTCTTTTCAGTTTCACGGAAACATGCGTGTAGACGGTTGTTGTTTCCAGAGAGGAATGGCCAAGGAGGAGCTGGATAGTTTTTAGGTCCATGCCATTTTCCAGCCAGTGTGTAGCTATTGTATGTCGGATGGTATGCGGGGTAATATTTCCTGAAAGTCCCGATTTTTTGAGGTAGTATTGAAAGCTTCTGTCTATAGATCGTGCGGTTAAACGTCCTCCAAAGCGATTTAGGAAAACAGCTTGGGGATGAGGGGAGGGCAGAGAGTTCCTATCGGCATGGCACAAATATTTTTTTAACCAGGAGGCGGCATTTTCTGTCATGGGGACGATGCGTTCCTTCTTGCCCTTGCCTCGAACCTTAAGGGCAGGGGTTACAAAATCTATATCCGTTTGATTAAGAGCAACGAGCTCGCTAACGCGCAATCCAGAACTGTAGAAAAGTTCTAGAATGCACCGGTCGCGAAAACCGGAATACGTGGAAAGATCAGGGGTCGACATAAGAACAACAACTTGTTCATAGTGAATAGGTTTGGGAATGTCTTTACCCAAGCCTGGCCCGCGAATCATCTGGGCGGGATTGTCGGTAATTTTTTTTGCTCGTACGCAGTAGGAAAGGAAGCTACGTATCGAGGATAGTTTCCTCCGTATAGTCCGTTTTGCTTTGTTATCATTGATAAGCGTAAGCAGGTAGCTTCTTAAGTGCTCTTTGGAAATGGTTTGCAAAGAGGGGGAAGGGGGGAGATTTTGTTTGTCGAGGGCCTCTTCGTGAAGGTAAGAGAGTAAGGAAGAGGCTTTGTAAAAGAGAGGATCAGCTTCTGATATAGGGTTTTGGAAAGAAGAGTCTTCAGTAATGGAGGAGTTGGTTGATTTCATGAGGTTGTTATTAAATAAGAACGTCATGCAGTCAGCAAGATCAATAGCGTAATTACGGAGAGTGTGTGCAGAACAACTTTTTGTTATGGAGAGGTGTCTGAGAAATTCTATGACAGAAAGAAACATGGGTTGCTGAAAGGGTTACAGATATCTTTAGCGGTGTGTGGGAAAGGTAGCCACGCGCCCTCGCGGATCATAAAAAAAATGTGAGGAGGAATCAATGAAGATTTTCTGAACGGCATTGTGGATGCGGGAGCATAACTATATTTGGGGGCTAAGAACCAGTCGTTATTTCAACGGATCCTGATTATAGAAAACGGGGGTGAAATATTTTTTTACATCGAAGAATTTTATTTCATTCGTTTTTCGGGAAAGGAAATCTTCGAAACTCTTCAGCGACATGAGTGTTAGGAAAAATTGTTCTAGCTTCTTTTTCAAAATCTTGTAAATGTGTGTATCGGGCGGAGAAATGTGTTAAAATCAGCTCTTGTACATTTGCTTTAGCTGCTATAGTAGCAGCATCTTTGGCTGTCATATGCGAATGAGAAAGAGCAAGGTGTTTATGCTCACTGAGATACGTGCTTTCGCAGAGCATAAGACGTGCATTCTGCGATAATTTTTCAATATTTTTACACGGTAATGTGTCAGCAATGACAGATACTGAAGCACCTTTTTTGATGTATCCAACCTCTGCGAAAGAGACAGGAGTTCCTTCAGAAGTTTTTATATGTCCGTGAGTTATTAATTCTTTAACTATTGGACCTTTAAGTCCTTTGGCTGCTAATTTTTCGGGGAGGAGTTTTCGGGTATCAGACTCTGTAATGCGCCATCCCAAGGTGTCTACAGGATGTTTTAACCAGGCAGCTTCGATGCAGAATTCATTATTGGACTCTACAATACCTTCTTCTCTAATAGGGTGCTCGACAACTTGGATAGTTTCGTGATAAATAGTAGAGTAACGGAGCCTATCGAAATATTTTTTTCCTGATGCAGGGTAATAGCAATGTATAGGCCAAGATACTTTATCAAGATTTAGGCGCATAAGCATAGAGCCCAAGCCCAAACAATGATCTCCATGAAAATGGCTGATAAAGATCCTTGTTACAGAAGTTGGCGAAACGTCGGCAAAAATGAACTGTCGCTGTGTGCCCTCTCCGGGATCAAACAAGAAGCCTTCGGAATTCCAACGTAGCAGGTAGGCCCCTTGGTTGCGAGCCCTTGTTGGCTGTTGCCCAGAACATCCCAAGATAATTAACTCTCGTGCACTCATAGCTTGGTGATAAAAAACTCCTGTGAGAAACGCAGAGCAGAAGAGACTCCGTTATTCTCGTGATCTTAATTCGACAAACTTTGGAAAAGACTCAAAGGGGGAGAGGATAGCATCTGGGGGGATTAAATAGAAGATCCAATAGTTGGAAAATAGAGGGGTGAGGATTTTGTTGTGTAAGGTTAGAAAGGCTTTTAGGTTTTCACGTATGTTGAGGGCTAGATTTTTGTTAGAGTGGGTTGAAGTGAGGGATTTTATGATTGCATTGTTTGAATAATTTGTTTCTATTTGTTTAGTGGTTTTTTTTTTTTTTTTTTTTTTTTTGGTATTTTTTTGTTTTTTTAAAATTGAAAAATATTTTTTTTAGTTTTCAGGATGGAAATTAGTAGTTTTGTTCCAACTAGTGGAGCGAATTTGGAGGGTTATAAGGACGCTCGGATTGTAAAGGTTTATAATAAAATATCTTGGATCGAGGTGTCCTGTTTAGCTATAGCCGTCATGGGAGCAGTTTTCTTCGCTGTGGGAGTACTCCTTGGGGAAGGATTTCTATTGGCAGTGCTCCTTGCGACCGCAGTAACAAGTATTGCCAGTTTTCTCTTCTTTAAGAGGCAAAGGGAGAAAAATGAGCTTATCACCTCATATGTGAAAAGAGAATTTTTACCTCCTTTCACGCCTCCAGAGGAAAGTATAAAGTACCAAAGATCGGGTCCCATAATAGCATCCCTTATGGACATGGATATAAAATGGCCTCATCCGTGGCATCTAGAAGATTATAGTATTTTCGCAAGTATGAATGTAAAAAAGAGTGATACTGTTAAATTTCGTAGTTTAAGAGACTTAGCGTATATCTTTCTTGGCTTTTTTTCTTGGGAAGAATTAACGGAATTTTTAGAGTTTGTTTTCAAAAGATATAGTCAGGTTGATGACCTTTCGATTGCAATGTATGATCGACTATATGCCGAATGTATAAAAAGATTTCCTAAGGTAGTTGCTGTTGAGGCAGCACACTTTGCATGGCTTAAAGAGTGTTATCCGTACCTAGGTAAAGCTTTCGATGCATTTTTTATCAACAAAGAATTTAGTTACAGAAGTGAATTTTTTTCTCGACTACACGGTCTGTTTGAGAAAGAATTTTGCATGGATAGGGTGGCTAAGATTGACACACTTGAGAAGTTCCGAGGGTGGGTTCCTGTGTGCCTTTCTAGTTTATCTCTTGGCAAAGAGTTGAACACCTCTTCTCGATGGGATATGGACTGGAAGACTTTTTGTAGAAAAGTATCTCAATTTTGCTTTTTATCGCATAAATACAGAGGTGCTTACGGTCAATGGGATAAATTTCAGCAATTCGTTGAGGAAGGTGCTGCAAAAGCCTTTTCGGAGTGTGAGGAAATAAATTTTGAATACGAAATTGTGGAGAATAACTTGTTTGAAGAGCCAGAACCTCTCTGGAATTTAGGCTCTATCTGTGAAGAAGATAGGGTGTTGGTTATGAAAATAGAGGAAGGGTTAGAGGCTTTGGATCATTGTGGCTATCTAGGGAAAGAATCTCTAGACAAAGTGAAAGCCTTTGAAAGACAAATTTTGGGTATAAAGAAGTTTTAGGACATCCTTTTCGGAGAGTTGTGGTTAAAGAAGCTCTCCAGTATTCCCAATTCCTAGCTGATATGTACATATAGTGGGTTGCGAAGGCTTGCGCACATCCTATTTGCCTTTATCCATTGTTGTTCTTTGCAGCTTAAGGAGACAAGACGGACAAGATTTATTAGGACGTGCGCAAGATGTGAAACTTTTGATTTAAGCAAACTTTTTTTCTGCCCAAGCGGATAGTTGATTCCTAGTGAAACTGTAAACGCTCAAGGCTATAGATATACTAGCAAGTCCAACAACAGCGAGGATGCCTGCCGACCAATGAATAGGAGTCATTAGCGCGGCTACCAAAGATATAAGGAAGATAATAGAGAGGGCGACGAGTACGATTTTATCGCAGGTAGTCATCGCAGAACAAGCTTTTTTGCAGTCGAGAATTTTTTCTATGCGGCTGGAAGCTATTTTGCCTCGTGCATATTCGAATAAGCTGAGAGCAGTTTCGTGAATTTTATTTAGAGAGCCTTGGAGACATGTAGGTGTAATCATAATTCATGTATGTGTTTGTTATATAAAGTTAAAAATAGAACACCGTGCGGTCTTGATAAGTGTGGATTCACAACAGAGGTATCGGCGGTCAGCAATTTTCGAGGGTTCTCTTGCGGTTAGGAGCGATCAAAGTATTTGATTTTAGCTTCAGTACCCTTTCCAGTTATCTACATCTAGCATATGGATTCTACAAAAAGCATTGAGAATCACAAGACCGTTTATTTCGATGTTTTCTTGTGAATAAGTTCACGTAGAATTTTTCCTTAAGAAATCCATTAGAGATCGATAAAGATCTTATCTACAACCGTTTGAATGTTGTCCGGGGAATTATAATTTGTCCTCTTTTTTTTCGTCTTCCTTAAAGAAAAATTACCTACTGTAAGTAAGAGTAGAGAACACTAAGTTAGTGGGACGAAAAATGTAAATAGGTGATTTTAAATTGCTTATTTTGTAAATTGCCTGCCTTTTTTCTTTCTTTGGGTTTAAGTTGGTGCTTTTGAAAGAAGTGTCTTTATCCGCATCGCTTCACAAAGAGCCTGCTTTTCAGAGGTTTGTGGAGTTTAAGGGCAGGCTGGAAGAGAAAATTCGTTCCTTGAAGGTTGTGGAAAGGGTTTTTTGCTTTCTAATTCTTGTTAGCGCCCTACTGCTGTCAGCGACGTGTCTAGGGACAGGGTCTCTTTTGGGGGTATATGTTCCTTCGGTAGCTATAGCTGCAACCTCTTTTGCTTGTCTCATCTTCTTATCTATGTGTTTCGTGGGGCTTTCTCGCTATAGGGGCGTCTTACTGAGTAATAAGAGGAAGATGGAAAAAGTTATTGAAAGGATCCGTCAATACGATCGGAAGGCTTCGGAGGTATCTCAGCAAAGAGAATCTTTTGTTAAAGATTTCCTGCAGGAGAGTGTTTCTTTAGCTGTCCATGATTTTAAAACAAAAGAGTTAACAAAGATTTTTTTGCGTAAGTCTCCAATAGGCGTAGATCCTTTGATGGATGAATGGGTGGAAACAGCTTTTGTTTCCAGTCCACACATAAAGCAAAGTGTTAGACAAGAAAGTTATAAGATACATGCCCTTAGCAAGATGCGTCGTTTGTATCCATCTCCCAGAGTTGTTCAATACGCTGGACAATTTCTAGCGCCATGGCGGGTGAAGCCTGAATTTGAGCATCGAACGAACCCTGAGCTAGCTATTACCATACGTTGTAAAAGGGAGTGGTTGTTCATTTTGTTAGGATTTTTTACTCTGAGAGAACTTGAAGAACTCGCTGCTTATTGCAAATCGTTTTCTTCTGATCTTGCCGATGCATCACAGGGTAAAGATAAAATCGCCCTTCATGACGTAAAATCAGCTATAGAAATGGTTTCACAGCGAGACAGTGCCTACAACCAATGCAATGATTTGTATGCCGCTTGCATTAAAAAGTTTCCAAAATTAGTAGCCGCAGAAGTTGCATACTTTTTCTGGTTGCAACAGAGTTTTCCCTACTTGTTTTCGGCTAAAGATTCTTTATTTTTTAAACCGTTTGCCTACTGCTCAGCGTTTTTTGATTCTTTAATGCCGTTTTCGGATGAGCGAGCCTTTTGTGAGCGCGAGAGAAAAGGATTGAAATGGTTATCGCAGTTTCAAGGGATTATTCCTGCTTGTTTATCTCTCTTTGATCATAGAGAGGTGGAAAAAGGGTCATCTTTGGATGTTGCCAAGACTTTGATGTCACAAAGCAGTCTCTTCGAAGAAGAAAGTGCAGACCATTTTTCCAGAGACCCTGTTGATTACAGATTTATGGAGGAGTGGGGATGGACGGATTTTTGTGATGCTACTATGGAGTATTGTAGTGAAACGCTTTTCCGAAGGGATCGGTTTGGTTCCCTACAGGATTTGCTTCTGTATGTACAGCGAAGAGATGAGAGCAGGAGAGATGAGAGCAGGAGAGATGAAGAAAGTGCTGAGCATATGGAATTTTCTACATCTTCTGCAGACTTTTTTGAAAGACCGGCTCCTCTATGGGCAATGAATACCCTTTGTAACAGGGATTCTGAGTTGTCCTTAAAGATTGAAGAGGGACTTCAGGAGTTGCATCGTAGTGGTTATTTAGGAGCATTTTCTGTGGAAGAAATGCGAGCGTTTGCAAGGGAGATTTTGGGGTTAGATAGATCTGAATGAGAGGACAATGTGTTGAAAAATATCTCTAGTGATGGGGGGACAGATGTGGGAGTTGGAAAATGGAGTCTTCGCTGACAACTGATTTTCAAGGTAGTGCTTCTTTTCAGTCTGTAGAAAATTGTGGACTTATTCAGAGAGATGTTTTTGTTAAAGTATCTTCTTTTGCAAAAGCTGTTTTCCTAGGGTCAGCTATTTGTTTGATGATTTCTGCGTTGTCATTGGTATTTGAAATAGTTTTTCCAAGTATTGCGGGAGTATACGTGGCTATTACAGCAGCCCTGTTATCCTTGGTAGGAGTAGCAGTACTTATTGCTGGGTTCAGGGTAATGCTAGGGCATATGTTGAAAATTTTATCATCTTCAGAAGAAGCCATCGAACATGAAGTGAGTATGATTAAATCTCAAGTATTAGAAGTTATCGATGCTAAGAAAGAGCTGTGTGATGGATCTTTAGTGAAATTTCCCGAACTAGATTTGGATATTTTAAGGCCTCTTGTTGTTGCTCAGAATAAGGAGATGAGAGACTCTAAGGCAGAATTGTTTTCCGAAAAGACACAAGCGTTACTCCAAGAACTAGTTGGTGTTTCAATAGATGCTAAAGGAGTAGATCTTTTCATGGACGGTTGCACACAAGTTCTTAAACGCGGAAAATTTTTAAAAGATAAAAGTGTCATAGATGCTCTTACTGATGAGGAAAAATTACGACTTAGCTTCCCCTGTTTTGCCTCTCTGCATTTGAAAGAATTAGAAATGGACTTTTCCAAATGTCAGGAAGAATCTTTGAGTGATAGTGACACAGAACTTTTTAATGGTTCGAAGTGTTGTGGAGAGTGGAAGAAAAAATTATGTCAGGAAGAGAGATCTTTAGAATCATGCTCGATAAGGGATTTTTGCAAAATTTTTTCTCTTAGATTTTCCAAGGAATTATTTTTTTTGATGCTTGGAAGTTTTTCTTCTTCGGAGATCAAAGAGATTGCAGACAGTGTTTCACAAAAGCTTTCTGGTAAGCAGTCTTACCTAACGATATACGCGGATTTAATAAAAAAATATCCTCGCTTAGTCGCGGTAGAAGCGATGTTCTTGAACTGGTTGCGAGTGGTGTATCCTTACACGATATCCTCTCAACATTTTGATTACTATCAGAGGTATTTTTGTGATTCTTTGGCAAGGAACAAAGAATTTTTTAAAGAGCAATCTTCGTGGTCGTTCCTGGAGAATTTTTCTGGTGTTCTTCCCGCGACCATGGCGCTTTTTCGAAAGAGTAAAGGAGAGGAACTTTGTTCTCAGGGATGGTCATGGTCATTTTTCTGTCAGAAAGCTATGGAATATTCTAGAAGGGCAGCGCTAGTACCGGGATTTGCTGGTAACTTGAACAAGTTTCACGAGTATGTGAAGAGTGGAGATGCTGTGTTTGGTAAAACAAGCTCTCTTGCTTTAAAGTATGTTCGTAGTGGGCATAGATTTGATAAAAATCCCTTTCCCCTATGGAATATGCGTCCTTTGTATCAAAAGGATCCTGTACTAGAAGCTAAGCTTCGTGAAGGGCTATGTTTTTTGAAAGAAGTGGAATTCTCTGGAGGCGAGTTATTCTCTTTAATTCACTTAGAGATCACTGCTCTTGGACTCGATGAGAGTACTAATTCTTCTTCCCGGGATTAAAATTTTACGTGTTTTTTTAAAGAATCTCCTGAGGAGAAAACGATTTTTTTCGGAAATTCGTTCTATAAAACAAACCGTTTCCTTATCCTCTCTGCCTGTTTTTTTCTTTTTGCTCAACAACAAGGTGTAGGGATATGTCTGTTAGTGAGTGCGTAGAGTCAGCGTCTTCGGCTGGCATCAGCAAGGGAAAGAGTCTTTTCGAACCTATAGAAAAAATAAAATCCAAGATTCGGTCTGTTAACATAATTCGAGCGCTTTTTCTTATTTGTATTGTTTTTAGTGGGGTTATACTTTCATTGCCCGTAGCTTTCGGAATAGTAGGGTCTTTATCAGCAAAAAGCATCGTCTGGGCTTTGTTGGGAAATTCTCTAACATTGACGTGGGGTATAGTGATCCTTGCTTCGGCACTGATTATATTTCTAACTTCTATAGGGGGTCTTGTAGCTTCAAGCAAATTTGCGTGGAGGCTTTATTTAAAAAAAGAGGTTTTAGAAGACAGGTATAGAATTTTGGAAGTCAAGAAGCCCGTGGAGTTGTCCTCTGAGGAAAAACTCCGAATAGAAGCAGATTTTCTTGCAAGCCCACACATAAAAGAATCCGTAAAGAAGATGGAGTTAGATATCTTGCTAAAGAGAGCCTGTTTAAGGCCTTCTGAAGCAGCTAAACTGATTTCCCGAGTATACATATTGTGGCCTTCGCAGCCAAAGATAGAATCTACCTACAGGAAGTGTCCTGATGTAGGAGCTTCGCATAGGTGTAGGAGGGAATTGCGTTTTGTTTTTTCTGGCTTCTTTACCCGGAAAGAAATGTTGGGTCTTGGAGATTTATTACGCAAGGAACTTGCTAAAGGAGATATTTTTGACCCGAAATTCTGTAATTCGGTCTATGCCGAGTGTGTAAAATCTTTTCCAGCTTTAGTGGCTGTAGAAGCAGCATACTTTGTTTGGCTTCGCGGTGCATTTTCCTATTTAGGTAGAGCGAAAGAAGCAATTTTTTGGAACAAGAATTACCGAAGAGAGTTCCTGACAGAGTTAAAGTTTTTCTCTGACAAGATGGATTTTCGTATTCTCGATTGGTTTGATAGATTTTCCGGACTTATACCGGCGTGCATGGCAGTTTTTAGTCCAAATTATTTGTCTCATGATGAAAAAAACCTCAGTTCTACGGGAGTTCTAGTATGCCCCAGCACAGTCAACTGGGACTGGAATTACTACTGTAAAAAAGTGATGGAATATTCTAATCAAACACTTTTTCTTGATAGAGAGGTTGGTCAGGCTGCATCTTTATTGGAGTATGCGGAACATGGATTGTACAGCGAAATCTTTAGGAAACAGGTTATTACGTTTGATTATACAAGAACTCCTGTAAACTTTTTTGATTCTCCAACAGAGCTGTGGGAAATGGGTGAATTGTGTGACAAGGACCCGAAATTATCTTCCAGTATCGATGAAGGGCTAGAGAAACTTCGTCATTGTGGATACTTGGGTGATCAGTTAATTGTTGAAGTTCAGGAGTTCGAGAAGATAATTTTAGGAATGCAGAAAAAAAGATCTTCCGAGGAATTCTCGGATCTGGAAACTTCCTCAGAAGCTCCTTCCGAGAAAGCTCCTTCCGAGAAAGCTCCTTCCGAGAAAGCTCCTTCCGAGAAAGCTCCTTCCGAGAAAGCTCCTTCCGAGAAAGCTCCTTCCGAGAAAGCTCCTTCCGAGAAAGCTCCTTCCGAGAAAGCTCCTTCCGAGAAAGCTCCTTCCGAGAAAGCTCCTTCCGAGAAAGCTCCTTCCGAGAAAGCTCCTTCCATAGAAGATAGAGAGTCTCCGACCACAGAGTCTTTGTTTGAAGAAGAGTTAGAGAAAGGTGCTTTGGAGCAGTCATTACTTGCGGAGGAACTTCAGTTTTCAAGACCTCTAGCGGCAGGTACGCCTATTTTTAAAGCTACTTTCGGAAAGGTTGGTGATCTTAGTGAGGAGGGAGGTGCTGGTGTCGACCTGGAGACACTGAGTGGTTTGGAGCAATTGGTAGAGTTTTCAGAGGAAGGAATTTTTTCAACGACTGATGTTATTCAAAAACAATCCCTGTTAGGGGAAGTCCAATCATTGACTAAGTCTCTGAAAGATGATGGGGATCTCCTGAAAGCAGAAGAATCACTGTTTGGTCCAGATGATGAAATGGAACCTGTTCCGGAGAAATGCATTGAGAGGCCGGAGTTATTGGAGAAGGAAGAGGTTTCTCCTTCTAGTAAAACGTTAGAAAGTACTCGGGAGGAGGTTGCTCATGATGAGGAGTCTTCTGGGTCACAATTTCTTAGAGAAGGTAGGAGGGATGTCGTTGAAGAAGAATTGGGACCTGAGGACGAAATGTCGGTATTGACTGGGGGTACTTGGATAGTAAGTACTGCACTGTCAGAAACATCTGAGGGAGTCGTAGAGGGAGAGAGAGAGATTGTTGAAAAGGAGTTAAGTCCTGAGGACGAAATGTCGGTATTGACTGGGGGTACCTGGGTAGTGAGAGCTGCTTCTTCGGAAGTGTCTGAGGGAGCTGAGGAAGGTCCTGAAGTCATTGCTACGCAAGAGGGGAGTACTGGCTTTCAATTATCTTCCGCGGGAGGAAGTCCTACAGCACCACATCATCCAGAGTTAACTCCGGAGTTGGTAAGAAAAATAGAGTGGTTTTTCAGCAAAAGTGACGAAGGATTGACGGGTGGAGGAGAAAAAGAAAGTGCTACTGTTGCTATGGAAGCGACGCATTCTCCAGCACCTAAGGGGGAGGCTTTGTCGCCTATCGATGAAGAATTAGAGTTAGAATTTAGTATGGAGAGTCCATCTCTTACCGAAGGGATGGTGGAGGCCTTGGACAGGATTCTTGGTAAAAGCGAAATTGTTACTTCTTCTTCTCTTGTAACCAGTCCAGGGAAAGTTTCTACAGAAGCTTCTGAAAAAGGTCTTATATCTCCGAAGGCTCCGGGGTATGTTTTCGTAAAGGATCTTAAAATGAAAGAAGCTTCTCCTTGGCAGGTTCCTGGGAGGGTTGTTTCATGTGATCCTTCCCTAGACGATGATCCTCAATCTCGTGAGCCTCCCAGGCCTGTGTTTACAAAATCTTCCAAAAAAGAAAGAAAATTTTCGATTTTGACTTCAAGTGATTTAAGGGGCAAACCTGAAGGGGTGAGATCTCACACTACTACGGAAGATTCCGAACAGAAAAAGACTCCTTTGAAAACTTCAGAGGGTAAGAAGGATAAGCCTGGTGTAACATCAAAAGCGCCCAGGAAGTCTTCGGAAGCATCAAAAATTCCTGCTCCAATAAAAAGCAGCTCTACTAGGAGAAAGCTAATTTTGACGCCATCATCTTCTAGAAGGCGGATTGCTCTAACTCGCAAAGGAAGTGGTTTTGGACATCCCAGTAAGGCTCCCTCTTTAGAAAAGGTGTTAGAAAGGTCGGGCGAGGGATCTTCTGAAGAAACTATCAAGGAGGTTCTCTCTTCTGCGGGCGAAGTTGTTGAAAAGTCGCAGGCATCTACAGAGGAGGGTTTCAAAAAGTTGGATGTAGCGATGGGGGTTTTGGCGTCTCTTTTTGATGATCCAAGAGTGTTGTCGGGAGAAGGAATAGAAATCGCTGCGACTTCTACAGGAGGTGTAGAAGCTAAGGAAGGGACTTCAGCAGTTGATTCAGAAAAGTCTTCGTCTAAAGATAGTAGTAAAGAAGAGCCTTCAGCGAGTGAGACAGATGGAAAAGGTAGCTAGAGGATTTGTGTCTATTAAGAAATTTTTCATGATTAAGAACGAGGGTGTGATTTTTTGTCCGGCTGTGTGTGGAAAAGTTAAGGTTTAGCGAAATCTCTCGGGTCCTGTAAGTGACTAGGGAGTATTCGTTGGGGGTGTTTTTTTGCAGTTAAGTTTTGGAGGAGTCTTGGGGTCTATTAGCGAGTATAGTGGGTTCAGTGTTATCTTCTCTAGTGGTGATGGAAGGAGTATTTATGCGTTTAAAGAGAAGTTAAATCATAAGTTGGCCGTTGTTAATTTGATGGAGATGTTTTTCTTCACTTGCATGGTTGTTAGTGGGGTGTTGGTATTAGCTTTTTTAGGGTGTGGGGTTGTCAATGCGGTTGTGTTTGGATCGGGGGTGCTTCTTTTAGGGGGATTTTCTTTTGAGACTTTCCTTTGTTGCGGTGTGGCATTATTTATCTTAACAGTGTCCGCTTTGGGGTGTCACTTCTCTAGTGTATGTAAAAAAGGGCTCTTGTTGCAAAGAGAAATGGTGGAGGATCGATTGCGAGGAGAGTTTGCAGAATCCATAGTTTCTGAGGCGTCAGAGAGGATGGATATAAGGGCAGAGAAGCTGATGGGAGAAGGTTTGGAAGAAGCTTTTTTTTCTTGTGATTATGTGAAGAAGGACGTGAAAAAACGCGCTTTAGAGTCTGAGGATAAGAGATTTCTTTTACATCCTCTTCTTATATCTAAAACCATTGCTAAGCAAAAATTTCGCTGGCCTCTCCTTTTCAATGTTGAGGGTTTGTTTAGGGACGACATTTGGTTTGGGGTTTCGTATCGTTGTAAAACGGTGTTACCGTTAGTTTTTCTTGGCTTTTTTCGATATTTTGAAGTGGAAGACGTCGTCTGTATGTATGATAAGGAGATTGAAAGACTAGGGGAGGATAGTTTTGAATTTTACGAGCTATTATTTGCCAAGTGCATAAGGAAATATCCTCAGATAGTAGCTGCGGAAGCAGCATATTTTTCTTGGTTAAGGAACAGCTATCCGCATGTCTTCTTAGATCAATCAGCGCCTTTTAGAACTGCGTTGTCTTACAAGAGATTATTCTTTACTAGCTTAAAAGATTTTGTTGAAGAAGTGTCTACTTTTCGTAAACGAGATGCAGTATTGCTCCTAGCAAAGTTGTCGGGGTGGGCGCCTGTATCCTTGGCTTCTTTGGATAGTGAAGGTTTTAAAGAAGGCATAGAAGAACAATTTGTAAGTTGGGACACATTTTGCCGCAGAGTTTCGGAATTTTGTTATCGATCTATCTCGTATGATAATGTTTATGGAGATTGGGATTTTTTCTTAGATTTTGTAGATAGGGGTTATAGTAGTAGTTTTTTGTTGGGAAAAGAAGCGGTTCTAAAATTTGAAGAAGCCGAAACAGATTTTTTCGATGCTCCCCAGATGATTTGGAATATGAAGAAGTTTTGTGAAAGAGATAAGGAGCTTAGGGCCAAGATAGAAGAGGGGTTAGGGATGCTTTCTGATTGTGGGTATCTTGGAGGAATACCTATTGAAGAATTGCAAGTTTTTGAGAGATTTATTTTAGGATTGTAGTCAGGAAAAGCGTGGTGTTTAAATCTCTTGTTTTTCTCACAGCTGGTCTAGGAGTTTTTCTTTTGGATTATGTAAATTTTTATTTTTAAGAAAAAATAATTTCTGCTTCTTCATATGGGATAATTTCCATTTTTTCTTTTTTTTGTTAGCCTCAGTTGTTTTTTAAAGTAGGCGTTATTAATGAAACTAGGAAATTGTTTAGGTAAAGGGCAGATATTTCAAGGCGCAGAGGACTTTTGTGGTACAGAATCAGGAGATCGAAAGGTCGTTATCACGTCTCGTTTAGGAGATGTATTGTTTGCAGTTGTTGTAATCTCTGGTTTAGTTCTGGTGTGCAATTTTGTTCTTTTAGGGGCTATCAATGTCATTTCTTTAGGTGGCGCTTTTGGGATGTTGCTTTTAGACGTCCTCTCCATGCTGACATGGAGTATTTCTGTGGCTTTTCTATTGGTTTCTGGTGCGTGTTTTTATTTTAGTCGTAAGAAATTTTCTTTTCTTTCGGAAATTAAGTCTCCAGAAGATTTTGGAAGTAGGAGTAGAGGCATCCAGCAGGTTTACTCTAGAGCAAGGTTTGTATCTCAAATGGAAGTAGCTACGCAGACAGGGGAGGATGCTCTTAAGAGGGTTTGTGAGGCAGATTTTGATGTATCTACGGAGCAGAAAAATTCTTGTAAAGAGAAACTTTCTGTGGAGGTTGTGGAAGCTATGGAAGAATTAGTGAAAAGTGAGACGTTGCTAGAAAGTGATCTAGCGGAGAAGGCCTCCTCATTGAAAGAACCTTTAGAGAGTATGCCTACTCTCAAAGAAGGAAGTTGTGAAATAGTTTCTGCCATGACAGGGTTTTTCCAGAGCTTACAATTCAACAACTAAATTTCAGGATGGTCATTGCGGGGACAGTGGCGAAAAATCTTTCGTCAAAGAGGAAGTTAAAAAACTCCTATTATCGCTCTAGAAAGGAGGTGTGGGACCTTAAGCTTCTGGGAAGGATTGTTGTTTTTTTACTTTTTGTTTCTAGTTTTCATCAAAATAGAAGTAGATAGTTTTTCATTTTTTTTTTTTTTTTTTTTGGTTAAACTTGCAGCTGTTTTTTGTTTGATAGGTGAATTATTTTAAATGTCGGTCAGTAAGTATAAGAGTGAAGATTACGGATTAACGGGAAAAGGTAACGAAAAAAGTTTTCAGGATATCGCAAAAGAATTGGATCATAAAGCAATAGTAGCTTCTCGAGCGCAGAAAGTATTTTTTATATCTATTGTCATTTGTAGTCTTATTTTACTGTCTAGCTTAGTGCTTCTAGGATTGATGAATGTCGTTCCTTTAAGTGCTATGGGCCTCCCTTTTTTGGAAATGGTCCCTCTATTAGCTGTGGCGGGTGTTTCTTCCATTTTTTTGCTTGCTTTTGCTTTATGTTCTTGTTGCGTTTCTAAAAGAAAGATGGTGCAAGAGTTTTCTGAAAAGTACGAAGTGCTTTCAGAGATTTCTTTACAATCATCAGAAAGTGAAGATGAAGTTGATGCTCGCGTAGAAGTTTATCAGCAAGACGAAGATATAGAAAACTTGGCTGTGGAAATTCAAGAAGAAGTTGTGGAGCCTGTAGTAGCTTTTGCGGAACTTGAGGTAGGCGAGGTTGTGGAGCCTGTTGTTATGGAGGGCGCTGCCGATACAGAAGAAGTCGAGGTGTTGGAAAATGCTAGTGAAGACCTTGAGGTGGGAGAGACTTTTGAACTGCCAGAAGTACCGGAAGAAGTAGAGGAACTCCAAGAAGTAGATCCTGTGATTGAAGGGGTGGAGGAAGAAGAAATTTCTGTACAAGTAGTTATGGACATTCTTCAGGAGGTTGTAGAGGCGGCTCTTGAAGAGTCGGAAGTACTGAAAACTTCTTTATCGAGTGAGGAGATCAAGAATCAGAAAGGAGCTGCTGGGACAAGTTTAGCTGGGAAGCAGGGTGAAGCCTCTGATAAAGAATCTCCAGAGTTTCTTTTGCAACAGCAGGTGCTAGCCAAAAGTGTGTTAGAGGCATTATTGGAGGCTATAGATACTGTTAGAGAACGTATGTCTCAGATAGCTGGAGACAGTTCGAGAGCTTTGGGGGGTCTTCTTTTGAACGAAGAGGTAGAGGACGAGCAGATATCCGAAGAGTTAAAAGTTTTTCTCAAAACCCTGGAAGAAACCGATGAAATAGAAAAGAAAATGGATGTCATGACTTCTCTAAAGGTAGAGCTCGACAATGTAAGAGCAGCCCTCAGAGTAGCTATGTATACTGTTGGTCGTAGAGCCGCACGAATTTTAGTATCTCGATTTGCTGTCCGAACTATTTTTCTAGAGGATTCTAAATCAGAAGTTTCTAGAGAGGAAATGACTTCTGTGCCTGCTCCTAAAACAGTGGTCGAAGCATTGAAAGATGCTGCAAAATCCGTAAAGGGTAAGTTTTTTAGAGTATTAGAAGAAAACCTTTCTTGGGGAATTCCTCTTTCGGAGGAACTAGAGATAGACGAAGAACGTGTGTCGGTTTCTGAGGATGATCAACAGGCTGCTTCAGAATCTTTAGTTGATACTAGCACTTCAGAATCAGCTATGATGGAAGATGAGATTCTGCAGAGAAGTGTCTTGGAGGCTTTGAGAGAAGCTATGGGTGCTGTTGGTCACAGAGTTGCAACGATATTAGAAGCTAGATTTAGTCGTAGAAGAGCTGTTGTTAGAGCATTAGAAGCGCCAAGACTAAGTGAGGGGGAGAGAGAAGAGTGGTCTGTGGTATCAGAGATTTATGAGGTATGTAAAACGGCCCAGTACAAGTTGGTCAGCTTGTTTGAAGAGTTAGATACGGCATGTCCAGCTTCAGTAGCAAGGATGGCCTCGGGGAACGAGTCTCTCTGGAGTGATTTTTCTTGGTTATCCGACGTTCATCTAGAATCGGAAGGGAAATCTAAACGTTCCATCTTTCGAATTCAACTTCGCTGTAAAAGGGAGCTAATTCGTGTCTTGACAGGTTTTCTTTCTATAAGGGAGTTAGAAGAAATAGCTGCGCTCTATAAGGAAGAGCAAACAGCTGCTTTGTCTTCTTTTGGTAGTTCCAGGTCTTATAACACTTTATACGCGAAATGCATCAAAAAGAATTGTAAGTTAGTAGCCGCTGAGGCGGCATACTTCTCTTGGATTAAGCATAGTTTTCCTTACTTGGCTAAAGATAAAGACCCAATGTTTAGACTACGGTATTATTATTACTCAACCTTGTTTTCTGAGATTTGTTTCTTTGTTCGCCAAATAAAAAATAACAAGGAGGAAGCCGAGCTATTAGAAAAACTATCTGGTTGGCAGATAGCTAGTATGTCCAAACTAGATCTACACATACGTAGTTTAAATCTTATCGCGAAGTACAGAGAGCAATTGTCGGACTGGGACTTCTTCTGTAAGAAGATGTCAGAGTACTGTGCACATACGGTATTTCGGAAGGACGCCTTTGGGAGTTTGGCCGGGTTTTTGAATTACGTACAAAAGGGGGAAGATAGTGATGTCTTCAAAGAAGAGGAATTTGAGTTTTCCCGTGATGATGTATCGGAAAGCTTTTTTGATGCCCCAGAACCTTTATGGGATTTGAGTCCTCTATGTGAGGAGGATCCAGAGCTTCTAGGCAGGATAGAAGAAGGATTAGCTCTTTTAGGTAACTATGGTTATCTCGGAGAGCAGACTATAGAAGAATTGCAGGAGTTCGAGCGTATTATATTGGGTTTAAAGAAGTCACGGTAATTTTTGGAAATACAGATTTTTAGGTAGATTTTTATTAAGTTTTTGATTTTAAGATTATTGCACTTTAAGGATTGGGGTTATTTTTTATGACTATTAGTAAATGCTCGGGGGAACTGGTTAATCTGTTTAAGACAGAAGCAAAAATTCATGAAAACTTGGAGAGGAGCTTAGAGATTTCTGCCCGAATGAAAGCATTATTTGCCAAAGCAATTCTTGGTTTGGGCATAGCCCTTCTGTCTACCCTAGTTCTTACAGGTTTATTAGGGGTCACCTCCGTGGCAGCTATTGTCAAGGCACCTTTGTTGGTTGTTGCTGGTACTTTGTTGGTAGGATTTTTATTGTCAGGCATAGGGCTTATCCTCGTCGGTAAAAAGGAAAGGATTTTTCTAGAAGAAAAGAGAATGGAATTACAGACCAAAGCTAAGATGGAGCAAACAAAGAAACAGTCTGTATCAAGTGAGGCAGCGTCCGAGTCGGAAGCAGGGGAAGACTTAGAAACTCGAGGTCAAGAAGAAGTGGATGGTCCCTTTGGCCCTAAATGGCCAGTTTCTGCAGAAGAAAAAGCTGTGAAGGTTGTTAAAGTCGAAGAACCGGAAGGAGGAGCATCAACAGAGGAAGAATCAGATCCTATAGAAGGATCTCCTGTTGCTGGTGCATCTGAAGAAGGTTTTGAAGGCGAGGAGGTGAAAGGAGGAGCAGGCGCTGAAGAAAAATCTTCAACTGAAACAGAACTAGGAACTACATCTACACAGACTCGGGAAGAGAGTGAAGTTGAGAAGGGAGCAGGTTCTGAGGAAGAACCTCCCGCGAGTCCTATTAAAGAGGTTGCGGAAGACTTAAAGGCTCTTGCGTTGAAGTTGTCTGAGGAGGAAGAGCGTTGTAGTGAAGTCGAGGAAGAAAGTTTTGAGAGTGCGAAGTCTGAACCAGTGTTGGCAGAAGGGATTAAAGAGGAGGTTTCTAGAGCGGTAAAAGAAGCTGCAGAAGCTCTAAAAGGTTTAGCCTTGGAAACAACGAAAGTTTTGACGGGAGGTTTTGAAGGTGTAAATCCTCTTGGTGGAGTGCCTTTGACAGAAGACATCGAATTGGAGATTGAATCTGGAGGAATGAAATTGGAGAGATCACCTAAAGTAGAAGGGACCGGAACGAATTCTGAAAACGATTTAGGCGAGGAAGAATTAGCTTCTTAGAGTTTCTTTTATTAAGAACTTAGCTAAATTTTTGAAAAGGATCCACCTTTGTAGCGTGGATTCTCTTTTTTTTGTTGAAAATTTTTAGGGAGATTAAAACTTTCAATGTAACCAAGAGCATAGGTTCACTCATAGAACGAAGAATTCTTCTGGTTCTTCAGAATAGTTGTTTTTAGAAATTCTTTCGAGCTCTGATGTATTGCTAACTTCTAATTACCTTATAAAGGTTAACTATAGTATGAAGGTCTTCTTTGGGTAGACTAGAGATTATATGTTTCAGAAGGACACAGAATCACGTGTGTACAGTTAGGAAAGTTTTCTGAAGTAAGATCTACTTGTACTTTTGATTAAAAAAATTTTTTGTTAAAATTGCCTGCTTTTTTATTCAATGGTGGGGTTAGTTTCATGACTGTTAGCAAATGTCTAACAGACCTGGCCGGTCTGTTTAGAACAGGAGCGAATATCCAAGAAGTTTTAGACGAAAAAATTGAAATTGCAACTCGAATGAAGGAGTTGTTTTCTGGGGTTATCGTTTGTTTAGGCGCATCTCTTTTGCTTACTGCATTTTGTTTAGGTTTGTTAAGTGTGGTCTCAAGTTCATCTATCTTAATATTACCTTTATTGGCAGTTTCTAGCGTTCTGCTAATAGGATGTCTGTTATCAGGGGTGGGGTTGGCTCTTATCAATAGGAAAGGGAGAGCTCTCTTAGAGGAAAGCAGAGCTAGATTACAGATTAAGGTCGAGATGGAACAAGCTAGAAGGGTATCTGTGTCGAGTGAGGTTATCTCTGAATCGGAGGAAGAATCGGAAGCTGGGAAAGATTTAGAAACTCGGGGTCAAGAAGAAGTGGATGGTCCTTTTGGCCCTAAACGGCCAGTTTCTGAAGAAGGGGTCGCAGAGGTTGACAAACTTAAAGGGGAGTCGGCAACTTTTGAGTCGGGTATTGTGAAGGAATCTCCAATTGAAGAACTTTTTGAAGAAGATAAAGTTAAGAAAGAGTTGGCTTTTGAAGCGAATTCTCCTGGGGGTTCTGTTGAGGAAGGTGCAAGCGGTTCGAAAGTTTTTACGTTTAGATTGTCCGAGCGAGGTAGTGAAGATGAAGATGATCTAGAAGACTCGTTGGTGGGACGCTTAGAGGAAGGAATAAGTTCTATGAAGAGGTTGTTCTCTGACACTATAAAGCTTTTGAAAGGAGACTTCATTGGTTTTTATTCTGGTAGCAGCATACCTCATCTTGGTTCGAAAAATGCAAGATGGGATAGAGATTATGAAGGAGAGGCTTCATCTGCCGGGGGGACTGTCTCCGTGGAAGAAAGGGAAGAAGAGGCTGCAGGTAGTAGTTCGAAAGTAGGAGATGAATTGAAGTATGAGGATTTTGATTTTTAGGGTTTAGGGTAAATTTTTAGAGGAGATTTCTCAATCATCGAGGAAAGTCTATGTTGATATGTGGGTTTTCTTCGCTTTTTTTCTGAACATCTTCAGTCATGAAAGTTCTCAGTTGCCAGAGAATGGTTTTTCACCTACGGCGAGTGGCGCATTGAAAAATGGTATTAGGGAAAAGTAGCTGTTTTTTAGCTTTTTGTTTTTCCAGGAGATAGAGGAATTTCAGTTGATCGAGTCTCTGGTATTCGGTGATATGTTTTTCAATTGATTGTCGTATTTGTTTAATAGAAATGTTATAGTTTCTATTTTTTTTTTTTTTTTTTTTTTTTTTTTTTGTTAGAATTTTCTTCAGTTTTGTTTTTTTTTTTTTTGAATAGATGTTCCTAGATGGTGAGGGACTGTTCTTAAGCGTATTTTAAAGGACTTGCGAGCAATTTGTCAGGCCAGATTATGGGGAATGAAGGTATAGTTTTTAACATTCGCAATAATTCAGAAATTTCATTGCGGGAGGCATCAAAAGCGATAGGATACAAGATCGCACTGCTAGAAATAATTAAAGCAGTTTGTGTCTTTTTCTTACTTATAAGCTCCTTATTGGCTGGCTCTATGTTGATTTTTGGAGTTGTTAACACACTTTCAGGTATCACTCTTGAGATTTCATTCTTGCTTACGGTAGGTGTTTTCGGATCATTAATATCTATTTTATTTAAACTCTCGAACTCTCTGGCGAGGCACGTAAAAGGTTTGACAGAAAAAGGGGTCGAACTACAGAGGTCTTGGCGTCTATACGTCAAAGAAGATGTTTTATCGCAGTTGACATCCCCTGATGAGGCTTTAAAATTTCAGTGTCCGCGTCAAGCGATTCAGCACATTATAGAGTCAACGATGCCCAATTATTGGAATTACGGCATAGGAGTTCATCCAGAAAGTAGTTACGGACTGAAGGATGGGGAGTTTTTGCGTGCTAAAAGGGAGTATCCTTTTGTTTTGCTGGGGTTTTTTTCTCTGAAAGAGCTTAAGGAGTTAGAAGCGTTTTGTAAGGTAGAAATGTCTTTAAACAAGGGAGGAGACTCAAGATTTTATAACGCTTTGTATGCCAAGTGCATCAAAAAATATCCCAAGATAGTAGCTGCAGAAGCAGCCTATTTATCATGGATGCAAGATGCTTTTCCTTATCAGTCTAACGCGTCTTATGGGATATTTTTAGATGCTTGGAGATACCGGTCAGCCTTATTTGCTCGAATAAGTTCTTTTATTAAGTATCTTCCAAGCGGTAAAAATGAAAAATCTTTACTATTTTTCGAAAGCCTTTCAGGACTGGGAGCTGTATGTTTATCCAATTTTTTACTTAAGCCAGAAGACCTAGAGAGTATTTCCTCATGCAAGAACGATTTTTTGGATGACTGGAGTTTATTTTGTAGGAAAACTTCTGAATATTGTTCGAAAACTATTTTTTATCGACATGTATATGGGGACTTGAAGTATTTCATGGAGTTCTTGGAAAAAGGAGGAGATAGTAGCTTCTTCAAGGAGCGGGCAGATTCTTTTTGTTACAAAAAAGAGAGCAAAAACTTTTTCAAATCTCCTGGCTCTCTTTGGGATATGGGCTCTCTTTGTGCTAATGATCCAGAGCTTATGACAAAAATTGAAGAGGGTTTGTCTTATCTAGACAATTGTGGTTATTTAGGTAGCCAGTCTACGGAGGAGATTAAACATTTTGAAAGGGTTGTTTTAGGAACAGAAAGATCTAAGTAAAACTTCAAAAAAAGCTTATTCCTAGCATCTTGGTTATTAGAAGTGTTTCGTCTTCATAGACTTAGGTTGTTGATCATTTGATAGACGATAAATTCTTGTAGTCGATTTTTGTGGAAGCGTTACAGTTTCCATTTTTTTTTTTTTACTTTTCGTTTAACTTTGTTGCTTTTCAGTAGAAAGGGACGTGTGCTTCGCGCTGTTGTTTTAAGCAGTTGGGGAGTGGCCGTTTTTTGCTTTGCGGAAAGTTAGGTAGGACCAAGAGAGTCGGTTTTTGTAGAAATTTAGAGATTTTCTGCATAGGCGGCTTTACTTCTTGTCTGGCTTTTTGTGGTAATGTGCTGTGAGTTATTAATTGTAAAGTGAAAGCAGGGTTTAATGATGTCTGAAACAGTTTCTAGTATTGGTAATAGGGAAACTATATGTCCTTGGGGAGAAAAAGCTAAGTCCGTGGGACATAAAATGTTTTGGATGGAGTCAGCTCATGCTTTGTGCGTTTCCCTTGTGGTGCTTAGTGCTCTTATTCTCATTCCTGCATTGGTTTTTGGTGTAGTGAATGCTCTTTTTGGGGTTCCGCTTAATCTCTCTCTTCTACTAACAGCGAGTATTTCTGGGTTGTTGGTAGCACTTTCAGCTAAGGGGATCTTTTTTCTGAGAGAAAAAATCAAGACAACTTTAGAGGGTGGTGTTGCCGAGCAACATAAATCATGGTGTCCATACATAAAAGCGAGTGCTTTGCAAACCTTGGATAATTACGAAAGACCTGTTTTTCAAGATCCCTTGTCTGTAGCAAAAGGCATCATAGAAGCTGTTGCTCCAAAGCATTGGGAATATGATACTGGTGTGCACCCAGAGAGTGCTTATGAACGTTTGGAGGATGGGATATACATCCGTTGTAGAAAGGAGCTCAGTTTTGCTCTACTAGGTTTTTTAACTTGGAGAGAACTGCAGGATTTAGCGGTGTTTTGCGAAAAAGAAAAGGATAGTTGGAGAAAACAGGGGGGAAGCATTGATAGAGGCTTTTATGACGCCCTATACGTTAAGTGCATAAAGAAATATCCCGGTTTAGTAGCAGCTGAAGCTGCGTTTTTTGCATGGACGAAGAAGGCTTTTCCTTATTTAGGTAATGCTAAGTCGGCGTCGTTTTCTGACATATGGTGTCATAGGTCTTCATTCTTTGAACGGGCAATTTTCTTTGTGAACAATCACAGAGGTGAGTTTGCGCAAAGAGTTGTTGATTTTTTTGACAAACTTTCAGGATTTGGGGCCCTCAGTTTGTCCAGCTTTTCGCTATCTCCGGAGACTTTAATGGTAATAAATTCTTACCAAGAAAAACAGTGGGGATGGGAGCTATTTAGTGAGAAAGCTGCGGAATACTGTGCTCTTTCCATTCGACATAAGAGAGCTTTCGGTGATCTTAGATGTTTTACAGAATTTATGGAAAAAGGGTCTGCTGCTGGATTTCTGCAGGAGCAGCCAGATCCCTTCGTTTATGAGAAAACGCAGAAAAACTTCTTCATTTCTCCAGGTGCATTGTGGGATATGGGAGTGGCCTGTGAGCAGGATGCAGAGCTTAGGGATAGGATAGAGGAAGGTTTGGCTCTATTGGATACTTGTGGATATCTGGGAGAGCAGTCTGTGGAGGAAATCAAACATTTCGAGAGGGTTGTTTTGGGTCTATATAGATCATAAATCTCATAGCTAAACGGGCAAGTGCTGCTACGCTTGCCTGTTTCTGTTCATTAGCACCGTCTTCTGTGTTTTTATTAAACAATGTGAAAATTATTTAATAAAAATTCTCTAATAGAATCTTCATTGTTTTTTTTTTTTTTTTTTTTTGTTAGATTTTTAGACTTTCTTGTTAGAAAGGTTTTTGGAAAGTGTTATTTTTCTGGGATAGGACAGAAAGTGGATGATTTTTCAAAGATGACTAGTAAGAAATCTTTTTGGAGGTACAGATTGCTTTTATCTCTAATAGGTTAGAATTGTATAGGCTTTCCTTTTAGGAATGGAATAAGAAAGTCTGAAAAATTTTAGAGGTTTTCAAAAGGGGGACTAGGGAAACGATTTAGGGGCTAAGTTCTTAAAAAATTGGTTGATGGGAATGTCTTTAAGCTAGGGGGTATTGTTGTTTGCAAAAAATGTATCCGAGATTTCTGATGTAAAATGTGAAGGAATAGTTTTAAGGGAAAGTCGTAACGGACTTTTCGAAAGATTAATGTGTACGTCAAAGGTGTCTCGTTTGTGTTGCAGAGCTTTCCTTGGGTTGCTGGTATTTTTAGGAGCGGGGATAGTGGCTTCTACTTTACTTTTCTCCGGAGCTGTATCTGTTGTTACATTTCATCTTATCCTGGCTTGTATTTTTTCAATTTCTTTAGCGGTGTTTGCAGTTTCCTGCAGGCGTAGATTGCGAAAGATCGATAACGAAGGAAAGGATATTAGGAGTAGCATACCGTACTCTAAGGAGGAAGAAGGAAAACGAGCTCTTAAAAGGGTATTATGGACTTCTCAGATTAGAGAAGTATCTTTGGAAGAAATTAGTCATCATCCTCATGTAAAACCTAGCATGTTGGGTTGTTTGACTGATTTAGAAAGGGAAGAAAGCAAGAATCCTTGGCTAGTTCTTAAATGCTTAGCCAGTAAGAAATGTTATTGGCCATCTTCCGTACACGTAGAATCTAATTGCTTGGATGCGGATTTCGCAGTGGTCCAGAGGTGTAAGAGAGATTGGATGTTTGTTCTATTGGGATTTCTTTCGTGGAACGAGATAGCAGATATGGCCTTGTTTTGCAAAACGGAAACAGATAAGGAGAGAAAGGAAACAGGTCAAGTAAGTTTAAGTTTTGAGAACTCTTTATATGCTAGGTGTATAAAGAGGTGCCCAAATGTAGTAGCTGCTGAGGCAGCATTTTTTGCTTGGATGAAAAATAGTTTCTCATACACAGCAAAGGCCTATTCTTCTATTTTTCGCAACTTGTGCGGATATAGGAGTTCTATACTCGTTCGACTGGAGACTTTTGTTAAGTCATGCCCAGATAACGCATTAGAAAAAGTAATACCCATACTCGAGAGGTTTTCAGGGTGGGGGCCGGTATGTTTGTCTAATTTTGTTCTAGATTTTAAAACTTTAGATTCTCTTCCCGACGACATAGTAGAAAATATTGATTGGCCAACTTTTTGTAAGAAAGCATCGGACTTTTGCAATAAAACTGTTTTTTTAGAAAACAGTTTTGGTAATTTGACGCGGTTCAAATCGTTTGTCCAAGAAGACTCACTAGGTCTTTTTTCTGTTAATAAGATTCCCTTTGTATATAAAGAGTCTGCTTATGATTTTTTTTGTTCTCCTATGCCGTTATGGGACATGAAATCCTTATGCAATGAGGATAAAGAGTTACTTAATAAAATCGAGGAAGGTCTGACAGCCTTAAGTAATTGTGGATATCTCGGAGAACAATCATTGGAAGATATTCAAAATTTTGAACGCTTAGTTTTAGGCTTACAAGGACAACTTCAATAGAGGATAATTTTTTTCAAAATTAGGACTGTTTTTAAGAGTAAAAAGCACTAGAAAATTTGTTAGATGTCTCTTTAAAGAAGTGATGTTTAGAGCTTATAAATTTGTTAGAGGTAATGAAAACCTTTCTGGAAGATAAGTGAGATGAAAAAAGGAAGTAGGCTTATCGCTGTATCTTTTTACTTAAAGGACAGGGACTTCTTCGAATAAATATGGAATGATATGACGTCTATTTCTTGTTAGGGTCTTTAACTTCTGTGGTTTACGTCTTCATCTCTGGATAAGAAACAAAGATATTTCATTTTTTGTTTTTATTAAAACAGTAGTTTTTTTTGGGGGGGTTAAAATTTTTTGTTTCCGTTTGTATGTCCGGGGACAATTTTTTATGGTCGATGGAGGCGTTTTTTTAGAAAAACCTTCTCGGAGGGTGCTGGAGATAGAGGAGACTAGAAGGAAATCTAGTCTAGTCTTGTTTAGACTAGAACTGGTTACTGCTTTGTTTCTTTTTTGCATGATATTTGGCGCAGCATCCATTCTTTCTAGTGTCGTTGCGGGTTCTTTGTTGGGGATTCTCTTGTCAGCCGCTTTTTTTATTTCTAGCGTGTTCGCATATCTACTTGTGTCTAATCGGTCCTCTAAATTGTTAGCTAATTGTATAAAAGCAGAAAAGATGGCCGTGAACCATGAGATTGAGGAACAAGATTTAATAGAAAATCCTATTGAAGAGGGAATGCCCCTGAATTGCTTGAGTTTCGGAGGGATTGCTCAAGAGTATGTATGTTAAAAGTGATTTTTGGGAGACTCTATCTAATGAAGAAAAGAAAAAATTGACCAGTCCAATTACTCTAATGGAAGAAATTGTTTCTGAATCTCCTTATTGGCTTTCGGATTTTGATGTGGAGGTCACCAAAGGTAAGGTAGCGCCCAATTTTCGTTGTGAGCGAGAATTGATATTTATTCTTCTAGGTTTTCTGTCCTTAGAGGAATTGGTGGCATTAGGTAGCTATTGTAAGGAAGAGTGCAAGAAAGGGAGTGTCGGCGATGTGTTCTATAATTCCTTGTATGCTCAATGCATAAAGCGGTCACCAAAAATTGTTGCAGCAGAAGCTGCTTATCTCTCTTGGCTTAAGAGTAGTTTTTCTTACTTGCGTCACGCTGGATCTTCTATAGTTATGACTAATGGATGGTACAGATCTACCTTGTTGATTCGTATTTCGTCTTGTTTTTCTACTTTTGGGGGTGATGGAGAGAAGACATCTAGAGTGGCCACAGCTCTTAGTAGATTGTCTGGGTGGGCGCCAGCTTGTTTGGCTAGCATGAAGTTGGAAGTTGAGGCGCTATCAAGGTTGAAATCTTACTTGGAGGGGAAAAAGGAGTACAATAACTGGGAATATTTTTGTCGCAAAGTTTCAGATTTTTGTAATAAATCTGTTCATTATAAAAATGCCTTAGGAAAGATGTCATGTTTTGTCGAATTTCTAGAAAAAGGAGATCAAAGTTCTTTTCTTCAAGAAAGGCCTTTTTTATTTGATTTTGAAAAATCAGATAAAGATTTCTTTGCTTTCCCAAGAAGTCTGTGGGACATGAGTTCTCTTTGTGAAAAGGATCCTGAATTAGCTATCAAAATCGAGGAAGGTCTATCACATTTATCCCAGTGCGGATATCTAGGTTCGCAGTCGGTGGAAGAACTTCAAGAAGTGGAAAGCATCGTGTTAGGATTAAAATCTCCTTGATTGGTCCGATTCTAAAATTGATATTTGTGGCCCTTGCTTATATTACAGATTTATGTGTAACCTCCCCTACTGTTTTTCAATTTTAAGGCGGTTTTGTGTCTTAGGAGGGGATATGGAAAATTGTAGATCATCGTTTGGTTCCCGAGGAGGGGCACAGGAAGTTTTCGCGGAAAATTCTTTTGGAAACGAAGCGTTACTTCAGATTGAATCCTCGCGAGTATCCCGAGTTGCTCTGGTTTTTGGGGCAGTGTTAGGTAGCCTGGTATTCTTATTTTTTTTCTTAACTAATATTTTGTCTGGGTCAGTTGTTCTAGGTAATATCAGTCTGCTACTGGGCTGCTCTCTAGCGTTGTCTTTGGTGTTTACTGCGGCTTTTGTTATGGCAAGAAATGTATTCACTCGTACTTTTCCTTCAAAGAAGGAAGTAGTTGAAAAAGAACCAGAATTGGAGGTTGAGAAAAAGAAAGAAAAACCCTTAGAAGTGAGACCTGTAACGGTTCCTAAAGATATAGGAGTGAGAAAGATTCCAAGTCTGGAAAGGGTAGGTTGTCTTTATGTAAAGGAGAGTGTTTGGGAAACACTTTCTAATGAGGAGAAGAGCAGGTTGTCTAGTCCTCTCTCCGTTATTCAAGAGATATCTTCTAAGAAAATTGCATGGCCTAGTGTTATACATGAAGAAATCGTCGGCCAACTATCGGATAACCAGCGTTGTGGTAGGGAGCTTTCATTCATTCTTATGGGATATTTTTCTATGGACGAAATTTCGGAAATCAGTGAGTTTTGTCAAGAAGAACGTGGTTACATAGATCCCTCTGAAGCAAGCAGTTCAGATCTCCTATATGCCAAGTGTATCAAGCGATGGCCAAGGCTGGTTGCTGTGGAGGCAACTTGGATCTGTTGGTTAAGAAGTAGTTTTTCTTATCTAGGTGATGCTAAGGAAGCTATTTTCAAGAACAAAGGGGAATATAAAAACTTCTTCTTTAGGTGGCTGAAGATTGCTGCTTCTCCTTTTAAAGTTAATACAGTCAGGGTAGTGGCTTCTATTCTTGAAAAATTTTCAGGAGCTGTTCCGGCCTCCCTTTCTGTTTTCTGCCTGGATGAGATTAATTTGAGAGCTCTCAAAGCATATATGGAAGAGAATAATTGTGATAATTGGGATTTTTTCTGTCGTAAAGTTTCAGAGTTTTGTGATCAAGCCGTACGATATGACCCAATATTTGGTAGCATGTTTGGTTTCGTATCATATTTGTCTCAAGGTAAGGAGGAATATTTCTTGCAAAAGCAAGAGCCGTTATTTAGTTACGAAAAGAGTGACACTAATTTCTTCATTTCTCCGGAAAGTTTATGGGACATGCAATCTATGTGTAACAAAGATCCAGAGCTGTTAGCGAAGATAGAAGAAGGGCTTTCTTACTTGTATCAATCAGGTTACTTAGGAAACGAATCTCCGGAAGAAGTTCGAAGCTTTGAAAAGGTAGTTTTGGGTTTGGACGAGTCTAAGTGACGATGATGTATAAGTGAGCTATAGGGTATTTAAAGGAATGTACATACAGGTTTGAGGTGCGTTTAGATGAGGAAAATTTTGGTTTGTAGTCATGAGAAGTAATTCGTTATCTCTCAGTAATGCTTCTTCTGGAGATTGTTGTTTAGAGGCATCAAGGCGTAGATTGGCTTATAGGATAGTAAACTGGGAGTTAGCAAGGATCCTTTTTCTTGGGGGGTTATTTTTTAGTGGTCTTGTGTTTGCAATATCTGTGTTGGGTGTCGTGAATGCTTTTTGTAATTCTTTTGCTTTAGGTGGCCACCTTGTTCTCCTGGGAATCTCGGCTGTACTGCTATTTTTTTCTTTTTTTGGAGTGCTTTCTCTTAGTAAATATTTGGATGCTGGCTTGGGTCAATGCTTGCTAGAAGGGAAAGTAGGCCAATCGTTTGAAGGAATCAAACAGAAAATGAGGGGAGGATCTCAACTTTCAGTGATGACGGATTGGTCTTCTCAGTTCATGGCATTAGATGAGGAGATTGTGGGGAGAGCCTGCTCTCATTTGAAGAGTGAGGTGCGGAAAATGCTAAGTCAATTTGAGAGGGAGATATGTTCGAAGCCTTTGCTATGTATGAATTTTTTAGCTGGAGATTCGTCGCACTGGGTTACCAGAGTTCAAAAAGAAGCTTCAAGAGATTGTAGAATAGAAAGTATAGTTGCTCTACGAAGTCGTAGAGAGCTTGGTTTCATATTTTTAGGAGTTTTTTCCAGAGAAGAGTTGGTGGAGATAGTAAGGTTTTATGATTCGATAAAGGAGGATGGTAAACTAGAGGAGGTTTTATATGCGGAATGCATAAAGCTTTATCCCAAAATAATAACTGCAGAAGCATTGTATTTTTCTTGGCTGAGAAATAGTTTTCCATACTTGGGAAACGCCCAATCTGCGATTTTTAGGGAGGCATGGAGATATAAATCTTCATTATTTCTCCGTCTGTCTAGCTTCGTAAATAACTGGCCTAGCGGTGAAGAAAAGGCAGGTTTTCTTTTCGAAGCTTTTACTGGATGGATCCCGGCCTGTTTATCTAATTTTGATATGGCAAAAATATTGTCTGAACAGGTTTCTATTTTAGGGGAAAAGAAGTTACACGAGTGGGATTGGAGATTTTTTTGTAAAAAAGTCTCTGAATTTTGTAGGTGTTCCATTTTTCATGAGAATATTTTTGGAGATTGGCTGAGTTTCATGGAGTTTTCTGATAAGGGAGAGGCTGCAGAATTTTTTAATAAAAAGACTTTTTCTTTCAATTACGAGAAGACTGTTGATAACTTCTTTCTACATCCTAAAGCTATATGGGATATGTCTTCCTTGTGTAGAAAAGATTCTGAATTACTCTTGAAGATCGAGGAAGGACTATCGGCTGTTGGAGATAGTTATGGGTATTTTGGGGAACAATCTATTAAAGAAGTGCAGGATTTTGAAAGGGTCATTCTAGGTCTAAAAATGCCTTAGTGAGAGAAAACGTTGTTGATGTTTTGAAATTTGTTTTCTGTAACTTGCTTTGGTCTAGTAGTTAGTAGATTCTTCTTTTTTCTTGTTTTTGTTAAGATTTTTCTTTGGTTTTTCGTATTGTGATGTATGAATAGTGCTAGAGCAAATCCCTCTACTCAGTCTGGGGTAGGTCTTTTAGAAAAAGGCTCTAAAGGTGTCTTAGATGACGAACAAAAGGCGCTATCTTTAATCAAACGTCTTTGTACGTCTTGTTTATTCATCAGTGGCTCGGTACTAGTTCTTGGTATTGGAGGTATTATTAATGCTCTAGTGACTGGGGTGGTTATAAATGCTCCAACAGTTCTTTTAGTGGGAGTGTTTTCTTCCTTACTCTTCTTGGCTATATTGGGACTTATTTTCGTCGAATTTCAGATTGAAAATCGCTTGAGGGTTTCTAAAGAGATTCTCTATCGAGAAAAGCAGGAAGAGTTGTGCTTACCTATTGCTAGGGAGCCTGGAGATACCATTGAAGCAGGCGTTGTTCCAACAGGATGCTCTTACATAAAAGAAGATGTTTGGGAGATTCTAAGGGATTCTGAGCGTTTGTATTATCAATCTCCTTTGTCTTGTATAGAAGGAGCTTCTGGAGAGCGGATATCTTGGTTAAGTTCCGTTCAAGAGGAATTTCTAGGAAAGAACAGGGTAGATAGTGCTATAGCTCGCCGCTGTCAAAGGGAGTTAGCTTTTATTCTTCTTGGTTTTTTGTCTTGGGAAGAATTAGAAGGTATAAACAATCTTTGGGAACAAGCTGAAGATCACCGGTTTTACAGCGAGGACAAGCTGTATGCAGAATGTATCAAAAGATATCCCAACCTTGTAGCGGCAGAAGGAGCTTATTTTGCCTGGATTAAGCAGGCTTTTCCTTATCTGAGTCGAGCGAAATCAGCATCTTTCTGGGACGCTACAAGATATAAGGTTAGTTTCTTTTTTCACTTAAATTTTTTTGTTAAGAATTGTCCTGAGGACAGCAGAAGATGTTTTCCTATACTGCAATGTCTTTCGGGATGGGGGCCTGTCTGTTTTTCTAATTTTGAATTGGGGGATATTCGAAGATCAAATATTCGTAAGCTTCGTGAAAAAGAGAATTGGAGTTGGGACTTTTTTTGTAGGAAAGTGTCGGAATTTTGTAGGGATGCTGTATTTCATGAAGGCGGGTTGGGGAATTGGGAATGTTTTTTAGAGTATGTGGACTATGGAGTTGAAAGTAGTCTTTCCAAGAAAAAGAAATTTTCTTTCTTCTATGAAAAAGCTGATCAAGGCTTTTTCGAAACTCCTATCCCCATGTGGGATTTATTTTCTCTATGCGAAAGTGATCCAATGCTTGTTGATAAGATTGATGAAGGACTGTCTGCTCTAGAAAATTGCGGATATCTGGGTGAGATGTCAGTTAAGGATATTCAGGATCTCGAAATGACAATCCTGGGACTGAAATAGACAAGATCTTAGGTTCTTTTGAAATTTCTTTGTCTGAAAGACATTTTTACACGGTGGTTTCTTATCATTTTATCTTTTTCTGTTTTCTTTTAATAATTTTTTCTTTGAACCTTTTAAGGTTTCCATTTTTTTTTTTTTTTTTTTTTTGTTAGGATTTTTTGTTTTCTTTTGTTTTAGGAGAGGTTTCCTTTGGTTTTTCTTAATAAAGGAACAAAGAGCTGTGTTCATCGTATTCAAGCAAGCGACTCACATTGTGAAAGCTTTTCAAAATCTAAGAATATGATGAGAGCTCTGTCTGTTTCTCAGACAATAAAAGTCCTTTTCTTCAGCTGGTTATTGAGTATCAGTGCCATGTTATTGTCAGGTTTTTTCTTCAGATGTTTAGGCAACTTAGCTCTTGGAGTTTCTTTAGGAGTTCATGGGAGCTTGATTTTAGCAAGCGCGCTAGCCTCTACATTGATTTTGTTGTTTTTTGGTAGCGTATATATTTGTGCGTTAGGGCCATGTTTTCATAGAAAGCCTTTATCTATTGAATTGCAAAAGGATAAGGCAGCTACTCCTTCTTTGAGTTTCTGTCAAAAGTTGAGGAGTCTGTTTTGCAGGAGACAAGAAAAATTTTCTTCAGAAAAGCGTCAATTACAGCTTCTCGTGGCAATAGAAGAAAAAAAGACCATAGCCGAAAAAGCAAAGATAAGTGAGGTGGTTATTCAAGAAGGGGGGTTCGTAAAGCAACACATCAAGGATTTGTTAGATCAATTTTCCAATGAAGAGAAATTAGCAATGTCTTTCCCTTGTTTCGCTCTTTCGAAGTTGGGGAAAGACGTATGCGGATATGATTTTTGGCCAGAATTAGATTATTTTTACGATTCTTCTTCTAAGGATTTTGCATCGAATGTTTTCTTGCGTGAAAGATTTCTTAGAGAATTTCCTCTCTTGTTCTCTGGCGTGTTTTCTTCCGAAGAAATGGGATCCATCGCAGACGAAATTAAAAAATTAGAAAGCGGAAACTTGAGTGGATTCAATGTTACTGAATATGCAAAGTTAGTTCTGACTTTTCCCAAGGTTATTGCTTTTGAGGCTATGTTTTTAAATTGGTTAAAAAAGGTGTTTCCGCATGTATTATCCTGTTCTCGTGATGATTACTTGTCATTCTTTTGTGAGGCGCTTCGGGGGCTAAGTAGAAAACATTTTTCGTCTGGCAGAGATGTAAATGTTCAGCACTTAAGAGGAATAGACCTTTCTTTTTCTGGTGTAGGGTTAGCTTCCTTAGCCTTATTTTATAAAGAGAGTAGTTTAGATGTAGCTTTCAATATAAAAATGACTTGGAAAAGCTTTTGCGAAAAAGCCATGAAATATGGGAGGAAGACATGCTTTGACGGGAATTGTTCTGGTAACCTGAGGAAATTTCAAGAATTTCTTGTTGATGAAGACAAATTTTCTTCTTCGATACAGCGATCTAGTGGTCCAGTTGAGGAGAGAGGTTTTATTAAAACTCCTAGCAATGTCTGGAATATAGAGGCACTGTGCGAGCAATATCCCTCTCTAAAGCAAAAGATTGAGGAAGGGCTCAGAGAGCTGGAGAATATAGAGTGTCTTGGGGGCAGTTTAGAAGACCTTGTAGAATTAGAATATGAGGTTTTAGGATTAAGTAGAGATAGAATTTGATGGGGAGGTAGAGTTGAGCTTTGTTAGCGATCGTCAGGAATTCTTGTCTCCTTTATCTGAGATAGAGGGGCAGCTCCGAAAGGTTAGAGACACAGGGGATTACTTAGAGAAAAAAGTTGAAATTCTTACCAAAGTTAGGAACATATTTCTTGTTTGCGTCGCAACAAGTCTCAGGTTGGTTCTATCTTGTGTATTTTTCTTTGGAATTAATGTTCTTATATTAGAGTTATTGCTTCCGGAGGCGTTCGTCATAGCTGTTGCAGCCTCTGCATTCTTTCTGGTCTCTCTATTAAGCTTTTCTTGCGCAGCGGGTTTCAGATTGCGATTTTTGCGCCGTTTAACTGACGCTAGAGAGTTAGAGCTTTCTGAATTAAAAAGGTTAGAAACGAAAAAGTGGGAGATAGCAGAAAAGACTGCGGAGGAGAAGCGCCAGGCTGAAAGGGTTGCCAAGGAGGCGGAAAATGCTAGGAGGGAATTGATTCGAGAATCCTTTTTGACTTCTCCTTACCTTAAAAAAGAATCCAAAAGGGGCATCACAGACATTGTTTTACAAGAAAGGTATATTTCTCCTGAACTAGTTTCTGATGTGATAGAGCAAAGTTTCGACATTTGTTTTGCTCAAAGAAAGTTAGAGGCTTTGCATGAAGAGAAAGGAGATATTGCAGTATCTGGCAGAAGCAAAAGAGAATTATCGTTTATTTTATTAGGTTTTCTTTCTCTGGAAGAGTTAAAAGAGATCTCAAGAATATACGAAGAGGAATCTCGAAAAGGAGTTAAGAATCCATCTGCTGTGTACGCGAAATGTATAGAAAAGTATCCTCAAATAGTAGCCGCAGAGGCTGCATATTTTTCATGGCTTCGACATAGTTTTTCATATTTATCCAAAGCTGATGCGTCTATCTTTAAAAAGTCTAGTGTTTATAGAACTGAGTTTTTCTCCGTAATAAAGGATTTTTGGGGACAAACAAAAGCTTGCTCAACGTTGCTCTTATTAGAAAAGTTTTCTGGCTGGCTTCCAGCGGTTTTATCTGTTTTTCAAGAAGATAGGTCTAAAGGTGTTTCGGTTTGCCCTAAAGGAGTACAATGGGACTGGGATTCATTGTGTAGGAAGGCCTCCGATTATTTTAGATATACTTTATTACATGGAGAATCTTTTGGTAATGCTAATGACTTGTTGGATTTTACAGAAAAAGGTTCTGGCAGCAGAAAATTTAGAGAAAGAAGGTTGCAACTCAAAATTAGATGTAGTGATCAAGATTTTCTTTCCAATCCCAAGCCTCTTTGGGATTTAAGATCGTTTTGTAGTAAGAAATCCGAACTGTCCACCAAAATAGAGGAGGGCTTAGCTTTCTTAAACGATTGTGGTTATCTTGGAGAAGAAAACGTAGCTGATCTTCAAGATTTTGAAAGAACTATTTTGGGTTTAAAGAAATAGGGTTTCGTAGAAGCTTATTCTTCTAAGTATCTTCTTCTTAAGAGGTTGTTTGCATCAGCGAATTGCCTTATGGCTGTAAAGAATTCCAGGGCCTCGTTGAAAGGGAGCCCAATTTCTTCCGAAGCTCCTAGTGATGCTCTACTTGACAAAACGGCTACCCTTCTTTTTGGAACGGCGACTAGGATAAGGCTGTGCACGTGTTGCACTACGTGCCATGGGATAGCTCTGTGAGGGCCTGAAAGTACGGTGTAAGGAGTTCCTAGGGGTGATTCTAGTAAGGCTTTCAGGGTTAGAAAAGTAAGTTTTGCTAAGAATTTGACGTGGGAATCAGAAATATATCGTTGCCCTTCTCTTCTTTGGTGGGCGGGACGATATCTTACTCCTAAGAAGAGGGTCTGTAATGTTATAGGGCTTGATTCACAAAGTTCCTCTCCGCGAAGAATTGGGATAGTTGCATTTTCTTCTCGGTTGGGGAGAAGTCTCCCGGTAGTAGTTTCCCACAACTGTTTTATGATTTGCGAAAGAGGTTGATGTATTCCTTCAGAAACCATAGTTTCTAGAGCTTGGTACAATCCTACTTGCGAGGATGGATTAGGAATATCTGGAAGGCAAATTTGACGGCCTATTCCGCATTCTGCAATGAGGTAAGCCGCTTGGACACTAGACAAGCGCTTATTTTCAAAGACCCCCTTATTCTTAAAATTGAGTTTTACTAGGGCTCTAGCAAGCGCTTCCTTAGATGCACACTCTAAGAATATCTCCATCTGCTTCACAAACGCACTCCTTCTATGTCCGAAGAAAGCTCTTATCCATGAACAAAAAGGACAGGTATGCCTCCCGAGTTCACTGAGGGATTTATTAGGGCAGTGTATGTGAAAGGGATGAGAAGCAGTCATTTTTTCCTGAATGGTGTCCAATAAAAATGTTATTATTTTTATATCGTTCTCGGGAGAGGTGTTTTCTGAGGGGGGTAGTACATCTTTGTAGAGGGTGTGTATAGAAATTTTTTGTCTTTTCTTTGGACCTTCTACTTCGAATTGTTGCTCTAGGGAAGTGGATTGTTGAGACGGGATGGAGCGCTTCAGTGTTGAAAGAGTTTTCTCGGAGGAGCTAGATTTTGTAAGAAGTTCTAGAAGTAAGGAATTTTCTACTTCTTGTGTTTCTGGAGTATCTACAGTGCGTCCAGGAAGGTGTTCAGGAGTGGACAATAACTGAGCGGTTATTTGAGACTCTTTTTTCTTTTTTTTCTGTTTTGAAGAAAGCATCGTACTACTTCCAGAAGATTCAGCAATATCTTGGCAGGCAGATACAATCAGCTTGAACTGTTCTTCTGTGAGGCATTGATTTTCTGTTAATAAAGCCCTGAGAGAAATCTGTGAGACAGAACAAGCTTTTGCTATTAGTTCATCATCATATCCTTTTCCACTAATGGAGAAGATTTGAGAATATAGTCCAGCTCCTTCTTCCGATATTTGTAATAGTTGAGCTTCAGCAAGTTCTTGGATAACTCTGAGGTTTGCTTGGATACGATTCTCTGTGGAAGAAGTTGAGGGTTGTGGAGAAAAGCTGGGGAAAGGACTTCCTGCTTCAGAAGGGCTAGAAATACTCATCTTTTTTTTTGTCTGTAGTGTCAAAAATGGTAAGCCTATGGGAGGATCGCTGTAAGAAAAGGTCGATGAAGGCTGTGCGTTAAAATGTTAAGTCTTTGAAGGATAATGACTAAGGGTATTTTTTTGGAATGAGTTTTTAGAGTAAGGCTTATTTTATTTTGTTATACATACGGATGCTTTGAGTAATTTTAAATGACTTATGAAGAGTATATGGGGATAGGTGAGCTGTGACAAATTAGCACAGGGCAGGGGATGTATCTGTTAATCCCTTGCAGGCATTCACAACGGTTTAGAAAAATTTTCGGAAATTTAAGGAGTTAGGAATCTCCTTCATTAAGTCCGTAATAAGCTACAAAATTACGGAAAAGGGAAAATAGCGGAGAAGTTTCTACGAGCGAGAATCCAATCTCTTCATAACCCGGAGATATTACGTTGGGAGGAAGGACCACTCTCCATCCAGCCTGTACGGCTAAGATAAGTCCACAAGCATGTTTTACAGTCTCCCAGGAGAGCATTTTTTCTGATCTATCACTGAGCAACGTGAAACGAATGCCTAATGGAGAGTACAGAAGATTATGTAATGTGATAAAAGCAGCTTTGGATAAAAATTTTACTAACGAAGGAGATATTTTTTCTTTGGGACTACGAGCTCCGTCACTTTGAAGAACTTGTATATTCAAACTAGAGAATGTTTTCTGTAAAGATTCTTTAAAGAGAACGCAAGAGATTGCGCCTCTAGAGACTAGCAAACAATCCAAAGATTGTGCTCCAAAGGGTGTAATAGCGGGGTTTCCCCAAAGTGTTGTTATGGCTGTTGTTAAAGGATTTGAGAGTCCTGAGTGGACCACTTCGTCGATGGACAAGTATACGTCTAGATTGGAAGTAGGAAAAGATTCATTGGGGAGGCGTACGGCCTCACCGATTTCGCATTTGTCAATGGCAAGAATCAATTCAATGGGACTTAAAAGGCGATTTTTGACACAATTCCCAAACCTAGGCAATGACAAAATCTCTAAAAGTTTTTGTTCCGTAGAATGATATAGTAGTTTGCCTAGTTGCTGCACCAAAACACACTTTGACATAACAAAATACTTTACACTGGTGCACAAATCACATTCATGTTGACTCTGCTTGCTAGGATTATTTGGGCACGGTACAGGAGACGATTCATCTTCTTTTTTTCCCAGTATTGTTTGCAGTAGGAGCGAAAGAAAATCCCGAGTTTCTATCTGTTCCGTTGGTAAGGATGATTCTATTGTTTCTGTTGGTAATGAAGAAGTTATAAGCTGTTCTGTCTTCTTTTCGTCTTTGCTTTTCTTGTCTGCAGAACTTGGCTTACTTTTTGGCACTAGGCGAACAGATTTGGTTGATGATGGGATTGTTGTTTGGGCCTCCATTTCTAGTGTTGACAGCAGGCAGCTTTCTTTGGGCAGTTGGATGTTTCTGGGAACTAAAGCCTTTGTATATGGGTGAATGTGGTTGTTTTTTGCAAATTTCTTTTTACTTTCAGAGATCATTAAACATTCTTCCTTAGAAAATCTAATATCCTCTCTAGATCCGATACAAAGTTGACTAGTAGGGATGTGCAGCATCCATTCGGTACTTGAGGATAGTAAAAGACCTATCACATGACAAACAGTTCCCCAAGAAAAAGCTGATTCTACAAAATTGGTAGAGACAATATAAGGGGCTCCTTGAGAAGAGTCTTTAATGGCCTGTAAGGTAGCTATCGTCATTTTTGCTAAGAATGTTGAGTGTCCAGGAGTAAGAGGACGATACCTTTTCCCTCCGGTATTTTCTTTGATAAGTGGTCTGTATTGTAGAACGGAGGATAGTGTGGGTAGGAATATATTAGCTGAAAGTGGAGTTATCTCTTCATTGCTGCCGATAACTAGTATTGTCGTGTCCGTCTCTACAGGTTGCATTGTTGAATTCCACAATTGAATGATTAATTCTGTTAGAGGGTGCCGGATTCCTAAGGCCACAACGTCTTTTGCTTTTTGATATAAGTTCAATACTTTTGATATATTTGCTTTCGAAGTAGGGAACACTGCTTCAAGGTTGCATTCTTTAACCAGATGAGCAATTTCTAAGTGGGAAAAGCGTGAGATGTTCTCCAACTCCGAAAGTTTTCCTTCTTCATAGAGAGCTAAAAGAGCGTTTAGGACAATTTTTTCATTTGTTTTCTTCATCAATTGTTTTAATTGAAAGACAAGCAAATGTTTACCCCCTTTAATAATATTTTTGGTGATTACGCATAGTTCGCATTGGTGTTCATCTTCTTTCTGCATGGGATTTTTTCTAGGGCACATAGATTGGTAAGATTCTATACGACCTTTATTTTTCATAATGGTTACCAAAAGACAATTTAACGATTGAGCTCTTAAAGACTCTTCTGCAGCGTGTTGTGGAGCAACTAGTTCTGTAGGGACGTCTTCGGTCTGTAGAATGCCTTCTTGAGGTAGGCGCCTTCTTTTTGGAGAGGGAGAGCGAGATATTTCTTCTTCAAGTTGTTTTCTTTTCATTGATTGCGTGGTAGGTTGAGACGAAGAGCCACTTCCAGAAGCTTCTGTCAAATCTCTGCAACTGGCTAGTACGAGATCTAGTTCTTGGGAAGTTAAAGATCTATTTTCTCCCAGAATTGTTGCTATAGATATTTTAGATACAACCATTGCTTGTGAGATTAGCAGCAGGCTAAATCCCTCTTTTTTCAATGAAATGATTTGGCTATATAGGGGTGAAGGAGGGTGTTTGATCTGTGTGGATTGAACAATTGTTAGGATTATGTTAAGCGTTTCTTGGATTTTCTCTCCTATAGAGACAGAAGGTAATCCTAAACCTGCTCTTGATTTAGATTCGGAAGGGTTGGAAATGCTCATAGTATTGTTTTGCTAAGGAATAGGAAGAAGTTTGTTTTTCCTAATGTATTAGAGAATTGTTTTTTAATATTTTTTGCGATTTTAGGGTTAAAGAGTATCAGCAGGTAGTTGATCAGAGTCTTCGTAGAGGCCGTAAAAGATTGTAAAGCTGTGGAAGAGAGAGGACAATATCTGTGATTCTTCTTTTGAAAATCCTATTTCTTCTTCATTTCCTAATATCCTATTGGGCGCAACAGCAACTTTCCATCCGGAATGTAGAGACAGAACAAGACCATACACATGCCGTACCGTATCCCAAGGGATAATTCCTCCTCCAGACTTATCGTCGTGATTGATAAAAAGAGCTCCCCGTGGAGACTCCAGAAGGTTGCACAAAGTAAAAAAAACTGACAAAGATAAAAATTTTGCAAGGCGAGGGGATATTTGTTCCTTGGGACCTCCTTTACCAGAGTCTCCTAAAACAATGCGTATTTCTATTTTGGAGAGCGTATTTTCTAAGAATTCTTTGGAAATTAGGCAAGAAGTAGATCCTCTGGAAACGAGTAAATAGTTTGTAGCTGCTATCTCTGTAGAGGTAACGATAGGTGATGCCCACAGAGCCATGATAGTTTTTGTTAAAGCACTTGAGAGTCCTAGCTTAATCACTTGGTCCATAGCTGTATATATTCCTAAGAGAGAAGTAGGATGGGGATTGCCAGGTATGCGTACAGCCTCTTCAATGCCAAGTTCATTGATGAGAACAACAATCTCAGCAGCGTTTAGAAATCGATTTTTGAGGCAATTCCTGAACATAGGTAAAGACAAAGCCTGACTAAGCTTCGACACTGGTGTATAGTTTAGAAGCCTCTCCGATTGTCGTATCAGGGTGCACTTGCCAGGATAAAAGAGACGTTTTATGCTGAAGCAAGTGTCGCATGCATGTTTTGCGGTATTACTAGTGTTATTTGGGCATGGCATCGGAGCGTCTTTGTTCGCTTTTTTTGCCAATACCGTATTTAGAAACAGTGAGATAGAGGAAGATTCACGAGGTTGTTTGGACGGTGTTGGCTGGTGGTCAGAGCTGGAACTTCCTGATTCTGACGTGGTAGAAGAGCTTTCTTCCAAATCTTTTTCAGCTTTTCTTTTTCTGCTCGTACTAGTTGTAGTATTTAGACCGCTCCCAGAAGCTTCGGATAAGTCATTGCAAGCAGATAGAATACTTCTGTACTGATTAGTAGATAGGGAAGAGTTTGTTTGCATCAACAGGCTTAAGGATATTCTAGACACTGTAAGAGCTCTCGCCAATACTTGGGGAGTGATATCCCCCGCAGTCAAAGAAATAATTTGTGAGCATAAAATTTTGTATCTACCGTCATATAAACCTCTCGGAGATACCAACCAACGAATCAGTTCAAGATTGATGCTGATTTGCTCCTCGAGAGACAGTGGGTGTGCAGCAGAAGTTGATGGGGAGGGGGAGCGAATGTCAGATGGGTTTGGAGCACTCATTTCTACCTTTGTATCTTAAAGTTAAGGATTAGGGGATCGCATTCGAGCTTGTGGACGAGAATGGCAACTTTTTTTTGCAAAGACGGAAAGCTTTTTAGTTTTTTAGAATTGAGAAAGTTCACTTAAGAGAGTGAATAGACAAATAATTTTTGGTAGCAAATTCCTGTAAAGCTTCAAGTAGGATGTTAGCAGTTTCCTTTGGAAATCCTAGCTCTTGCATTTGACCGAAGGAGGCTTTGCTAGGAGTAACAACTAGTTTCCGTCTTGGAGTTGAGGCTAGTACAAGGCTATATACGTGAAGAACTGTTTCCTTAGGTAGTATGCAGTCTTGAAGCGAGGTCACCAGGTAGGGGCAAGCTTCTTCGCAATTTTTCAACTCTTGTAGCGTAATAATCGCCAACAGACTGTGAAATTTAACACTCTGTGAGGACATGTGTCCCTTGCGTCTTCTTACGGTTTCCGATTTGCGTGTTTCCAAAAATTGAAATTCTAAATCCGAAAAATAGTTAATGATGACTTGTAAGTCAATTAGTCTTACATCACTTCCCCAAAGGGCTGTTATTAACAGATCTTCTTTTTCTTTGAAACTCAAAGAGCTTCTGAGGGATTGTCTCCAGATAGTGTAGATGATTTTTGTTAGAGGATCTTCAAGCCCTCCAAGAATGACTTTTTCCATGGAGTGATACAAATCCACCAGGAGGACAGGATTTTTTTTCTCAGGAAGACGCATATCTTCTCCGATATTACATAGATTAATCAGATACGCTAAATCTAAGGGTGAGAATACCGTTTGGTCTAGTAATTTTTCGACAGTTCTTCCTAAAGGTAAATTTAGAAGAGCGGAGACCAAAGTGTCTTTATTTGTATATCTTAGGAATATCCGGATTTGGGCGACCATACGTGCTTTTCTTTTGCAGAATAATTTTTTGGCAAAGAGACACAGAGAGCAGAGATGTCTAGAACTTGGATCTTTGTTTTTGTTGGGACAACGCACGTTAGTAGCCCTAAGGATTTTTTCAGATAGTATCGCTTCTAGCATGAATATCACAGATTGTTGAGGGGTAGTCTCCGGGCGAGCATGGCAAGAGATGCCTTCCAAAATTTGTTCTGAAGTAGAGGAAGTCTGTTCTAATTGCACCAAAGGAGTTGACAAGAGAAGGCTTTCTTCTGGTAAGAGAACGTTTTGAGGAATTTTTGGTGGTGTTTTGGGATAGATTATATGGTTGCTAAGCACGAATTTTTTCTGGAGTTCGAGGATTTCAAGGCACTTTTCCTCAGGAAATCTGATTTTTTCGGAAGATCCAAGGCATAGTTTATTAGTAGGGGGTTGTAACATCCACTTATCGTGAGAGGACAGGACGAATCCTATCAAATGACGTATAATTTTCCAGGGAAAGGCCTTTTCTCCAAAATTAGTCCTCACCATGTAAGGGGTTCCCTGGGGAGAGGCTTTGATAGCATGTAGTGTGGTTATAATTATTCTTGCCAGGAACATGGAACAATGGGGGGAAATCAAACGACGTCTTTTTCCTCCGGAGGATAGTTTTCGTTGTGGAATAGAACACAGGGTAGGTAGGAATGAAGTAGGAGAAAGGGAGGAGATTTCTTCATTTTCACTAATGGCTAGTATGGGTGTTTTTGTTCCCACTATGGGTGTTGTTGATTTCCAAATCTGGATGATTAGCGCTGTCAGTGGATGTTGAATTCCTAGGGACACAACATTTTTTACTGCTTGATATACGCCTAATAATTTTGATACGTTTTCCCCCTTTGCTTCTGGAAATATCTTCTCAAGATTGCACTCCTTAATTAGGTGTGTAATTTCTAAAGGAGGAAAATACAAAATAGTTTTCAATTCTGAGAGTTTCTCTTCTTTGTAAAGCTTTAGAAGGGCTTTTAACAAAATTTTTTGGTCTGTTTCATTCATAAGTTGTCTTAATTGATGGATAAGTAAATACTTGCTTTCTCTGATGGTAATTTTTGTTAGCTCGCACAGTTCACATTGGTGTTCATCTTCTTTCTGCATGGGATTTTTTCTAGGGCACATAAATTGGTAAGATTCTGTACAACCTTCATTTTTCATAATGGTTACCAAAAGACAATTTAACGATTGAGCTCTTAAAGATTCTTCTGCAGCATGTTGGGAGGAAGCTGGCTCTGTAAGGATGTCTTCGGTCTGTAAGGTGCTCTCTTGAAGTAGACGACTTCTTTTTGGAGAAGGAGAGCGAGATATTTCTTCTTCAAGTTGTTTTCTTTTCATTGATTGCGTGGTAGGTTGAGACGAAGAGCCACTTCCAGAAGCTTCTGTCAAATCTCTGCAACTGGCTAATACGAGATCTAGTTCTTGGGGAGTTAAAGGTCTATTCTCTCCCAGAATTGTTGCTATAGATACTTTAGATACAACCATTGCTTGTGAAATTATCTGCGGATTAAACCCTTCTTTTTTCAATAAAATAATTTGGCTATGTAGGGGTGAAGGAGAGTGTCCGATCTGTGTAGATTGAACAATTGTTTGGATTGCATTGAGAGTCTCTTGAATTTGTTCTTTTATAGAGGAAGAACGTAGCTCTAAACTTGTCTTTGGCTGAGATCCAGAGGGATTAGAAACGCTCATAGATAATAACTCTTGTAAGGAGTTAGGTTAGGCAGTACAGAAATTCTATTCTGCAATAGTTTTTTAGTAGGTCATATTTTCGACTGGTGTATGAGAAGAGTTTTTTTGTTGTTTTGGATTTTACTTTGTTCGTGGAGTGTGGTTTTGAGTAAGAATATACAGATTAGTGGTTTATGTTTTTTCTTGATAGATTTTTATTTGTGCCCCTAGTTTTCGGTATTCGTAGGCGTCTTGATAAGAGAATATTGGTTATTATTAGGTTAGGAGTTATTCCCATAAAATCCATCTATTTTTCTTATTATGAGTATATGTTTGGGTGGCGTATTTAAGCTGTCGAAATCAAATCCGAGAGCTTGGTTTTGCAACCGATAGTCCTCTATTTTCCAACAGAAAGGTTTAAGTGTATTTGTGTCTTAAATAAGAGTACAAAAACAGCTGGAAAAGTTTTCTCTAAGATTGTAAAAGTCTGCAAAACCATAGAGGATAGTTGATAATTCGGAAGCCTCTTGTGGCGGGAAAGAAAGTAGTTTTTCTTGTGCTGATATTTTGTTTTTCGGAATACAAATTTTTTTCATAATGGATAAGATGAGACTATAAACATGTTCTACCACGGACCAGGGGACGATTTTTTCGGATCTATCACTGCGCAGGATGAAAGGTTCTCCGAGAGGGTTTTTCAGCAAGTTGCACAGGGTGAGGAAAGTAGCTCTGGATGAGAATACTGCAAGTAAGGGGGGCATCTTGTCTGTCAGGGTTAGCTGTTCTCCTTGGGGGACAAGTATACGCAATTTGAGAAAAGTTGATTCCAAAGACTCTCTAAAAAATCCACAGGTTGTATTGCCTCTAGAAACAAACAGACAGCTTATGGATTTTTCTTCAGAAGGAGTGACGGAAGGAGTTTTCCAACACACTGTAACGGCTCGTGTTAACGCGTTTGTCATTCCTGATTTGATTACTTTGTCCATAGATAAGTAGATCCCAAGACAGGACGTGGGGTGAGGTTCATTGGGGAGGCGCACAGCATCTCCAATTCCTAATTTATCAATGAGAAGAAGAACATCAACAGCTCCTAAATGTCTCTGTTGAATAGCGCTTTCAAGTATTGGCAAAGACAAGGCTTCACTAAGAGATTTTTTCTCAGTGTATTCTAAAAGTTTTTCAGTTTGTCGTATCAGGGGAGGTTTTCTGCAAGAGAAAAGATCCTTAATGCAAGTGCAGGTGGAACACACATGATTAGGATCCTTATTGATATTTTGAGGGCATGGTATGAGAGCTTTTTCCTCTATCTTTCTTTCCAAAACTGTGTCTAAAAATAATGTGATAATGCTGGAAGCTCCGCAGGGTTGTTTAGATAATGTCGGAAAATCAGAGCCTTCTGTTGTGGAGGTTGAAGGGCCTTGCTTAGGTTCTTCTTCGGCTTTTCTCTTTCTACTCGATTTGGTTGCTGAGCTTGAGCTGCTTCCCGATGCTTCGGATAAATCTTCACAAGCGGTGACAACAATATCGTATTGATTTGCAGACAGATGGGAGTTATTTTTCATCAGGACCCCTAAAGATATTTTAGATGCTGTTAGAGCTCTAGCTATTACTTGGTAGCTAAATCCTAAAGAAAACATAGACTCAATTTGCGAACACAGGATCTTATGTTCAATGTTTTCCAGACACTCTCTAGAAATTAGCCAGAGTATACGACGGAAGTTGTTGTTAATTTGCTCTTTGAGAGGTGTTGGCTGCGTCATTGGTATTGAGCTAGGTGGGCTGCTGGGTGGGCTTGGAGCACTCATTTTTATTTTGGGTCGGTTAAGTTAAGAAATTTTGCTCGAACTTTCAGGGCTGTGATAATATCCTCCAGTCAGCAGGAGAATTTCTACTTGATAGTATGGATAGATATATAATTTTTAGCTGCAAATTCCTGTAAAGCTTCGAACAGAACATAGGCCATTTCTTTTGGAAAACCCAATTCTTGAGTTTTACCTCTGGAAGCTTTGTTAGAGACGACATTTAGTTTCCACCTCGGGTTTATCGCTAGGACAAGGCTATATAGGTGTAGGAGTGTTTTTTGCGTAATGGTAGGTTCTTGCAGAACTGTTGATAGGTAGGGGAGAGCTTCTTTGCAATCTTTCAGGATATGTAATGTGATTAGAGTTAATAAACTATAAAATTTAACGTTTGATGTGGTCATGGTTCCCTTTTGTCGTTTTGAAACCTTCTCTCCACTCTTTTGTAAAAGCTGAAGCTCTAGGAGTGAGAAATATTGGCTGATGGACTGTAGATTGATGGTTTCTAGGCCTTTATCCGTCAGTACTGTCATGGACAATTCTTCTTTTTCTTTGAAAGTTAGAGAGAGACGAGGGTATTGTTTCCAAATATTGTAGATGATTTTTGTTAAAGGTTCTTCGAGCCCTCCTAAGATAGCTCTTTCCGTGGACAGATATAGATCTGTAGTGGATGCAGGATTTGCTTTCCCAGGTAGACGCATATCTTCCCCAATGCCGCATAGAGATATTAGGTAGGCTAAGTCAAGAGGTGAGAACATTCCTTGATCAAATAATTTTTCAAATGTTCTATTCAAGGGTAGTTGTTGAAGAGAGGAAGCTATTGTTTCTTTACTCGTGTATTTAAGGAGTATATGAAATTGTTTTATCATTTCCACTTTGTCTTGATAAAATAGTCGTTTAGCAAAGAAGCAGAATGAGCAAACGTGTTGGGGATCAATATCTTTGCTGCTGTTAGGGCAGCGTATGTTTGGATTCGCTTCGCGTCCTTTATTAAGAAGGACCATTTCTAGTAAGAAAATAAGAGATTGTTGGGAGACACGTTCCGAAGGGCTTTGAGACGATTCTTTCTGCGTGGAGTATTCCATTTGTAGCGGTTGGATTTTAGAATCTCCCTCTGATAGTTTGGGAGAAGGCTCTCTTTGTTGCAGTGAGAGTGCTTCGTATTCTGTTACTGTAGATAGTAGTGCGCTTTCTTCTGGTAATAGGACGTTTTGGGGAATTTCTGGTGGTGTTCTGGGGCAAACTATGTTGTTTCGTTCAGAGAAGGTTTCTCGTTTCTTGGAAATTATAGAACACTCTTCTTTAGAAAATCTGATTTCTTCTGGAGAGCCGAAACATAATTTGTTAGTGGGGGGGACTATCTTCCATTTGTCATTGGAGGACAATATTAATCCCATCACATGACGTACTGTTTTCCATGGAACGGCTTTTTCGTTAAAACTGGTAGTGGCAACGAAAGGAGCTCCTTGAGGAGAATTTTTGATGATTTGTAGGGTGCCCATTACTAGTTCAGCTAGAAATGATGAGTAAGAGTGAGACATGAAGCGAAGAGTTTTTTTACCTCCTAAAAATAATCTACATTGTAATAAAGATGTAAAAGACGGCAAAAATACTGAGGTAGAGAGCATACTGATAGTACCCTCTTCGCTGATAGCTGTTACGGTAGCTTCTGCTCCTGATGGGAGTATCGCAGAATCCCAAAGTTGGATAATTAAGGAGGTTAATGGGTGGCTGGTTCCCAGAGACACAACGTTTTTTGTGGCTTGATAAAGGTTTAGTAGTTTAGAAGAAGATGTTTTCCCTGGTTTACGGAAAAATGCTTCTGCTTCGCATCGATTGACAAGATGGGAAGTTTCTAGGTGAGAAAAGTAAGGAATCTCCCGTATATCTGAAAGCTTACCTTCTTCGTAAAGTTTTAAGAGAGCTCTTAGGACTGTTCTTGGGCTTGTTTTGTGCATAAGTTGTTTTAGTTGAAACGCTAATGATCTTCTATCATTTTTGATGAGAGTTTTGATCGGCGAGCACAGTTCACAAAGATGTTCACTCTCGTTTTCATCAGGATTTTTTTCTGGGCACACAACGGAGTAAGAATCCAATGCAACGTCCTTATTGATTAATATTGTTGACAGGAGAAAATTTAGAGGTTGTTCTTTGATAGGTTCTCTGCCTGTTTCCTCGATTGTGGAAAGCACTCCAGAAGAAATCGCTTCGGATTGTTGAAGTTCTGCATAGAGAACACGTCTTTTTTTCAGAGGAAGGAGAGATTCTCTTTTGGGATCTCTTTCTTTTGTCGTTATCTGGGTTTCAATTTGTTGAGATGAAGAGCTACTTCCAGAAGCCTCTAACAAGTCCTTGCAGCTGGACAATACTAGACTGAACTCTTTAGTGGTTAAAGACTTGTTTTCTCCTAATAATGTTTTTATGGATATTTTAGACACCACCAGTGCCTGAGATATTTGTTGTAAACTAAACCCTTCCTTTTGCAGAGAAGTGATTTGACTTTGCAGAAGACTGGGTCTGTATTCAGCAATTTGTGTTTGGACAATCTTTTGTATGGTTTCGAAGGTTTCTTGTATTTTTTCCTTTATTGAGGAAGGAGAAGATTCTTCTACTCGCGTTTTGGATTGAGATTCGAAAGGATTGGAGATACTCATTGTTATTTCAGGTGGTGCTAAGGATGCTTAATAGGGAAACGTGGTGGGCGCTGAGGCGCCATGCTTTGTTGTGCATCAGTACTGTTTTAGTTGCTGTTTCGAAAATGGACTTTTTCCCGGCAAGAAAATTTTATTTCGTTTGAGAAATCTCTTTAGGCATGGTAGTACTTCGCTTATTTCCTCTTGGGAAAAAGATAGCTCTTGGGAGGATACTGGAGATATTCTGCTGGGTAAAACGACAGTCTTCCAAGATTCGTTTGAAGATAGGATAATGCTAAAGATGTGTACCACAACTTTCCAAGGGAAGACCCATCCTAAAGGGGATAAAACTTGATAGGGAACGGCTAGAGGAGAGTGGGCGAAAGCTTTTAATGTACAAATAGTAGCTTTTGCTACAAACCTCGCTGTTGAATCCGACATCGAGGAGATAGTTACCCCCCGAGTAGCTCTTGATTCTTTTTTCAAGAAATAGCGTTGTGCAAAGGAAGTAAAGATGGGCAGCAATGTAGGGATATCGCACGGACCAAGGTTCTCATCGTCGCGTAGGACCAGGATGGAGAATTTCTCTTCATCTTTTTCAGAAAGTAAGGAGCGAGAGGTTTTCCACACTTCTAGAATAGCTGATGTGAGAGGCTCTTGTAATCCTGAAGAAATTACTTTTTCCATCGCGTAATATAGTTCCGCTTGGGAGGCAGGGTTGAGTGCTCCGGGAACACACACTTCGTCTCCGATATCACAGTTTCTTAGTAGGAGAGCTAATTCGACGTTTGATAAAGAGTGGCGTTCTCCAAGGGTTTGTAATTTAATATCAGAAAACAAATGCATTAAGGCTCGCACTAGTTTTTCTTTGGAAGTATACATAAGAAGCCTCTCCAATTGCGTCATAAGGAGAGATGATCTTCTCTGTAATACACGTTTTGCTAATATACATTGATGACATACGTGTTGAACTGTTTCAGAGGTCATTTGTGGACAATTGATATGTAGCACTCGTCTTCCTCTACTTTCTATAACGAAGTCTATAAGAAATGATAAGGCAGTAACCTCTTGAGATTGAGATAGTATTATGTCGGTAGTAGCTTCTGTATCGGATGGTTCTGGTTCTTGCATTTGTTCTGTATGTGTGGTGACGTCTTCTGTATGACGAATTTTATGTTTTCTTTTTCCGGAGATTACTTCTTGTTCCGATTCTTTCTCTTGTGGTTTAGTAAGGGTATCTTCTTCTCTCGTGAGTGGTGGAGAGGTAGCAACTAGAGCGCCAGCAGATCTTTTTCTTGTTTGCTTTTCGGGGGGCGAGAGGAAAAGTTGGCTTTGAGGCTTTTTGATGTCGTTAACTGTAATAAAATTTTTTATAGATTGAATCGTCTCGGGTAAATCTTCTTCGGGTAGAGATAATATTTGGATGGGAGTTTCAGAAAGTACGGTAGGGAGTACTTCTACCTTCCATATGGAATTCGTTGCCAGTATGAGGCTGTATATATGTTGCATAGTGCTCCTGGGGATGGCAGGGGCTCCCGAACTTGTTAAAACCAAGTGAGGGGATCCTAGGGGAGAATTTATTAGTGCTTGTGAGGATAGTGCTGTCAGATTAGATACAAAATTTGCGTATGATGGATGTAGGAGGGCCGATTTGTCTTTTCTTCTTCCTCTATAACAAGCTCTTAATGTTAATGATTCTAAGGTCGGTACAAGCGATGACGGGGAAAAAGGAACACATTGGCCACTTTTTTCTTGGACTAAAAGTTTATGCAAACTTTTCACTGGAGAATAAGAATTCCACAATGTTTTGAGAGTTGTTGTCAGAGGATGGTTAGGTCCTGCTTTGATAACATCTTCTATTGACTGGTAGATAGAGATTTGGGTTGCAGGGTTTTTTGTTTCAGGCAGACATATCTCATCTCCCAGATCGCATCTGGAGGCAATATGAGCTATTTCTAGTCTAGAGAATTCGTCTTTTTCACTTAGTGGAGGGAGTTGCTTTTCCTCAAGGAGAGAGGCTAATGTTTCAAGTAAGACGTCCCTCGGCGTGAGGACAAGTAGGGTAAATAATTGCTCTAATAAGGAGGTATTTGTTTGCGATGATAGCATTCGATTAGCTAGTGTGCATAAAGAGCATACATGTTTTTTCTTTCCTTCTCGTCGAGGACAAGGAATGATATAGGGGGGATCAGACTCTTTTTGTAGGGCAACAGCATCCATAACAAGGGAAAGCTGGGCCAGTGTTTTTTCTCGACCTTTTAGGAGGGGTATTTTATCTTCCGTATGTGGAGAAGGGGGAGATTGGGGCTTCTCTGGTTCAGGACTTTGTGCAGGGGTAAAGAATACTTGCCAAGTTTTTCTTTTTTTGAAAGGGAGGAGGGGTGGCTCGGTTATCTGAGTGATTTTTTCTGTAGCAACGGACTCTTTAATATGACAAAGCAAATCTCCTTCAGGGCGAGATTCAAGTTCTTCGGGGATTTCTAAGAGAGAAGTTGACGGAGGTGGTAAGGATGCATGAATAGAGCTTCCGGAAGCTTCTGACAGGTCCTGACAGCTGAATAACACTTTGTAGTACTGCTCTTCTGTTAGAGCAGTATTTTGTGTTATTATTGTTCTTAAATAAATCCCGGAAACCGCCAGAGCTCTAGCTATCAAAGAAGTACTAAATCCCTTTGCAGTCATAGAAAATAGTTGGCTTCTGAGAGCCTCTTTTTCGGGAGTAATGTCCGGAGAAAGGGGAAAGAAAGGAGGGTTTAATGTCATTTCCTGAATTAATTGTGCATTTACTGCTATCTGCTCTCTTATGGACAAGGGGACAGGTGTATGTCGTTCCGAATGTTCTGATCCAAAAGATTTAGAAATGCTCATGGCTTAACCAGCTGGATGATTGGATTTAGACATAGATTCGGTGGGAAAGCTCCCTAAGAGACTCTTCGTGGAGAGTAGAGATCCCTGAGAAGTCAAGGCCCGTATAGTGAAAGCATCTATTGGCGAACAAGAACCAAAAAAATCCGCAGAAGGTAGGCTCAATTGAGATTTTTGTTTCAATTTTTTTGTTGAGTAAAGTAGTAGAAGGTTTACTTTCTGATTATACAATCTACGGATTATGATGGTCATTATGCGTCTAGTCAATTAAGAGTATTTTCTAACGAATACTTGGAACTATAAGCATTTATTCATCTTCCTCACCTTTGGGTTGATTTTTTGCAACACTGAAGTGACTGCTTCCGGCTAGAAAGAACTTATTGATTCTGGCAAATTTTAAAAGTTTTTCATACAACACATTGGCTTCTTCTTCAGGGAAGAAAAACTCTTCCAGTTCTTCCATGGGGAGTTTGCATGGTGCAACAACTACTCTGCGTACAGGATTTGACAAAAGGATCAAGCAGTAGATGTGCTCCAGGACACTTTCGGGTAGAACCGGTCCTTGGGGAGATTGATTGAGAAAGGGTATCCCCAAAGAAGAATCTCTTAGCGCCTTAGTGGTGAATAAAGACAAATTTATGACGAATCTCAGGTAAGGGGTGGGTATGTGATCTAGGATTTTTCTCCTTTTTTGAAGTTTTTTTAAGCACTGAGAAAAAAGTCGTTGATGTACCAAGGACAATTTTGACTTTAGATAGTCATAGGTGCAATTTTGAACTGAACCATCAGATTTCATAATGGGGGTGTACAGTAGATCTTTCTGTTTGGAATAAGTAAGTGGAAGATCTTCTTCCCATATTTCTAGAATAGCTTGAGTTAGTGGAGAGCCTATCCCTTGTTGAATGACTTTACTTAATGCGCAATATAGTTCCACTTGAGATCCTGGGTTGAGTTGGTGAAGGTCGCATACCTCGTTCCCGATGCCGCAGTGTTTAATAATGCACGCCAATTCAAAGTTAGAGAAGTTCTTCTTCTTATGTAGGTTCGTTAAACTTTCTGGAGAGAATAGGTCTGTTAGAGATTGTAACAATTTTTCTTTGGTTGTGTACTCCAGAAGTTTTTCTAATTGTTTAACGAGCTGAGAGCGTCTTTCAGCTAATACTTGATAAGCGAGTAGACATAGGAAACAAGTGCTTCCGTAGGAGTGTTCTGTTATTTTAGGACATTTTATAAGCACATATTCTTGATCTTTGTTCTGAAGGACAGAATCTAGCAAAAGCTGTAGAGACTCGGAAATTTTCTTGGTTTCTTCTTTTCCGTGTGTTTCTTTAGCAAAGGATGGGGGTGTTTCTGTGTGTCGAGTTTTTTGGGCATGTTTTTTAGAGGCGACTCGTTCTTCGCTCTCCTGCAGCTCCTCACCTTCTTCTTGGGTTAGAGAAATGGCTTTTGCAAGCATATGTTGCACTCTTTGGATGTCTATAGTTTCGGAGGTTTGAGCTTTTGGTTTTGCCCTCATGGGTAGCTCCCTAAAGTATGGGATCCGCGTTGGTTGGGCACTGTTGAGAGTAATGAATTTTCTTAGTCCAGGAAGCAGCTCGTGAATAGAATCTTCGGGGAGAGATAAAGTTTCTTTTGCTCCAAAAGCTATTTTACAAGGAGTGACCTCTACTTTCCAAGAAGGATGTGCTGATAAAATTAATCCATATACATGTTTCAGTATTTGTTTAGGAATAACAGTGTCTCCAGACGGCGTTTGCGTTAAAAAAGCTGCTCCCAAAGAGGAATTTTTGAGAGCTTGTAACGAACTCAAGGTCAAATCTGATAACATTTTAGAAAAAGTAGGGGACATTCCGTGCTGACACCCTTTTCTCCCCTTTGACTGCGATCGTCTTTGCGTGATGGAAGAAAATATAGGAGATAAATAATCGATGGTGGCACGTACTAAACTTTTATCACCTTCTTCAATAAGTATAGGCTCTTCTCTTGGAAACACGGGACTATCGGATTCCCAAAGTTCTTTGATAGTTCGTGTTAAAGGGTGGTTTAATCCAGAGCGAATAACAGATTCCATAGTTCGATAAAGGTCTACTTCTTCTGAGGGGTTTTTTTGATTGGGAAGTTTTATTTCTTCTCCTATTCGGCATTCAAAACTTATGTAGGCAAGCTCCAAATGTGAGAAGGACATTTTAGTTTCGGAGAAAAAGAGTTCCTTTTTTTCTACAAGATCGACAAAAGCCTTTAATAGGATTTCTTTTGATGTATGCTCAAGAAGAGCTTCAGTTTGCTGTAACAAGTGGCTTTTTCTTAGACGGATTAAACTAAAAGTTAATTTACATGTGGGGCAGGTATGTTTTTCATTTGATCCCCTATATGGGCACTTAACAAATAAAGATCCTTGTTTCCCTTTATTTATTAGAACAGTATCTAGGAGAACTTTGAGTGAGGCGGAAAGTTCTTCCATCTGTTTTGAAATTTGTTGTGTTGTGGATGGCTCACTTTCTACTGCTGTCTCCATAAATAGTAGTCTCCATGTTTTTCTTTTCTTCAATGGGACAGGAGGAGCTTCTTTAGGTTCTTCTTCACCTTCTTTTCCGAGGGGTGGTTCAGAAATTTGAGGTGGGGAGGGGGAGAGTGATGGCATAGGTTGTAAGTCTCTGCTTCCCGATGCCTCGGATAGATCCCTGCAGCTGGCAAGGACAAGGTCATATTGAGATTTCGAGAGAGCTTTTCCTTCTTTAACTATGGTTTGTAAATAGATATTTGAGATAGCCATAGCTCTAGCGAGTTGTGAGATAGAGACTCCTTTGGCCATAATGGAGAACATTTGTCCTCGTAGGATCTCTCTATTAGGATCGTAATCTACAGGTTTTGGGAGAAAGGTAGGATTTCTCGCTAAATCTTTAATGATTTCTAAATTTAGAGAGATACGATCCTCTAAGGATAGTGGTAGAAGTGCTTTTTGGGGGTCATGGGTTTTAGAAACGCTCATAGTTGTTTTTTACTTTTTCCAGGTGCTTGGAGAAAATTCGTTTGTTAGGTCTCTTCATAAGGGCTTTCTTTGGAAGAAAATGCACTCCTCCCAGGCAAGTGAATTCCATTTACAGATGTGAAACGTTTTATCAAGGGAAGAAATTGTTTTTTCACTTCTCCTGGTAGAGAGAGTTCTTCTCTAACTTCATGGGAGGCTTGGCAAGGAAGGATGGAGACTTTCCATTTAGGATTTGTTAGCAGTATCAAAGAATATATATGTTCGACAACGCTCCAAGGAAAAGCAGGGCCTTCGGGAGATGATGTCAAGAATGATTTTCCTTGTGCAGAAAGTCTTAAGGATTCTAGGGTGCACAAAGTCAGCTTGGCGAGAAAAGTTGAGAGGTTAGGAGTCATAAAAGGTAATCGTCGCCCCTTGACTTCTTTGCCTCTTGATGTTCTTGCAGAATAGCAGAAAGAAATACTGGAGAAGATTGGTGCAAACATTTTTGGAGTGATCTTTTGCAATATTCCTTCATTATTAATAATTAAAACAGTCAGTTTAGATACGGTTTTAGAGGAAGTAACCTTTTCAGATGTCCTCCATACATCTCTTACTGCTAGCGTCAGAGGGGAACGTAATCCAGCATCAATGATATTGGATAAAGATTCGTAGAACTTAAGTTGAGAAGCCGGGTTTGCATAGTTTGGCAAGCATATTTCATCACCTATTTTACATAGGTCTATGATGCGCGCCAATTCTATATTAGATAAACACTGTTTGGCGGACAGAAGGTTTGCAATACCGAGCCCAAAAAGTTTTATCAAAGCGTCTATGAGCCGTCCCTGCTCAGTATATTTAAGGAGAGTTTCCAACTGTCTAACGAGAAGTGTTGATCGTCTTCCAGTCAGATTATAAGCTAGAAGGCATAGTGAGCAAAAATGGCTTTTACCCAGAACTTCTGAAGATCTGGGGCATTTTATACATAACCCTTCTCCACATTGGATAGTGTCTAGTAAGATTGTGAGTTGTCTTTGCGTCTCTGCAGTATTTGCTAAAAGGGTAAGTTCTTTATGCGCCTCTTGTAAGGTAGTTTCTTCTACATGACTTTCACCTGGAAGTTGTTGAGGAACTTCTTGTAAAACAGGAAGGGTTAAATGTCGTGTTTTTTCTTTTCTTTTTTTGGGTTCTTTTGCATCGGTGGATTTTTGTTTTTTTGGTGGAGGAACTTGAGATGGTTCCTCAGGATCCGAATAAGTTTCTGTTTCCCCGATTTCTTCTGGTGTTCCTGAAGAAAGGCTTTTTTCTTTCTCCTTATAGACGAGGGGCGGTATGGAAGGTGGTTGTGGAACAGAACCACTACCCGAAGACTCACTTAAATCGTGACAACTTGATAGGACTTTTTGATACTCTGTTTCTGTTAAAGAAAGATTTTTGTGCATTAGAGTCTTCAGGTATATTCCTGATACTGAGAGAGCTTGAGCAATGATCTTTGGGCTGTAACCAAGGTTAGACATGAAAAATATTTGGTCTCTCAACCCTGCGCTCTCAGGGCTTCTGGGGACAGGGACAACAACCTGACCAACGATCTCTGCGATAAGTTGAAGATTTATAGCCGCCTGTTCTCTTAGAGAAGGGAGAGTTTCTTTGATTTCTGACTGTTTGGTCGTCGAAGGCTTAGAGACGCTCATAATGTCAAAAAAAGTGGGAGTTTCTAAGATAAAGAGACAGGGATCAAAATTGGTAGCGATTTATGATCGATAGGAACTTCCAGAGGGGGGGAGATTAGTATGTCTAGGGTAAAGCCTTTCCTAAATTCCTGTTGGCAGTCAGTGTAGCTTGCGCGAAGCTATTGTGTGTGAACAGGTTGGCATATTTAATTTTTTTCTCAAAGACAATCTTTTCGCTTTATTGCTTTTTCCATTTTGGATCTTTGGGTCTTATAGGAATCATTATTTGAGGTGGTTTTGAGATGGAGAATACAGAAAACTTCTTACAGTTTGTTTAATCCTCCTCCTCTGATTCCTCTTCTGTTTTAGTTTTTGTAAAGATACTTCTTCCTGGGAGAAAGATTTTGTTAATTCCAGTAAATCTTTGCAATGCAGGTAGAATTTCGGAAATTTCTTCTTGGGAAAAAGAGAGATCTTGTGCTGTTCTGGGTGATATTTTACTTGCTAGGACGGCGACTTTCCATGCCGTACTTGAGGAAAGAATAACACCGTAAACATGTTCTATGGTTTGCCATAGAAAAGAGGCTCCTTCGGAGGAAGGGACAATATAAGGAAGTCCTAGGGGAGAGTTTTCAAGAGCTTTCAGTGTGTATAACGTGAGTTTAGCAATAAACGCTGAGTGTTTTTTAGACATTGTGTTGAAGAGTTTTCCTCTGGTAATTAGCGTTCCTCTGCGTTCAAAGTAGCGATGTGGCACGTGAGTAAACAGTGGTTGTAGTACAGACTTTTGGCAGACTTTTACACTACCATCCTCGTACTTTGCTAGAACAGTCGGATGTTCCTTGCTTTTTATGGGAGAAAGAGGAGGAGAGGTTTTCCATATCTCCAGGATGCTCTTTGTCAAAGGGTCACATAGTCCAGAAGAAGAAACTTTTTCTACAGTAAAATACATATCCGCTAGCCTAGCAGGGTTTTGGTTTCCCGGAAGAGCGACTTCATCACCTATCTTGCAGTCCCTTAATATGTAAGCGAGTTCAATATTAGAGAGAAAGACGCGCTCAGAGAGTTCTGTCAAGATGTTAATAGAAAACAAATTCATGAGAGCATTTATCAGAGTTTCTTTTGTTGTATAGGAAAGAAGTCTCTCTAGTTGCTTTATGAGAAGAGGAGCTTTTCTACGAAGAATTTGTTTGGTCAAAACGCATAAGGAACATGTGTGTCCTACTTCGGAGCTACTGGGACAATCGACAGATGATACTCTTCGTCCTTTGTTCAGAGAAATAAAATCTAACAAAAAAGACAGCGCAGTTAAGGCTTCTTCTTTGGATATGCTAGCGGATGGTTCATGTAGAGGAGAAGATATTGGCGTTTGACTGGGAGAAACTTGTTCGACTTCCTCTTGCTCTACGTGTCGGATTTTTCTTTTTCTCTTTTGGGATTTTTGCTTCCCCTCGATAGCATGAAGCGACGATTCAGGACTTTTTTGCTCCCCAATATCCTCAAGACCAACTAGATGTAATTCTTTGATTTTGACAATGCTGTTAACTACGATGAAATTTTTGAAAGAAGGAAGTATTAAAGATAAATCTTTTGAAAGCAGAGCTAACGTTTGTTTAGGCGTCACTGACAGAGCGCTAGGTAGTACCTCTATTCTCCATGATCCATGAGAGGCTAATATGAGGCTGTATACATGTTCCGTCACACCTTTTCGAATAGCAGGATATTGAAATGCAGTAGGGGTCAGAAAGGCAGAGCCCAGGGGTGATGTTTTCAACGCTTGTAGGGAGCGTATAGTTGCTTCAGCTACAAAATTTGCATAAAAAGGTCCTAAAGGAGTCCGTAGTTCTTTTTTTGTTACTGCAGAAAATCGTCTTTGAGTCAGTGAAGAAAAGGTGTTTATAAGTGAGGATGAAGAGATAACTTGGAACTTATTATCACCTTCCTCGACAAGGACAGAAAGATCTTTCTCTGCCACGGGCTGGAATGATTCCCACAAAGTTTTTATTGTTTGGGTTAGGGAGCTTTTTAAGCCATCTTTGATTACCTTTTCCATGCTCATATAGATTCCTGCTTCTTCAGCAGGGTTTTTCTCTCCCGGTAGACACAATGCATCACCTACCTTGCATTGGAAAATAAGGTAAGCCATTTCAAGTCTAGAGAATTGTGTCTTGTCATACAGAGGTGTTACTTTTTTTTCGGTAATTAGTGTGGATAGAGCTTCAAGAAGATTTTCCTTTGTTGTGTGTATAAGCAATGTTTCTATTTGTTTCAGTAAGACGGAGCTTTTTTTTGATGAGAGCACATGATGAGCTAGCATGCATAAGGGGCACACGTGTTTGCGATCGACTCCTTTTTTGGGGCATATCACTTCAAAAGGAGGTTTCTTTTTCGCTTTTCCTATGACGGTATCTAACACAATGTTTAGCGAGGATATCATGGGGGATACAAGAGATTTTGTGTCTTTGGAGGTTATTATGGTAGATTGCATTTTTCCTTGTTGCTCGTACTCCGAAAGAAAGGATAGTCGCCATGTCTTACGTTTTTTCAGCGGTAGCATTTCGATTAATCTTTGTTCTGAGGAAGTTCTCTCGAGAACGCAAGGCATTTCCATCGCTGATGAAGAAGTTTCCCCAAAAGGAGGCCGTCCTTTTTCTTGAGTCTCTAGTGTTTCAGAAGCTTCTAATTCAGGAGCCGATGCTGGAGGTAGAAGAGTAGGTTGGGAAGAACTGCTTCCTGAAGATTCTGACAGATCACGGCATCTATCAATGACCATTTGGTACTGACTTTCTGTTAGTGCTGTATTTTGTTTTAATATAGTCTTCATATAAATTTCGGAAACAACCATGGCTTCGGATATCAATGAGTAAGAGTAGCCTCGTGCCGCTATGGAGAAGAGTTGACTACGAAGAACTTCTTTCTCAGCATTGAAAGTGGAGGGGATGGGGACAAAGGGTGGTTTTTCGACAATTTCTCTTATAAGTCGGGTATTGAGCTGGATTCGTTCGCTGAGAGGTAATGAAGTTCTTCGTTCTTGTGAGGATTTTATTTCGAAAGATCTAGAGATACTCATGATAGAACTAACTCAAGATATTACTTATTACTTTTTTGTATGATCAGAATGTATGATAAAAACCTTCTAGGTGTTTCTGCGTCTAAAGAAGCAGAGATCATAGAGAAGAACAAAGAAAAAACTGATAAAAAAGGACTGAAAGCTTGTTAGTTTTTTCAGAATGCTAATAAATAACTCGTCTCTTTTGTACCACCAAGGTCTTTGACGTTTGTTATATTGGTATTTTTGGTGCAAATCTTTAGCTTTTCTGATTTTTTATCCCTCTTCGCTCTCTATGGGTAAATTTTTCGCTAGGCTGAAAGGACTGTTTCCAGCCAAGAAGAACCGGTTGGTTCTAGCAAATTTCAGAAGATGGGAATGTGCTATGGCGGTTTCCTCTTCAGATAATGAGAATTCTTCGATTTTTTCGGGAGACACCTTACTTGGAAGAGCAACCACTTTGCGTATAGGATTTGCTAGAAGTATCAGACTATATATGTGTTCCAAAGCATTTTCGCGCAAAACGGGCCCTTGGGGAGACTTTTCTAGAAAAGGAGTTCCTGAAGGAGAATCTTTAAGAGCTTTGGCGGTGAACAGAGATAAGTATGTCACAAACCTCAAGTAGGCAGAGGGCATGCATTCTAAATATCTTCTTCTGCGCATTCCTTCCGTTGTTTTGGAGAACATTCGTTGTGCTGTTGGTCGAAGTTTGTTTTCTAGGAGTTCATGCGTGCATTTATAAACAGAACCATCCGCCTTTATAATAGGAACGTACAGCAGATCTTGACGCTTAGTGTAGGTGAGAGGAACTGAAGAGTCCCATATTTCCATGATAGATTGGGCTAAAGGAGAGTGTAATCCACAGCTGATGGCTTCGTTTAGTGCACAGTAAAGGTCTACTTGGGATCCTGGGTTTAGCTTTCCTGGGCAGCATATCTCGTCCCCGATATCACATGATTTGATAATACATGCTATTTCAAAGTTAGAAAATTTCTCTTTACTAGAAAGATTTTTTAGAGATTTTGTGGAAAATAAGTTTATCAATGATTGCACTAATTTTTCTTTGGTTGTGTATTCCATAATCGCCTCTAACTGTTTGATAAAGGGTTCATGTTGTTGATTTAAAATTTGTGTAGCTAGAATGCATAATGAGCAGGAGCTTCCATAAATATGGTTACTAACCTTTGGGCATTCTGCTTCGACAAGCTGTTCTTTACCCTTGTTTTTGAGGATAGAGTCCAACAAAAACAACAAAGGCTCAGACATTTCTTCAGAGCCTTCTTCTGACCTTGGTGAAGATCGCCCTTCTTCGCTGATTTCTTCAGTGCGAAATGCCGATGGTGAAGAAGTTTCTAGAGGCAATGTTTCTCGTAATCCTTTCTCTGTAGATTCTTCTTCGCTTCCTTCGAACCCTTCAGATGCTGGTTGAGGTTGCGCCTGAAGGGTTTTTGCAACAAGTTGTTTTATTTTGCCCTGATCTATAGTCTGAGAGGGAGCGGATTTGGGCGGACGTCTTGTAGATAAATCTCCAAAGTAATTGATTCTGCTTTTCTGTATATTGTTAAGTTCTATGAATTTTCTTATTGCGGGAAGGAGTTCTTCAACTGCTGCCTCTGGAAGAGAAAACATTTCTCTAGCTCCAATGGATATTTTGCAAGGAACAGCCTCTACTTTCCATGTAGGATGGCTTACAAGAATTAGTGCATATATATGTCTCAATATATGCCTGGGGACGGCCTTGTCTCCTGATGGAGTCTGTACTAAGTAAGGAAGGCATAGTATAGAGTTTTTGAATGCTTGTAGGGATGTCATGGTCAGTCTGGACAAGAGTTTGACAAAAGAGAGGGAGAGTCCTTGTTGTCGTTCTAATCTTTGTTTTGAATATGCACGTTTTTGGGTCAGTCCAAGGAATATGGGATGCAACATTTGAGGGGATAGACATAAGGTTGTCTTATCGTGCTCCTCGATTAAGATAGTTTTTTCTAGAGGATACACAGGTTTATCAGCCTCCCAAAGTTGCTTAATGAGACTTGTTAATGTTCCTCCAACACCTTCTTTGATAACAGCCGACATAGCCCGGTAAAGATCCACCTCTTCGGTGGGATCTTTTTGTCCTGTAATTCTCATTGCTTCCCCTATTCCACAGTCTGCAGCAATGTAGGCGAGTTCCAAATGAGAAATCCCTTTTTTTTTCTTTTGAAAAAGAGAGTTCTCCTTTTTCCAACAAATTTGTTAATACTCTCAATAAATCTTCCTTTGATACATGCATGAGGAGAGTATGTAGCTGTTGCAATACGCGAGAGTCTTCTGTGGTAGACAAATCTGCGGTCAACGTACAGACGGAACAGATATGTTGTTGTTCGGATCCTCTACGAGGGCAAGGAATGCGAAGGATTTGTTCTTCATTTTGGCTTTCTATGGCCGTGTCCAAAAGCACTTGTAAGGACATGGATATTTCTTCCCTTTGTCTTAGTGCTTGTTGATCATCTGAAGGTTCTGTTTCTTTCTCTTTCTCGAACAATACTCGCCACGTTTTTCTCTTTTTCAGCGGAATGGGATTGGCTTTTTTTTCTTCTTCTTCTTCACTTTTTCTTCTAAGAGATAGTTCAGAAATCTGTGGCAAAGGAGGTTGCATCGGAGGTGCAGCTTGTGAGGATCCACTTCCTGATGCTTCTTCGAGATCTTTGCAGGTGGCAAGGACAAGCTCATATTGAGAACATGTAAGAGCCGATCTTTCGGAGAGCATGGTTCTCAGATAAACATCGGAAACAGCCATGGCCTTGGCCAATTGAGAAAGGGAAAATCCTTTTGCTACTACAGAGAGTACTTGCCCCCGAAGAATTTCTATGTCGGGATCATGATCTGGAGGCTTTGGGAAGAAAGTAGGGCATTTTGCTAGATCCTTGATAATTTCTAGGTTAGCTAATATGCGCTCTTCTAAGGACGGTTGTGAAATTGTTTGTTGGGGAGTTTCGTGGGTTTTGGAAATGCTCATTGTGGGTTTTTAGTTGTTTTTTGGTGGTGACAAGGTGCAAGAAGGTAGTCGGTAAAATCTCTAGGTGTAAGGCTATCCTTTTTAATTTGCGTAGTTTCTGGGAGAATGTTGCTTTGAGAAATGAGAAGCCTTTTCAGATAAGATTTCATGCATGGCAGTAGCAGGGGTAGAAAATCAACTGTGCTACCTGAAAGCAAGGACAGAAATAGAGTTCCTATTGGCATAGAGCTGTAAATTTTGAAATAGAGATCCTCCTTGTTCTCTTGGAAACCCTAGCTCCTGTAATTTACCAAGAGAAGCTTTGCAACCAGTGATAGATACTTTCTGCGCAGGATTTATAGCTAATATCAAGCTACAAACGTGCTGAACGAGTTCCCAAGGAACGGCTAGCCCTGCTGGAGAGTTCGTGAGATAGGGTCTTGCTTCGTTGAAACTTAAGAGGTCCTGTAGGGTAAACAAAACCAAAGATCCAAAAAAGTTTATGTGAGCCTTGTCCATAGATTTTCTGTATCTTCTCACTACCTTCCCTTCGCATTTTTGGAAAGTTTGTAATTCAAGCGTAGAAAAACAATTCATGATTTCCGATTTGGATAAAAGTTTTAGAGAATTACTTTTGAGGGTTAGCACAGTAAGTTTTCCTTTCTCTCGGACAAATTTTGAGGGTTCAGGAATGGTGTGCTTCCATAAATTGTTTATAAGGACTGTCATGGGATTCTCAAGTCCTTCAAGAACAATTTTCTCTATGGAATAATATAGACCTGTCATTATTGCTGGATTGCTTTTTCCAGGGAGTTGCATAGCTTCTCCAATTTTACAAATAAAAATAATATAACTTAGATCTAAAGGTGACAGAACTTCTTGCTCGAACAAAGTGTAAATAGTCCTATTAAAGGGTAGCTTTAATATAGCATTAGCTAGATCATTTTTTGTGGTGTGCGCCAGAAGGACTTCCAGTTGAGCAACTATAAGCAGCCTCTTCCTATGAAAGAGTATTTTAGCCAAGAAACATAAAGAGCATATATGGTGTAGACTATTTTCTGAAGTGCTTCTGGGACAGTGTATTTTTGGAGAGGCTCGTTGTTTGTTGATTAGTACCATTTCCAGGAGAAATAACAAAGTTTGAAGGTGAGAAGATTTTTGTCTAAAAGAGGCAGAGCTTAATTCTTTACAGGGAGCTTGTTTCGTTTCTGTTGATGGTTCTGTATGGTGCGTTTTTTTTCGATGCTTAAGTGAAGTGGAAATAGATGCTGTCTGAGGGCTCTCCGAGGAGCTTTCGGAGGGAGTGTGTGTGACGGGGACTTGTCTTTGTGTCAGAGAAGAATTTAGGAGACAACTCTCTTTGGGTAGTCCTCCTACAAATGGAATAGGTTGAGCTATTTGTGGTAGAAGTATTCGGTTGGTTTCCACGAACATTTTTTGTTTCTGGGAGGCGATTTCCAGATCTTCTTTGCGAAATCTGAGATCTTCAGATGCGCCTATGCTTAATCTGCAACAAGGCACTTCAGGAAACCAATCTGAAGCGGATGCTAATATTAAACCCAGGGTATGGTTTACAGCTCTCCATAAGATGGCTTTTTTCTTGAACGGGGTTTCCACTACGTAACTTTCGTTTTGAGGGGAGTTTATTATTGCATGTAAGGTAGTCATAGTTGTCTTGGCCAGAAATATAGAAAAATAGATGGAGAACGGCCTAAGGCTTAAAGTGCCTCCCGAAAATAATTTCCTTTGGTTGAGGGAAGAAAACGTAGGCAAGAAAAGTGGAACAGAAAGGACGCTGGGATTTCCATTACTGTCGGCAGCCAGTATTATATCTGGTGTCTTCAGTTTTGTTTGAGATCCCCACAATTGCATGATAAATTTTGTCAGAGGGGCTTCGATTCCCATGGACGCGACATCTTTCGCGATTTGATAAACATTTAATAATTCCAGGGAAACTTTCTTTTCCTCAAGGCCCAGCTTGTTTTCTAATTTGCATTTAATAGCTAAGTAGCCTGCTTCCAGATTAGATAATGCGAGACCCTTTTGTAAGTTTTTTACCTTCCCTTCATGGATTAAGTCCATCGTTGCCTTTGTCAAATCTTCTACGCAAACTTCCCCCACCAGTTGTTCTAGTTGAAAGATTAGGTGATGGTTTCCCTGATTAATAATATTTTTTGTTAGAGAACATATCGTGCATTGGTGGGTCACTACTAGTTCACGGCTTGCCTCCGGGCAATAAACAGGATAGGGAGCTTTTGTATTTTTGTTATCTCGTATCGTTTTTAAGAGAAATTGTAAGGACGAAGACAATGCTTCTTCTGATCGTTTCTTTTTAACCGAAGGTTCTCCTGTTGTGATTACGGGAGCTCCTATTTTCTCTACTTGTTTGAGGGGTCTTTTCTTTAAAGGTAATCGAGATGGGGGAAGCTCTTGTGGAGGTTCAGGGCGTTCTTCTGAAGTCATTTTTTGTGATGAAGTGCCACTGCCTGAAGATTCTGTCAGGTCTTTGCAAGTGGACATTATGAGTTTGATCTCTGCCGTTGTTAAGGATCTATTTTCCCTAAGGAGAGTCTTTAACGATACCTTGGCAATAACCATGGATTGTGATATCAAAGGGAGTTCGAATCCCTCATGGATTAGAGAGTTGATCTGTGCATGTATAAGCCCAGAAGCGAATCCCTTGGCGTGTTGCGTCTGGATTATTTCCTGAATAGCGGATAGAGTCTCTCGTATTTTCTCTTCTATGGAAAGGGCAGATTGTTGTTCCGTTTGTTTTTCTGATGGAGATTTAGCGGGTTTAGAAATGCTCATAGTACGATATATGTGTTAAGTACTAAAAATTAGTTGTTTGACAACGGATTGTAGGTTGTATTTTCATTCGGTATTGGGGGTGGGAATTGCGGATGCTTCGTATTTCTTTATTTTTCACCATGTTTTCTATTTAGACGTTATAGGCTAATATTGCATTACTCTACCCGGTATAGGGATAGGACATAGAATGCTTCTCTGAAAACTTCAGTAAATTCTGGAATAGAGGAGTAGCGACCTCTTCTTGTAGACTCAATTCTTGCGAATCACCAAGGGAAGCTTTGCAAAGGGTTATAGATAGTTTCCAGGTAGGGTTTATGGATAGCATTAAACCACATACGTGTTGAGCGAGTTCCCAAGGAACTGCTGGTCCTTCAGGAGAGTCAACAAGATAAGATTTGGCTTCTTCAAAATCTATAAGAGCATGTAATGTCGACGAGGCCAAGGTGCTAAAGAACTTCACATAAGGCTTACCCATTGACCCCTTCTGTTTTCTTATCATTTTCTCCTTGTATCTTTGGAAAAACTGTATCTCAAGGCCGGAGAAAAGGTCAGATAACTGCCGTAGAGATAGTGATTGTAAGGCGCCATCTTTGAAGATCCTTACAGGAAACGTATTTTTTTTGCGAATAGACTGCACAACCTCTGGAGTAGTTTGTTCCCACAAATTGCTTATAAGGGTTGTTGTGGGATTTGAAGGTCCCTCAAGGATAAGCTTCTCTGTGGAGTAGTACAGATCAATCAAATCCGTAGGGTTTCTTTTGCCCGGTAGTTGCATAGCTTCTCCGATTTTGCATTTGGCAACGATATAGACAAGGTCCAATGGTAGTAAAAGTTCCTGCTCAGAAAGAGTGAGAATGGTTCTACCGAGCGGCAAATTCATCATAGTGTCAACTAGAGCAGTTTCCGTCGTATGCTGTAGGAGGATTTCGATTTGGTTTACTATACGAAGTCTCCTTTTGCAGAAAAGAATTTTGGTTAGGAAGCACAATGGGCATATGTGATGTAGGCTGCCTCCAGAGGAGTCATTGGGGCAGGGTATGATCGGGTCGATCTTTCGTTGTTTATTGAGAACAATCATTTTCAACAAAAACGCTACGGATTGGCGTTGAAGGAGTTCTTCTTGCGTTGGGGAAGATGATGCAGGTCCTGATTCTTCGCTAGGGGCATGTCCCATTCCCGCTGTTGTTAATTCTACATGGTGCGTTTTCTGTTGGTGCTTGAGTGGAGTAGAGGAAGCAGGTGGTGTTGCTGGGGGGGCTTCTTCCAGCGTTGCAGGGGCAGCCTGTGTAGCGAGTGTTGTCCCATGGATTGAGGAAGAATTTAAAAGGAGGCTTTCTACAGGTAGATTTTCTACGGAGGGCAGAGATTGAGCCATTCGTGTCTGTAGTATTTGGTTGGTTCTTATGAATGATTGTTGGCTTTGGGAAACAATGTTAAGATCTTCGCTAGGAAACCTAAGATCTTCAGGCACACCAAAATTAAGTTTGCTACTGGGTGTTTCAAGATGCCAATCCGAAGACGATGCCAGTATTAATCCTAAAACATGGTTCACAGTTCTCCATAAGATAGCTTTTTTCCCAAATCGGGTTGTTGTTACATAAAGTTCATTTTGAGGAGAGCTTATTATTGCGTGTAAGGTAGCCATCGTTAGTTCAGACAGGAACAAGGATAGGTAAATAGATAAGGGTCTAGCGCTTGAAGAGCCTCCAGCAAAAAATCTTCGTTGGTGGAGGGCAGAGAACGTAGGCAAGAAAAGTGGGATAGAAAGCAAGCTTGCATTTCCCTTATCGTCGGCAGCCAATATTGTTTGCGCTGGTGTCAATTTTTCTGGAGAGTTCCATAGTTGGATTACAAATTTTGTCAGAGGATGATTGATTCCCATGGATGCAACATCTTTCGTTGCTTGGTAGATGGCGAGTAATTTCTGGGAGATGGGTCTGTCTGCGAGAAATAATTTATTCTCTAATCTACATTTAACAACTAGATGGGCTGCTTCCAAATAAGATAGTCTAGACCCCTTTTGCAAGCTTGTAATTTTCCCGCTGTTAATTAATTCCACAGCTGCTTTTACCACATCTTGTAAATGGGCGTGTTCTGTAAGTTGTTCCATCTGAAAGATTAGGTAATGATTTTGTTCTTCAATAATATTTTTTGTTAAAGAACATATTTCGCATCGGTGCATCGCTGCCTGTTCACGGCTTGCTTCTGGACAATAAACTGGGTAAGGAACTTTTTGATACCTGTTTTCTCGTATTGTTGTTAGTAGGAATTGCAAAGATTTAGCAAGAGACTCTTCTTCGGAATGTTTTTTCTTTGGTGGAGGTGCTTCTGCCGGCACTTCAACAACTTCGAATTGCTCTAAGTGCTTAAGAGGTCTCTTTTTCAGGGGTAGGCGAGGGGACTCTTGAGGCGTTTGAGGTTTTTCTTCGGAAAGGATTTGTTGCGATGAGGAGCTACTGCCTGAAGCTTCTGTTAAGTCTTTGCAGCTAGACAATACGAGATTGAGTTCTGCTGCTGTTAGAGAGCGATTTTCTTTGAGAAGGGTCTTCAGCGATATGTTGGTAACAACTATGGCCTGAGCTATTAAAGGCATACCAAACCCTTTACTGACTAGAGAGTGAATTTGACTGTGTATAAGTCCAGAAGCAAGTCCTGTAACATGTTGCGTTTGGATTATTTCCTGAATAGTATTGAGAGTCTCTTGTATTTTTTCTGCGATGGAAGGTGTGGTTTGTTCTGCTGGTTTTTCCAGTGGAGTTTTAGGGGATGTGGATATACTCATTGTGCTATGCAGGTACTGCTGAGGTGTTAAGGGAAAAGGGATATAGGTAAGCTGTAGATTCTACGTTGATCAGTATTGAGACAGAATTACTGGTGGATGGCTTGGTTCCTTTCTTCTTTTAGTCTTCTTCTTCCTCTTCTGCTTCTTCAGGTCCTCTTCTGACGAAAGGGCTCTTGCCGGACAAGAAAATTTTATTAAGTCGAGTAAATCTTTGCAATGCGGGTAAAACCTCAGCAATCTCCTCCTGAGTTAGCGATAGATCTTGCGCAGATCTTGGGGATATCTGACTTGGCAGAACAACAACTTTCCATGATGCATTTGCAGCAAGAATAAGACTGAAAATGTGTTCTACGACTCTCCAGGGAAAGACAGATCCTAAAGGAGAAGAGACTAGGTAGGGAGCTCCTAGTTGAGATTTCTCAAGAGCCTTTAATGTAGCTATTGTAACTTTGGCTACAAATGCTGATGATTTTTTGGACATAACTTCTATTGTTTTGCCTCTAGAAAAACGCTCTCCTTTGCGTACAAAGTACCGTTGCGATATGGGGGTAAAGAGGGGTTGTAAAAGCGATTTTTGGCATGTGCCGATACTTCCATCTTTTTTCTTTATAATGACGGAGAGGGGCTCCTTGCTTTGCAAGGGAGAAGTAGGAGAGTGAGTTTTCCATAATTCTAAAATCGTTGCGGTTAAAGGTTCACGTAATCCAGAAGAAACTATGTGTTCCATAGCAAGGTATAGATCTACTTGAGAAGCAGGATTTTTACCTCCTGGAAGCACTATCTCGTCTCCTATCCCACAGTCTCTTATGATGGTAGCCATTTCTACATTGGTTAAAGAATGTCGTTCGGGAAGTTCGGTCAGAAGATCTGAGGAAAATACGTTTATTAAAGCTTGTATTAGCTTATCCATTGTTGTGTAGTTTAAGAAACGTTCTAGCTGTTTTATGAGAAGAAAGGATTGTCTTTGGATAATACCTTTGGCTAAAAGGCATAGGGAACAAGTATGTCCGGAGGTTGGTCCTGAGCTGTTGGGGCAGTCCACTAAAGACATTCTTCGGCCCTTGGTCTGAAGGATGAAGTTCATAAGGAACGACAAGGGGGTACGTAATGATGCCAAGGTGGATTCTTGACTACCTGTTTCTCCTGAAGTGGTTGATATTTCGGATGTTCGGAGAGAAGTAGATTCTTCCACGTACTCTGCTTCCTCCACATGATGGGTTTTTCTTTTCTTTTTTTGAGGTTCCTGGTCCACAGAAGAAAGACGTGATGTGCTAGGTTCTTGCAGCTCCTCCGTTGCGGTTTGACTCACGAATGCAAGACGAATGCCTTGAGGTCTGGGAACACCGTTAATTCGAACAAAATTTGCTAGGGAGGGTGTCATTCTAATCATATCTTCCGTGGAGAAAGATAATACTTGTTTGGGTGTTACAGACAATACAGTAGGCAATACCTCAATGTTCCATGAATCATTAGAGGCTAGTATAAGGCAATAAACGTGAGCTACTGTCTCTTTTTGAAAAGCCGTCCAATTAAAACTTGTTTTAGTTAAATATTTGATCCCTTGTGGGGACGCTTTTATGGCTTGTAGAGAGAGGATAGTTAGTTTGGCGACGAAAGTGGCATAGGAAGGGAATAAAGGTGTTCTACGGTCTTTCCTTTTTCCATGATAACAACACCGCAGTGTTAGTGAAGAGAAAATTGGAACAAGAGATGAGGGGGCGACAAGACTAAATTTATTCTCATGTTCTTCCATAAGGATGGAAGGGTCCATCTTTGGTACAGGCGTAGAAGATTCCCACAGTTCTTTGATTGTTTGAGTTAAAGGGTGTTGTAATCCACCTTTGATTACGCGTTCCATGCTTTCATAAAGAGTGACTTCCTCAGCAGGATTTCTTACTCCAGGGAGGCATATGGCATCTCCCATATTACACTTGGCAGCGATACGAGCTACTTCGAGTCTGGTGAACACTTTTTTGTCGTATAGAGAGGTCATCTTGCCTTCTTCGGTAAGGGAGATTAGTGCACCCACCAGAGCTTCTTTGGTTGTGTGTAGAAGAAGAGTTTCCAATTGTTGTGACAAAGTGCGGCTCGATTCTGATGACATTATGTGATGAGACAACATGCATATAGAACACACATGTTGTTGTTCGCGTCCTCCGTTTGGGCAAGGGATTTTGAATGGGGGGATTCTTCTTTTGTTTTTGACAATGGCATCTAGAAGAACAAAGAAAGAAGATGTTTTTCTGAATAAATCTTCTTCGGGTGCTTCGAAGGAAGTCTGTGGATGAATAGTTTCTTCTGAAGGTTGTTTTTGTTGTGGAGGCAGCAGTAGTTGCCATGTCTTTCTTTTTTTTAAGGGTAGATTACTAGCTTCTCTTTCTTGCCAGCCTGTTTCGGTAACGATTGTTAAATCTGTATGGGGGAGCAGGGACTCTTCAGGAACTTCCTCTATTTCTGAAGGTTTTGATCTTTTGGTTGCTAATGTTTCTAGAACTTGTAATTCTTCCATCGATTCCTGCTCTTCAGAAGTTTCTAATTCAGGGACAACTATTGGTATTGAAGGAGGAGGTTGTGAGGAACTTCCAGAAGCTTCTGACAAATCTCGACATCCGGAGAGTATGGAGTAGAACTGAGCTCTTGTGAGAGCAGTATTTTCTTGTAACATAACTTTCATATAGACGCCAGAGACAGCCATAGCTTCAGCTACCAACGAGTAATTGTATCCTCTTGCTGCTATGGAAAACAATTGGCTGCGTAGGATCTCCTTTTCTGTATTGAAATCCGGAGAAGCAGGGAAGAAAGGTGGAGATTCTGTGATTTCTCGAATAAGTTGGATATTAGATAAGATACGGCTACTTAACGATGAAGGGAAATTTCCCCGTTGTTCTAAAGATTCCGTTCCACAAGACCTAGAGACGCTCATAACACTACTGACTTGATGATATCTCGGTGAAAGTTGCCAGAAGGAATTAGGTGACTTAGTAGGAGTAGTTCAGAAAGTATCTCCCCTCTAACGCATTGTCAGGACTACCCTAGCAAGGAGGAGAGGAGTGCGTTCAGAGCTTTTTTGTTCTCTACTGGTTTAGATATTGAGAACCTTTTGTTTCAGAGAACGAGTAGGTTATAGTTTTCGTAGTTTTAACGCCATTGTTATTCTCAGGTTTGTTCGGGATCTTCTTCTCCTCGGATAGTTTTTTTGGTGCTAAAAGGAGTGTTCCCGGCCATAAGAATACGGTTGGTTCTTGTAAACTTTTGTAACTTAGAATACAGGTGGTAGGTGTCTTCCAAGGGGAAAGTTAGTTCTTCTACGGTGTCTGGGGAGGCTTTGCTTGGGAGAACGACTACCCTCCAAGCAGGGTTTGCGAGAAGTATTAAGCAATAAACGTGGTCCAAGACATATCTGGGGAAGAGCGGGCCTTGGGGGGAGTTTTGGAGAAAGGAGGTTCCTAAGGGGGAATCTTGGAGAGCTCTTATAGAGAATATGGTAAGGGTAGCAAGGAATTTCGTATGTCGAGGCGACATGTTTTCAGAATATTTTCTGCGTCGCCATTCACTTCCTAAAAAGGAGAAGAAACGTTGCGCAATAGGGGTGAATAGTTCCTGTAAGGCAGAATGTTGGTATGTTTGAATAGAGCCGTCGGATTCTATAACCGATGTAGACAATAACAATTCCTCTTTGGGATAGGGCAATGATGGGGAAGTATCCCATAATTCTAGGATCGCTTGTGTCAACGGCGCTTGTAACCCTGCCTGGATTACACTGTTGAGAGAGCAATAAAGAGGTACTTGGGAGCCAGGATTTAGTTTCCCTGGCAGACATATACTGTCCCCAATGCCGCAAAGACGTATGAGGCAGGCCAACTCAAGGTTTGAGAGTTTTATTCTCTTGGGTAACTCTCTTAAAGCTTGAGCAGAAAATAGAGTCATTAGAGCATATAATAATTGCTGTTCTGTTGTATATTTTAGTAATTCTGCTAATTGCTTGGTTACTTGTGAGTATTTATTAGTTAAAAGGTTTCTTGCTGGAATACACAATGGGCACGAGTGTTTAAAGATGGATCCTTGCAGGATATTAGGGCAGGGTATAAGGACTTTTCCTTTGTCGGGCTTATTTTTTAACACGTTTAATAAAAAGAAGAGTGCCTCTGGGGTCATTACGGGATCAGAAGGTGTTTCTGTGAGTTCTATGAGTTCTCCTTGAGGAGCAGGAGGGTAGTCCGTTTCTTCAGGGAGCGCTTGAAGGTAATGGGTCTTTTCGGTTCTTTTTCCACGGGATTGTTCTTGTGGGACTTCTCTTGATGAGCCTGCAACTTCTTCAAGCTCTACTGAGGAGTCTTCTGATTCCTCGCGAGCTTCTGTTAAAGAGCTTACTAGCACGCTTTCAGGGGCTTGAGTAAACATTGTCCTTAACTGTGTTGGATCTAGAGCTCCTGAAGGGGGCTGCGTGGTAGTAGATTTTTTTGATAGTTCTTCAAAATAATGCATTCTTGGTTGGTTAATTCTGTTGGTGTGCATAAAGTTTTTTAGTGCTGGCATGATAACCTTCTTAGATTCTTCCGTCATAGAAAGAGTTTCTCTTGGGCCATGGGAAATTGTACAAGGAAGAATTTCTACCCTCCAAAAAGGGTGTATTGCTAGGATCAAGCTGCATATATGTTTCAGCACGTATCTAGGAACTGCTAATTCCCCCGAAGGAGTTTTTGTTAAGTAAGAAGAACTTAAAGAAGAGGTTTTAAAAGCATGAAGAGATGCCATGGTAATGTTGGATAGGAGTTTCACAAAGGCTGGAGATAATCCATATCGACGATCTTCTCTGCCTTTTGCTTGTAGTCTTCTTTGAGTTATGGAGGAAAAAATGGGGGATAGCGACGAAGGTAAAATTGATGTGAGTTTTTTATCCTCTTCCTCAATGAGAAGAGGCGCTTCTTTGTTTCTTATTTCCACATCAGAGTTCCAAATTTGAGTAATAAGTCTTGTCAGAGGGTTGGAGGTTCCGCCTTTGATGATGCAAGACATTGATCGATAAAGTTCCACTTCTTCGGAGGGATGCTTTCTACCTGGAACTTGTGCGACTTCTCCAATTTTACAATCGGAAACAAGGTATACAAGCTCCAGATAGGAAAAAGAGGTTTTATTGGGAGTGATAGAAACCTCTTTGTTTTCAATTAGATTGGTTAGTACCTCCAATAAAACTTCTTTGGAAGAGTATGAAAGCAAAAATTCTAACTGGGAAAATAAATGACTTGGAGACAGCTTGGAAAGCTGCATTGTCAGCATGCATATGGAACACAGATGTTGTGGTTCGGAGCCTTTCTTAGGACATGGAATAGTGGAAGGAGATTCCAGTCCTCTATTGAGAGCAACAGTGTCCAAAAGTAATTCTAGGGCAGCGGAAGCTTTTTCTGATAGTCTAGGTGTTTTCCTAGTTTTTTCTCCTGCTTCTGAAGGTTTTTCTTTCTGCTCTGCGAAAGTTACTCTCCAAGTTTTTCTTTTCTTCGCGGGTACGGAGAGGACGGGCTCAGTCTTTTCTATTGCTGTTGTTTCTAACGTGATTGTTTCTGCAGTGGCTTGTAAACTCGGAGTTCTTAACGCTGGTTGGGTAGAACTACTTCCTGAGGATTCTGATAAATCTCTGCAGCTGGAGAGAATGAGGTTGTATTGACTTAGAGTTAATGTCTTATGTTCCTTGATCATAGTCCTTAAGAAAATATTTGAAATGGCCATAGCTTCGGCCATGAGTGGTAGAGAGAAACCACGGTAAGCAATAGAAAGTATTTGGCTTCGTAAAATTTCTTTATCAGGATCATGGTCAGGAGGTTTTGGGTGGAAAGTAAGGTTTTGGGTAATTTCTTTTATGATCCTAAGGTTAGCAGAAATACGTTCCTCCAAGGATGCCGTAGAAGGTGTTTCCAGTTGTTGGGATTCGGAAGTTCTAGATATGGTCATTGTTTAACTACGTTAGGTTGTGGAAAAGGTCGAAAGATCGAGATTCAAGAGAGAAAATAACTCTGTTCATCAGTAGTTTATTTGGAGTAAGGAGTAACTCCAGGTAAATATATTCTGTTTTTTGCAGCAAATTGTTGCATAGAGGGTTGAAGCATACATATGACTTCTTCTGGTAGAGATAGTTCCTCTGTTGTTTTGAAAGAAAGTTTGCTAGGGAGAACGGCTACTTTCCACGTGGGATTGGAGACAAGAATAAGAGAGAATACATGGTCTACGGTTGACCAAGGAAATAACGGTCCTTCAGGGGAAGAGAGTAAAAAAGGGCTTCCCACTCCAGATCGTTTGAGGGCTTCTAAGGTCGCTAGAGTCATGTCTGCAAGAAAATCTGAAACTCGAGGAGGCATCCCTGTCTCAAGTTTTCCTCGAGAGGTTTTATCTTTTCTTTGAGCAAAATAACGGTGAGCAACTTTAGAGAAAAGGGTAGATAATAGCTCTGCAGATAATTTTTGCAGATGTCCTGTCTCATTGATGATGAAGACTGTTCTTGGAAAGGCTGGTGCAGGGTAGAAGGGAGGTCTGTCTGTTTGCCATGCTTGCCATATAGCTTGAGTCAATGGGGATTTTAATTCCTGGCGAATAACATTATCCAAGGATTGGTACAACCTTAGTTGTGAGGCTGGATTTTGGTACCCAGGGAGACATATGGCATCGCCTATTTCACATTTATCAATGATGATCGCTGCCTCAAGGTTGGAAAGCCTTCTTTTTTCAAGTACTGCATGTGTACTTTCTTTGGCAAATAAGGAAGCTAGCGCTGACGATAACTTACTTACATCTGTGTACTCCAAAAGCATTTTTAATTGCCTAACTAGTACTACCGGATTGCCGCGAAGAAGTTGTTGTGTAAACTGACACAATAAACAAGAGTGTTTCCCTTCTGTCACCGATTGTCTATTCGGACACATAATTTGGCCTAGACCTCTCTCTCTGTCTTTGTGTTGAATAGTTTTTACGAGAATGACGAGTTGTTCCTGAGTAAGGGTTGTTGAAGGCTCTTCCTCCTCTTCTGAAGAGCTGGAAATTTCTAGATGGGGATCGTCTATATGGTGACTTTTTTCTTTCCTCTTGCCTGGTTGGGGAGGTTGTTCTTGATAAGTTCTTTCTTGTTGTAGAGCCTCTGTCTGTGAGATATCTTTCAGTGGTGATAAGGAGGGTGCTGTTGGGTTGGGGAGCGATTGCAAAGAGATTTTACGTTTTTTCAAAGGTAGATGAGAGTCCAAGTATTTTTCTTTCGAAGATTCCGATCTAATATCCTCATGTAAGGAAGGATCCAATAGTGATTGAGGGGCTGTTTGAGTAGAACTGCTTCCTGATGATTCGCTTAGGTCTCGGCAATTAGCTAGGACTAGATTATATTGGGGAGTTGTCAGAATCATATTCTTTTTCAGGAGAGTTTTTAAGTAAAGATCAGACACTGATAAAGCCTCTGAAATTAGTTTTGAGCTATAGCCGAGGCTAAAGAGGGAAGTGATTTGATGTTTCAGTTCTTCTGCTTTGGTTGATGGGGATCCTGAGGATAAGGGGCCTTTGATAATTTCCTCCACAATCTGTAAATTAGCTGAGATCTGCTCCTTAAGGGAGTATGAAGTAGGATTTTCCGTCGGTGTATATTGGGTCGAAGAGGGTTTAGAGATGCTCATTACTTAAAGAGGTTAGTATTTTTTGAAGGATCTAAGCATGCAATGCACGTAACTATCTATTAACCAGGTGAGAGGTAATATAGTGAGAGGTAATATAAGGTTTGGATATGGAAAAACCTCCTGGTCCAAGGTGAAAGAGGTGGAAGTTTTGTTTGTCACAGTATTCTTCTACGGACACGACAAAGAACTTCGCATATTCCAATTTTTTTCTAAAGTTTATAGATTGAGTAAGATAAAACTTTTTTCTTTGGTTAGAGATTTGGTGTGCTTTAAGGTTGCGATGCAAATCTCTCTTGTCTTTCTAGAAGATTTATTGTTACCAATATTTTACTCATAACCCTTTTCAGTATTCTTGGTATTTCATTGGAAATATTCTTGCGGATAGCTTTCACGTTTCAGCTTCTCTCCTCCTGGCGCTAACAAGACTGTGTCCCGCTTGAAAGATAAAATTGATTGAAGTAAAGCGTTGGAGTTTTCCAAAGATGAGTTCTATCTCTTCTTTGAGAAAGGATAGTTCTTGGAGTCCTCCAGGATTTACTTTACAGGGTAATATGGCAAGTTTCCATATGGGATGTGCAGCTAGGATTAGGCAGTAAATGTGTTCCATAACTTCCCAAGGGAATATAGGGCCTGAGGGAGAGTCTTTTAGGAAAGGCCTCCCTAAGGAGGATTCTTGTAGAGCTTTTATTGTAAACATCGTTGTTTTAGCGATAAAATTTGTCGTTGTTAAAGACATCTTTAAGACAAGGCGTCCGCGCTTTCTTGCACCTCTTCGCATATCAAAGTACCTCTGGGGAACGGGAGTAAGTATAGGTAATAGTAATGCCGGTTGGCAAACATGAGTACTCCCGTCATTTTTAATCACCAAAGGAGGGTCTAAGGTTTCTTTTGCTGATGATATCAAAGGATCTGATGTTTCCCAAATTTCTAAGATCGCTTTTGTTAAAGGGTCTTCTAGCCCAGAAGAGATGACTTTACTTACCGAACAGTACAAATTGGCTAATGATGCAGGATTCTCTTTCCCAGGCAAACATACGGCGGGTCCTATTTTACAATCTCTGAGGAGACAAGCTATTTCGAGATTAGTAAAAGATCCCTTTTTAACGAGTTCCGAAGCAGGGTCTCCATTGAATAACTTCATTAGTGCTTTTATCAAACGAGATTTATCTGTGAATTCTAGCAGACTTTTTATCTGATTTAATAAGCTGGAGTAACTTTTGTGTAGAAGGAGTTTTGATAGTCCACAAATAAAGCAAGCAGATTCCCCGGGAATATGTTTTGTAAGGTCAGGACATGTCTGGGGAGATGAAGTATCTCTACTAAGAGTTTCGAGAAGGAAGGATACGGATCTAATTGTTTGTTGCCTTTCTACTGACTCTTCCTCGAGAGGAAGGATTTCTTCTGCGACCTCCGAAGAGGGGCTAGCCTCTCCATGATGGGCTCTAGAGACTCTTATTGCAATGTCTTCTTCATCAGAGCTTTCAGAATGTGAAGGTTCTTCTCCTGAGGATGCAGTTTCTTCGGAGCTTTCTTGTGCGGTAATACCAGAAATTTCTTTGGCCATTTCTTCATCAAAGTATTGTCCGCGCGTTTGTCGGATGCCGTTCACTCTAACAAACTTTTTTAGTACAGGAAACAATTCAGAAATTTGTTTCTCAGGGAGTGTTAAAAGTTGTGGGAAAGCAGGAGAGGCCTTGCAAGGAATAACTTCTACTTTCCATATAGGGTGGCAGCATAGTATGAGACTGTAAATATGTTGCACAGTACTTTTGTGGAAAATGACAGAATCGGAATCGGTACTTTCTATAAAAGGTGCTCCTTTGGGGGTTGTCAGTAAAGCTTTAAGTGAAAGAATGGTTGCTTGTGCTACAAAACCGAAATATGTTGAGGAAACATAAAACTTTTTCCCTACTTTTTTCATATGAGCGTGACGAGGAGTTACAGAAGAAAATTGGGCGGTTATTAAAGGTACGGAAAGCACATTTACTGAGCCATCAGCTTCTCTCACGGCGATAGATACGTCTTGAATTTTCACTGGATGTGGAGAATCCCAAAGTTCTTTCAATGCTTGCGCCAAAGGATGTCTAATTCCCCCTCGCACGACATCTTCCATAATTTTGTATAAATTCACTTCTAATCTGAGATCTTTTTTTCGAGACAAATAGATCTCTTTGCCCAGTCGGCATGCATCGACAAGGTAAGCGATTTCCAGGGAAGTGAAATATCGCCTACCGTAAAGGGGAGCAATCCTTTTTTGTCCCATTAGGTGGATTATAGATTCCGTCAGTACTTCCTTAGACGTATGGAGGAGTAATATCCCTAATTGCTTAATTAAAAAGAGATCTCTTTGAGAAGCTACATAATGGGATAGCTCACAAGTGTCACAGCGGGGATGAGGAGCTGTTTCAGGACAATCAACAGGATTCGGAACACCGTTTCGAATATTTATGACAGTGCTCATCAGTAGGGAGATTGCTTCCTTGGACTCATGTTGGGGAGGGCTTTCCATAGGTGCGGGACGAGAAAGAGCTGGGGAAGGCTGGAGTACTGTCCAGATTTTTCTCTTTTTGAGAGGGAGCGCCAATTCTTCTTTTTCCAGGGGTCTCTTTGGAGTAGTAGAAATTTCTATTTCCATGGCAGACTCCTCTTCCAGAGAAGGAGTTTGTAAGGACGGTTCAAATCTTTCGGAGGCTGGGATGGAGCTGCTTCCAGAAGCTTCCGATAAATCTTGACAACTTCTCAGGAGACTGTTGAATTCAGTTGCAGACAATGATCGCTGTTCTCTCAGTATTACTCTTAAAGATATCTCCGAAATGGCCAAAGCTTCAGCAATTAAGCGAAAGTTGAACCCTTTTCTTTCCGCAAAATATAATTGGCTGCACAAGATGCCCTCGGTTCCTGTCATATCCAAGGGATTGGTCGAAACGATTTCTTGAATGAGCTTGTGGTTGCTTCTAATTCTATCTTCGAGAGGTGCGGAATGTGAAAGGGTTGGAGTTGATGAGGCGAATTCAAAAAGTTTAGATACACTCATATCTTTGTTATTCTTTTTGATGTTAAATGGGTAAATGTTGTACGGATTTTGTTAAAAACTAGATGTTTAAAAGGATTTTATTTCAGAATCAAAATTTGGTTCTTCCGCGGAAGCCAAGCCTGTGTATTCTGCAAAATCTTTGCATGGCAGTATGGAGTATTGTCGTCTCTTCTAAAGGTAATCGCAAAATTTCTATATCGGGTGAAGCTTTAGTAGGGAGTACTATAATACCCCAAGTTGGATGTGAAGCCATGATAAGACCACAAGTATGTTCCACGATGTCTTTAGGGACAGCAGTCCCTTGCGGTGTAGATGCCAGATATTTCTGGGTTGTTGCCGATAAAGAGAACGCTTTTAGGGTATGAAGGGTAATAGTAATTAAAAACTTAGCATGGGAGCTTGTTATGCATCTATTCCGCTTTCGTTGGCCTGAAACAAAAGTAAACAGTTGTTCCGTAGATGAGATAAGCGGTATTAGTGAATCTAATGTTGTGAGTGTCAGTTGGTTGTTTTCTAAGGTTAATATGGACGGAACTTCTCTTATGTTGTGATGACTAAGTGAGGGAGTATACTTTTTCCAAATATTTAAAATATCCGAAGTTATAGGGTCCTTCAGCCCAGAAGAAATTACCTTATCCATTATGCAATACAGTTCTATTTGGGATAAGGGACTCTTTCCTCCCGGGAGGCATATGGAGTCTCCTATTTTAGCGTCGCGCATGAGAATGGCAACAGACAGATTGTCGAAGTTTGGTTTTTGGATCAATTTTGCAAAGTTTCTGCTGGAAGGCAGATTTAAGATTGCTTCTGCGAGTTGATTTTGTGTAGTGTGCGACAGTAGGGTGCTTAGTTGTGTTCTCATTATGGGAGGGCTGCAATAAATAAACTGCTTTGCCAGCAAACAGTGTGAGCACACATGTTCTAAATCTTTGCTTTCTTCTGTACTTTTAGGGCATTTCACAGTGAGTTTCCGAGATCCTACTCTCGCAATTTCTGAAAGTAAAAATAGCAAGGCCTCCCTATCTTCCTCTTGTGACGGAAGCAGAGGAGAAGGATTTTCCATTCGAACGATCTCATCGGAGCACTTTACTTCAATTTTCTCTGGCGTATGGCGTGTTTTTCTAGACTTTTTCTTGGGAGGTTCCTCTGCAGAGGGTGTAGTTTCTGAAGTTTCTGAAATTTTTTCAGAGGGCGCAACTTCTTCTTGAAGAGCGACTTCAACTTCTGAAGTGCGAGGTAAATATCCGCTTGCAGATTGGACTATGCAGTTCTTTTGGGTAAATTTTTGTAATTGCAGAGATACGAGATCTATTTCCCCGGGAGAAAATCTAAGATCTTCTGGTGCTGGCGATGCTATTCCAGATGCAGGAATTTCCACTCTCCAAGAACGGTTGGAAGCGAACAAGATATTGTAAATGCGTTCTACTATTTTCCATTCAATAGCAACCCATCCAAACTTAGTCGGGGAGAAAAATTTGAATCCTTCTTTAGAAAGTTTCATTGCTTTCACTGTGGCAAAAGTAATTTTTGCTAAAAAGCTCATATGGGAGGAAGATAGAAATCGAAGATCGGCAGCTCTTTCGCCACGATAATACCTATGTTCGAGCTTAGAAGCTATAGCGAAACAGTTTTCTTCAGAAAGAATGCCCAAGGTATTATCAGATTTTAGTACCAATACGACAGAAGGTATATGTCCTAAGAAGAGGGGAGCGTCCCAAAGATCTAGTATTTTTTGTGTTAACGGAGAATGAATTCCTTCGTTGATAGTATCTTTTAGACTTTGAAGGAATTGTAAGTGTTCAGCAGGGTGTTTTTTGCCGGGAAGGCATACTTCATCTCCCACTTTGCATTGTTCGAGTACATGGCAGATTTGCAGCCTGGAGAAAAATAATGTCGACTCTAAACTAGCAATCTTACCTTCCCTAACCAGAGTAATTAAGGTATGAGCAAGGGTAGTCTTGTTTGTATATGATAAAAAATCTCCCAGCTGCATGAAAAGCATTCGTTTTTTTTCTCGAACAGCTTGTTTTGCCATGGAGCATTTGCGACACTCGTGGCTCTCTGATTCTCCATTTGGACACGGTATCTCTTTAAGTAGGGACATATAGGCGTTTTGTTGGGCTGTATCTAACAAAAACTCTATGGATGGCGCTTCCGGAAAAGGAATCTCTGGAGGTTCTTGTACTTGTTTAATGAAAGTTTCGTAGATAGTTTTCCTTTTCTTAAGAGGCAGTTGTAGTTCTTCGGGACTAATACTAGGTTGTTGGCTAGTAGACATAATTTCTTCTGGCGATCGTACTTGAGGAGCTGGTGGAGGTTGCTGGGATCCACTTCCAGAGGCTTCCGATAGGTCTTGGCAGCAAGACAAAACATTTTTCAGCTCTGATTGTGAAAGGATTCGATCCTCCATCAGTAGGGTTTTAACAGATAATCTGGAGATAACCATAGCTTCGGCTATTGTGGACAAACCGAACCCTTGATTAACCATAGCGTTAATTTGGTTGTATAAAGATTCTCGCTGACCCACTTGATGAGGAGGTTGTTGTAAAATTATCTGCTGAATAAGACTTAGATTAACAGCCGTTCTTTCCTGAAGAGAAACGGGGGAAGACTCTGTGCCAGGAGAGGGTGCTTCAGTAGATTTGGAGATGCTCATAAGCGGTTTTCCAAACTGCGGCAGGTGTGGGGCTCGTATTACGTAATAGCATCAATTGGTGTCGGTGGATCTCTTTCAGAGAAATCAGCTACAGGGAAGACTTCGAGGGGTAAATACAGAGAATAAAAACCTCCTGAGAAATTTTTGCAACACACTTTAGATCAATGACTAAAAATAGGAAAGGCAAAACATTTTATACAGCAACTTTTTGTGGGTTCCTCTTTTTGGTGTAAGTGTTTGTTACTTAGAGATCTTTCGAGTTAAGAACAAGCTTTGAACTTGTTCTTAGGAAAGCTATCAGGATGAAGCATTATATACACTTTGACCTCTTAGGAATAGACCATTAGCAGTAGTAAATCTTAGTAAGTGCCGTGATATCGTTTCCGCCTCTTGGTCAGAGAATCCCAATTCTTGAGAAGGTCCTATGGAAGCCCTTGTCGCCGAGACCGCTACTTTCCATGCTGGATTGGAGCAGAGGATTAAGCAGACAAGATGGTCGATAACATGCCAAGGAACGGCCGTCCCTTCTGCGGTATTTGTTAAGTAAGGAATCCCTAAAGGCGAGTTTTTAAGGATATATAAGGTAAGTAACGCAATAGTGGCTAAGAATGTTTTGTATCCTTGAGACATCGATGTATGGTAGCGTTTGCTCCTTCCTTTGTGGAAATATCTTTGATCTATGTTAGAGAACAAGGATTCTATGTTTGCTGTACATACTAATTGAGGTTCATTATCTTTCACAATTAGCAGGCTTGCGGATTCTTCATAAAAAGATCGCGCTACTACGGGAGAATGTTGCCAGATATTCAGGATAGTCTGCGTGAGAGGGTGGGATAATCCTGAAGAGATGACCCTTTCTAGGGAGTTGTAGAGCGGGATCTGAGTTGCAGGATTTCTTCGTCCGGGGATGCATATGTTTTCATCTTTTATGTTACATCTGGCAATAATGTGAGCTATTTCTAAGTGAGTGAAGTGATGCCTGGAAGAGAGATTTTCGAGACTCTCTACAAAAGGAAGATTTAGCAGAGCTTCCGCCACGACTTCTTTTGAAGAAGCTTCTGACAAAACAGCAAGCTGCTTTCTTAATGTGTAGGATAGAGAAACAAAAATCTTTCTGGTTAATGCACATTTGGAGCAAGAGTGATAGAGTTCTTCCCCATTAGTTTCAGGGCATTGAATAGCTCTAAGAGAAGGTCTTTTGTTACTTTGGGGGTGATCTCTTATTATCGTTTCTAGAAGAAAAACAAGAGCTGAGGAACTTTGTTCATGCGTTCTAGCTGTTGTCTCCACTTGCTGAGTATCTATTGTCAGAAGCCTTGCCGATTTTTCAGTTTCCCTCAGTTCAGGGGCTGAGGAAGGCTCTATTATTTTAACAAATTCTTCAAGAGTTTTTTTTCTCTTCTTTAAGGGTAAATGATGTTCTTCCTGTGCTGAGGTAGAAGTCAATGTTGGAGTTTGTATGGCTTCGTGGCTGCTTCCTGACGATTCTTTCAAATCTTTACAGTTGGAAAGTATTCTTGTGTACTGAGATTCTGATAATGTCTGGTTTGTTTGCAGTAAAAGATTGAGAGAGATATTAGAAATAGCAAGCGCCTCAGAAATAGTTCTGGGTCCGAAACCTTGTCTTCTGATGGAGAATAAGTTTTCAGATAAGGAGCGAATTTCTTCTGTTTTATAGATGCGTTGCAGGGTAATTGTTCTGAGCGCTATAAGGTTAGATTTTATTTTTTCTTCCAGAGAGGTTGATAAGGGAAAAGAGCAAAAAGTTCCTGAGCAAGAAGAATCTATCGGTGTCGTCATATGTGTATGCTTTACCTTGGGTTGTCATTTTTTTGATGTAAAGAGGGACCAACCGCCAGGGATCCCTCTGGGGTTGTTTTGAAAGATTAGGTTTCTTAATTCTCTAAAGAGCTCTTCTCTCAACTCTTCAGAAAGATTTAGGGTTTCTGTGGTTGATAAGCTTGCTCTACAAGGGAAAATTTTGATTGTGTTTGCCGGGTTAGCGTTTAAGGCCATAGCAATAATGCGAGCAATAATCTTAGATGAACAGGTAATACCTTTGGTCGAGGTAAAGAAAAAATCTTTACAGGAAGGGTCATCCATCATAAGAGAGAGCGTATAGGTAAGGGTCAAAGTAATGAAGTTACTGTACGAAAGTGTTGAAGGGATGTTTTTTCGAAGCACAATTTCCCCTTTAACGCCTTGTTTTTTTTGGTAGTAGATTCTATGTAGTGAGGATAGTAAGGGGGTTAGAGAGGCCTTATTGAAAGGTTCGACGTCGCCTTTTCTATTGATCACAAACAAGTTAGATATATTGTCTGGATTTGGTATTGGCCCCTTAGCCTCCTTCCACAAGGAGCGAATTTTTTGGGACAGTGGATCTGTTGCCTGGGTTGCTAACAGACTGGCTAAAGCTTTGTATATTTTTAACTGAGAGAGTGGCGAGGTTTTATTGGGTAGCAGGAGGTTGCTTCCCGAAGGGCACAGTTCTAAAATGCAGGCAAGTTCGTAGTCCGATAAGACAGATTTTTTTCTGCTAAATAGAGCTTCGGGAATAAAAGAGAGAACACGAAAAGCGTTTAGAAGCTCCGTTTTATTTATTGTTTGGAAGAGCATTCTAAGCTGGAAAATGAGTCCAAAATTTATTCTTTGTGTTGCTAAAAAATTTCTCAAAGGAAGACAGCTAGGGCAGGAATCCTCGTTGTATAGGATTCCACAAATGTTATGTGAGCAGCTACCTGAAGTAGTTTCCGGTAGTTTAGCCAAAGAAGTCATGTAAGCTATTGAGTCAAAGAACTCTTCGGATATTTGTTGCGCTTGAGGATGAGGAGGAAGCAGTACGGAAGGAATTAGCGAAGGAGATTGTATTAATGACGGAGTTTGAAGCGCCGCATGAGCAATTTTTCTTTTTTTCAAGGGGAGGTGTTTTTCTGCTAATTCTTCCCGACATCGCTTAGAAATTGCTTCTTTTTGTTCCTGCGCAACGCTTTGACATACCTGTCGAAGATAGAGTAGTTGCTCTTGGGAGAAAGGAACTCCTTCATTGAGTTGTCGATGCAAAGAAATTTGCAGTCTCTCGCAAGCTTGGGAGATCAATTCTTGGTTAATCCCTTCCTCCTGTAGCTGCATAATCTGAAATATGAGCTGGGTTTTTTTTGAGGAGGCGGGTAGGGACGGGGATTCAGATGACTGTTGTTGCGTAGTCACCTCCCTGGATGTGGAAGGAGTTTCTTCTTGGTTGCTAGCGGAAGATGTAGATAGAGATGTTCGTAAAGACTCGAGAGCTAGAAGAGCTCGTGCAGAGTGGGACAGCGTTGATCTACTAGGTGTTGAGGATTCGCTATCGCTGCTAGATTCTTCTGATGAAAGGATGACTACATTTTCTTGGGGATCATGTGAAGGGGATAATGGTGGTGTTTGGGGTGGTGTATTACCTATGGGTGAAGACATTAGAAGTAGTAGTCGGTTCTATATTTTGTATAAATTTTTTTTAAAAGTAGGAGCTTCCTTGTAATGTAATGGCATATTGTTTTGAGAAATTTCTCAGCGCTGCATACAGAATCTCTGTTTCATTTTCACTAAGGGATGATCGTTGAGCAAGTTGTCCAGCAGTTGCTTTGCAAGAGTCTATGTAGATTTGCCACTTCACGCTGGAGAGGAAGATCAAAGTAAAAATACGATTTATGAGGTTCATGTTAGCGAGGAATCCTTCGGGAGTTCTTACAAGCATATCTTGATATTCCGGCGTATCCTGTAATATTTGTACCGTCTTGATAGTGATTTTGGCCACAAAGTCAGCGAATGCTTGAGTCATAGCAACCCTTCTGTAGGATGTTACTTTTTTCCCCTTGGTTTGGTGTAGATAGGCGCGGACTATGTAAGGAACTTTCGTAGATAGGGAGAAAAAGTCATGTTTCTCAGTACCCTCATCTGTAGAGATTTTTATGGAAGCCGTTGAACTTTGTAAATACTCTCTACTCTGCCATATTCGCAAGATGGCTTGCACAAAGGATGATTGGATCCCTGAGGAAATGATTTCCTCCAAAGTTCGGCAGAAATTGGCTAAAAGAGCAGGATTCGCTGTATTTGGTAAACAAATAGCATCAGGTATGTTGCAAGAGTCAATAAGTATGGCTAACTGATGATTTAGCAAAGTAGACCCTTGCAAAATCTTTTTGAGGATAGAAGGGGTTGCATGAAGGCTAGCAGCTAACTTTTTAACGGTGGTATACTGGAGTAAGACTTCTAATTGCCATATAGAAGCCTCTCGTTGGGGGGAGTGCATGTTTGTCAACATGGTTTGCAAGGGTGCACAAGTATGACAAACAGATTCAGTATGTCCTCTTGGACAAGAGAATTTGACTAGAGCAATTCCTATTCTTGCGTTCGTATGGACAACCTCTAGTATTGCTTCCAACGCTTCCAAAGAACAGAGATTCCGTTGTTCTGTACTCTCCTGGAGAGGAGGAGTTTCTAAAGGTACCAAGGATCCCCATCTTAGTTTTTGTTTTTTCAGCGGCAAGTGTCTTTGCTCTTGAGATGCTACATGTTGTTTGGATTGTGTGGATGAACCAGAAGAAGTACTTTCTGCTTCTGAGGGCGTTTCGGAACTTTCCGCTGGGACTCCAATGAGGGAGGCCTTGATTTGTGCTAATTCTTTCTCAGAAAGAACTCTGTCTGCTAGCAAAGATGATTCTATAGAAATATTGCAGTTAAGCAAAGATTGGGCAATTTCTGCACAATTTTTCGATGTCTCTATAGCAAGGGCCTTTATCTGTTCGGAAGTGGACTTTACTGTTAGAACATTTAGCCCTCTCAGAAATGGGGATTGTGTAAGGATAGTTTCATGCTTTCTTTTCAAAGAGAAGGCCATTAGGTCTTCTAATAACAGCATGGTTTGTAGAAGGTAGTTGCTTACGGACCCAGAGAGGGGCGATTGGAGAGGCGGTTCTTGGGAGGATGTGTGGGGTATCGGGGATGGGGATCTACTACCTATGGGTGAAGACATGTAATGCTCAACTTTTTACTAAGATGGACAATTTATTGTTGTTTTGTTTTTGTTTCAATTTAATTCATTTTTTGACAGTTTGGTTGTTTTTATAAATTATTTTTTTTAATAATCCTTTTATGCTCTTGAAAGATGGCTTATAATTCTCGACCTTCTGTATCCAAAAATTTTAATGGAGTGCAATTGCTTTCTCTTCAGTCCATCCAATAAGAAAGCAATCCCGTGTTCTTGATGGAAAGGAAGACACAAGTTTCTAGCCTTGAAACACTAAGTTGTGCTTCAAGAATCATCACAATTCATCGCTAGCCAACGGTACCGATATTTTTATTCCATTGCTTTTAGCAAAGACAAGGAGTTCTTTGCTTAGAACTTTAGACTCTTCTTCTTTGAAACTTAGAAATTGTCTTCGAGTGACACTAGCTTTGCTTGATAAAACTCGAATTTTATACTTGGAACTGGAAGAAAGAAGAGTCAACGAAAGGATAAGCATAAACATTTCGGTGTGAGGTATAAAGGTGTTTTCCGGGCTTTTTAAAAATAAATCAGCAACCTCAGGCTGTTGCTGCAACGCTCTTAAAGTTTTCACTGTTACGCAAAAGGCAAAATCAATGAAAGACGAAGGGACAGCTCTGCTCGTGTAATAAGCTGCTTGTCCTTTGCCGAATGGATAAGCTCTAGATATTTTTGGAAAAAGTTTGACGAATTCTTCTTGGCAAATCTCTTTTGTAGTCAAACATCGTGAGTCGTAAGCGAGTCGTATAGACAGATTTTTGAGAAGACACTCTGGGTTTCGAGTTGTTCTCCAGACTCTTCGGATAATTCCGATAGTTCTGTTATGAATTCCCAAGGCAATAACTTTTTCTAGGAAAAAATATACGACTCCCTGTGTTTTGGGATGTCCCATTTTAGGTAAACATAAGGATTCTGGTGCATTACATTTGTAAAGGATAAGGGCTAGTAGGGAGTCACTTAGATATTGAGTTCGTAGCACAGCTTGCGTAGCTTCTGGTATATGTAGCACAGCTTGCGTAGCTTCTGGTATATTTAGAAGAGCTAGCGCCAACTGCTCTTTATTAATGTGATTTAGTAAGATTTGTAATTGCCATTTTAATGTTGCTTCATTTTCTGTTATGACTAAGCAGCTAAGCAATTTTTGTATTGGGAAGCACCGAATACACACCGGTGTGGTATGAATATGTTCAGAGAGGCTTGAAAGATGCCAAGGCAGCTTGCTAATGGTCATATCCAGTAAGTCAATGAAAGCTTGTAGGGAATGAGTGGATGGAGGTTGAAGAGCTTCTGTGGCGGAAAAGATGTCCCAAAGAATCTGTCCGGAAGATGCTGTTGAGGGATCCTCTTTGGAGAAAGCTTGAGCAAAACTACGTTTTTTTAGTGGCAATAGTACAGAGGGTTCAGATTTTGATATACTCTGTTCGGTAGAAGATGTTTTAGAGAGCGCAGGGGGGTCTCTTTCCATTAGCGCATGCTCGGCAGATAATCCACTTCCCCCTGCCTCTGAGATGTCTTGTAGGGCGGCCTTGATGGATGCAATTTCTTGTCGCGAGAGCTCTGTATTTTTTTTTAACTTTTTCTCGATTTGTATATTGCAGGCGACCATTGCTGTCGCTACACTATTAAGACTAGTAGAGGTTTCTTGAGCGAGTTTGCGAATTTCTTCCGCGTTTGTTTGGAGCGTTTTTAGGTGACGAAGTTTCTCCATAATGATAGGGGAAGAAACTTTCTCCGGTTCGGAAAGGAAAAACTGGAGATCTTGCAGGAGAGCTAAAGTTTTTGCAACCATCTCCGTTATAGAAGACTTTTTCGTGACCTGTGGTTCTTTTTCTGGAGGAGGAGGCCTGGAGGGGCTGCCTCCACCACCTACAGGAGAGGCCATTTTCTCTTCCCAAAGGACAGTTGGTTTTCTTCGATTCTAATTAAAAAACTTTTTCCAGAAATAAAAAAGACTTAAAGATAGCCCCTTTGAGCCAAGAAAGCTTTCCTTGTGCTTTTATTCAGAATATTTCACTTCCAATTAGGCGTATGTAGTTGGTTTTTGTGAAGTTTAAAAGATTTTTTTCTAACGAGTTTATTGCTTCTGGTTCAAAAGATAAGGGTTCTTTCGTTAGAACGCTTGCCTTACATGGAGTAGAAAATGTTTTCCAAGTGTTGGTGGAAAGAAGCACTAACGAGCATATTTTTAGGAATAATTTCATGGAAGGAACCCACTCTCCTTCAGGGGATTTGACGAATAAATCTCGTAAAGAAGCTTGGAATTCTTGATTATCTAAAATAGCTTGTAGGGTTGTTAGGACAACTGTAGCTAAAAATTTAGCAAAGTAAGAGGTCATGGGCCTCTCAGTAAAAATGATGAGTCCACTATTCTTGTCTTTGCTGGGATAATACCGCTTCACATCCGGAATAAGCTGAGGGGCAGCATATACGGGTATGTCTTGAATGTTGAGTCCTTTGGAGTCAGAGGCTATCTTAAAGGAGTAGCTCGACAATATTGTGGGATCAGCATTTCTCCAAATTGTTTGTATTATTTGAACAAAAGAACTTTGAGGTCCTTCATTAACAAGAGAATATAAACATTCGAGAATTTCAACATGGCCTTTGGGATTAGGACCTTTAGGTAGGCAAATATCATCGGAGATATCGCAAGCTAGGAGAATGCGGGCCAGTTGTAGATTATTAAAGCTTCTGGCGCGCAAAAATGTTTTTTGCACCTCAATATTGTGTTTCAAGGCACTTGCTAGTGCCTCTTTTGTAGTATATTGTAGCAGCACCTGAATCTGCCATCTGAGTTCATTTTCTGATTGTTGTTTCACGGGATGTAAGAGGTTCTGAAGGGGGGAGCAAAAAGGGCAGTAAGGCTGCTCGAAATGCTCGGGGCACTGGAAACCCTCTTTACTCCAGTCGGCATTGTTTTGAATAGTTTCTAAGATAGCCAGCAGAGATTTTTTTGGGGCTTCATTAACAAAGACTTCACTTGTAGTGAGTTCTTGCCAGCGTGATTTTCTCTTTTTTAGCGGTGTTTCCTTTTCAGTCAAAGCAGTGCGTTTTTTTCCTTGCCCGCTTCCTGAAGCTTCATTAATGTCCTTTAGTGTTTGTCGAACTAGAGACAGTTCATCTTCTGTCAACGCTAAATGGTTTTGTATTTTACCACGTAGACAGAGGTTGCAGCTCACCAGTGAGTTTGCTATTTTCATACAGCTTTCGGATGTAGATTTCATAAGATCGAAAACTTGCTTGGATACTGTCTCTATAGTAGATAAAGAATACTTATCTATAAGAGAAGATTTTATATGGGATTCTACAGAAGAATCACCCGAGGATCTTGTTTGTTCTAAGGCGAAGAGAAGCAGGTCTTGCAAAAGAAAAAAAGTTTCTGAAATTGTAGAGCTTATGGAAGGAAGAGTCTCTGTAGAACACCTTGCTTGTTCATCATCTGAGGAATAACTGTCTGATGACTGTTGTGTGGTTTGAGAAAAGGAAGACCTGCTATTTACAGGGGAGGTCATTGTTATATCTCTAATTACTTTAAGAAGAGATAATTCTGTGTGTATTTGATGATTTGTTTCAATTGAATTGATTTTTTATTTTCTTGAAAATAAATAGTTTTCGTTGCATTCTATATTATTATTTTCAATGTATTTCAAAATTTCTTCGTGCAAAAGCTCTCTTAGAGGCGATGCAAAAAACAAACAATTTCTTTCTTGGGGAGAAATTCTTTGGCTCACCCGAGATGGTGGAGGTTCTGCCATCCATTCCCCTCCACAACCAAAAACAAGGGCGCAAATATCAAGGAGCAAATCCAGAGTAGGAAGTCTTCTTTTTGACGGCGAAGGCACAGTCAAAAAGCTAAATTCTGGACGCTTTAGAAGGCTCTTGGTAGTTCTCAGAGCTATCGTGGCAACGGTTTCCAAAAAAAGGGGGGTCATTGTTTTTTTCATGTAATAGGCTTTTCTTACGACTAACTTGGAATGCCGTATGTCCGGAAGTTTGTCTTGTAATTGTCTTGTGGTGATGGTTTCTATTTTTTCTCCAGACTGGTCAGAGGCTATCACCATAAGGTCAGCTTTCAGGCTGGGTTGGCGATCCGTAGACCAAACCTGTCTTACGGCTCTTATGAGAGGACTGTTGAGACCTTCCTTAACTAGTTTATCTAACCGGGAGTAAATGAATAAGTGGTTCATGGGGTCCGGAAGGTTAGGAAGGCCCGTTGGAGCTAAAACTTGGCAATCACTTATGATCAGAGCAAGCTGAAAGTTAGTAAAAGGTTGTGCCTGTAGAAGAACTTCCTGAAGCTGCTTATGCCTGTGTAGGCAAGACGCAAGCTTTCTGTGGTTAGTGTACAACAAAAGCAAATCTTTCAGTTGCTGGCGCAACTGAATTTCTGTTTTGTTTTTTTGGGGAGACAAGAAGTTCTGAACTCTTTGGCAATGCTGACAAAGCAATTCTTTATGGAAGTAGTAACAAAAGAAATCATTCTTTCTGTAACCCAGCCTGTTGTAAGCTATGTCCAGAATCATTGAGATGGTTTCAGGAGAGCATAAACTCTGTTCTTCTTGGAATTCACTGGAAGTCCCGGGCACAGATGTACTCTTTTTCTTGGGCACCTCTTGATCTTCTGTCTCGGCAGGTCGTTTGGTTCCTTTCTGAGCCTTGGTAGATGTCCCACTTCCTCCAGCCTCGGCAATGTCTTGTAGTGTATTTGTTATCAGAGATATTTCTTGATTTGTAAGGGACGAATTATCTCTTAGTTTGGTCTCCAGAGTAATGTTAGCGCTAACCATAGCCCTAGCTATTTTGAGAAAATTTCTTTCCCAATGCATCATTGACCGAATTTGTTCAGCAGTTTGCTCTAAAACTATCGGATTGTACCCTTGAAGGGATAGAGGAATCTCTCGTAAGGAAACCAAATACAAGTCTTGAAGCAGTAAAAACGTTCTGGTAATCCTTGTGTCTATGGAGGGAAGCGCGGGCGAGGAAGAGCGGGGTTCTTCTCTAGACGAACTGGAGGGAGAGTCCCTTGAGGGGCTTCCGTCAGCCCCACTGACAGGAGAAGACATCCGATATGCTCCAGGGTGATATCGAAAGGTGGCCAGTGTACGCTATCCATTTTTTAATGCAAATGCTTATTTGAGAAAGCATCTTCCAAGCAATATGATGCCGCTCCTACGAGTGAAGCTGACTATGGCTTCATGCAATAAGGCTGTGGTTTTGGGTTCAAATTCCAAAGTTTCTCTACGGTTAACACTAGCTTTGCAAGGAAGTATGCGAAGAATCCAGGATGTATTAGAACAAAGAATCAGAGAACAAATTTGCATGAGCAAATCTTTCGTTAGGAAAAGTACTCCGTTGGGTCCTTCTGTTAGTAAGGAACCGTATGACAAGGTGTCTAGTAGAATAATCTGGGCTGTTCTAAATACAAGAGAAGACAAAAATTTAGCAAACTTTGGCGACATCATTCTATTGGAATAATTGATTCCATGAGTTCTTCTTTGGTCTCTGAATCGATGGGAACGTTGTATACAGGGGATTAATGAGGCAAACTCTTGGTCTGTCATCTTTTGGACTTCGTTTGTTTCGGGATTTATGATCTCGAAGCATTTAGCGATTTCTTGAGGGAGATTAGAGCTTTCCCAAATCTCTTTCATTTTTGATACAAAAGGAGAAGATAAACCTTCAGAGGTGAACTTACTTACGTGGGAATATATGATTGCCTGTGTTTTGGGGTTCTCTAAATTATTGAGGCATATCTCATCTCCAATATCGCACTCTAGGGCTATTGTGGCTAGCTGGTGGTTGCGAATATGTTTCGCATTTAGTAGGTTTTTTAATATGTCCCTATTCTTATACAAGCAGTTAGCTAAATTTTCCATGGTCGTACAGTCTAATAGCACACTGATTTGTTGTTCCAAAATCGGTGCTCGGGAACCTTCAGCATGAATTGTTGAAAGAAAATGTTTTATAGGTAGACATAGCGAACAAGTCTCTGAGAGTGTGTGCATGGAACATAGAAATTCTTTTCGTTGTCCTTGTTTAATAAGTCCCAGGAGGATTTTTACCGTTTCTAGGGAACATTCAGATTCCAGGGAAGATCGTTTAGGTTGTGGGATCAGAGAGGGGGTAGAGATGGCTTCTAAAAAGTATTTTCGTTTTTTCAATGGCAGGTGTTGTTCAAGCTCCTTTTCTTGTGAGGGTGATGGTCTTTTTGTACTGCTTGTACCGCCTGCATCCTCGAAATCTTTTAAGGTGGATTTTATAAGAGATAGTTCTGTACTTGTGAGCAACCTATTAGAAGATAACCCTTGTTCCAATGAAATATTTGAAGCAATCAATGCTTTAGCTATATCCATGCATCCTTTGGTTGTTTCTTCCATAACTTCTTGTATCTGTTGCGAAGTAGATTTTACAGTTTGAATGTTATATTCAGACAACGATGTGTGAGGTTCAGATTTTTGGTTGTCTTTTAGTTGGATATGAAATAAGAGCAAGTTTTGCAATAGATCGAAAGTGCTAAGAATTTTTTCTTTCAGGGAAGGAGCGATGGTTCTTTCTTCTTGGGGTGGTTCTTGTAAGGTAGAAGGTTGAGGAGAAGTACCTGGTGAACGACGATCTATGGGTAATGACATGGTTTTTAATGTTTTTTAATTTTTTAGTTTAGTTTTTTTGAAGGTTTTTTAAAAATCTCTGCTTCCTTTAAGTTTTATTTTGTTTTGTCTAATAAATCTTACTAAAGATTCATTAATCTTTTGGGTTGTTTCTACGTCAAACTCTAAATGGTCCATGAGTTTTACGCTGGCTTTACAGGGTAGAGGACGTGTCTTCCACTTGAAACTAGATCCAAGAATTAGAGAGCAGATACGCATCAGCAATTCAAAAGAAGGAAGCTTCTGTCCAGAGCTTGTTTCCTCTAGGAGAAAGTGATAGGAGGAGTCCATTAAGATATTCTGAATAGTTTTAAAGATGACAGAAGACAAAAAAGAAGAGAATGTAGAAGACATCTGTCTTTTTACGTGGCTTGTATCTCCTGTTTTTTTACTTACGTTCACGTATGTCCTAATGACTTTCGGAATTCTTTTCTCTAAAGTCGATGTGTCTAGAGATTCTATGGCTCCTGATTCTGCAAGAATATCTAGAGTGGTCATTGGGGTTACAATTTCTGTAGATGTGCTCCACAATTTCAATATGTTTTGGATAAAAGTATTCTTTAATCCCTGTTCCACTAGGGAAGACATAGGCGTATAGAGAGCAAGATGCAACTTAGGATTGGGTAAGTTTGAGATGCAAATGGAATTTCCTACATTACCTTTTTCTAGGAGAACTGCCAGTTGGTGATTGCGGAAGTATTTTCTATCGAGAAAACATTCCAGGAGACTTTCGGTTGTAAAAATTGCTTGTGCAATAGTTTCAACGTCGGAGTGTTCCGTGAGGATATACAGCTGCCTTTTCAAAAGAAGTTCTGTTTCATTCGGTACAGGTTGGTTATATAAGAAGGTTGGTTGGCACATTAAACATTTGTCAATCTCGTGCTTGTGGCAAGGGAAGGATATGGGTTCCCTTATGCATTCCTCCCGTGCAGTTTTTATAAATTCTCGAACCATTTCCAAAGAACAAATTGGGGTTGGCTTTGAAGAGTGAATATGAGATTCCTCCGTCTCTGGCAGTAGAGACGAATGTAATCCGAAGAATATCTTTCTTTTTTTCAGCGGCAGTTTTTTTTGTTCTTCAAGGTCCGTTTCTTCAGAGATTTTTCTTTTCTCTGAGATGCCTGGAGACGAGCCATCTCCACTCAAAGAAGAGGATATTAGTGAGAGTTCTTCAGGGGTTAGTCTTTGGTTAGATGCCAACTTATTATCTAACGAAATATTGGATGCAATTAAAGCTTTAGCAATTTTAGAACAGCTGGCGGAAGTCGACTGTATTACGCTAAAAAGTTGTTCAGAGATGGATTCTATAGAATCTATACTGTATAAGCTTAGCAATACATCTTCCTTTGATTGTATTGCTGATGAGCTAGAGCTTCCGGTAGAAAAGCGGAGAAGTTCCTGAATTAGTGATGAAAGATCTTTGATTCTATCTTGTTGGCTTCCTCCAGAACTTGTGGGTGATTCGATGGAAGAAATAGGTGAAAGATGTGGTGAGCCTATAGGCAAAGTCATGAATTCTCTTGTTTTTAGGGATATAATTTTATTTATTTTGTTTTTGTTTCAATTTAATTCATTTTTTTAATTTCATTTGGTTTTTGTAATAAAAACCTTGTTTCACAGACAATTAACAGCCATTAAGCTTGATATTGTTTGATACAGTGAACTCCAGTAGGGACTGGAATAATTCCTTGGTGGTTTCCTCTCCAAAATGCAGATAGTCTCGTGTTTTCACACTGATCTTACATGGAAGTATCCGCACTTTGTATTTGGTGTTGGAACATAAGGCGAGACAACATACTCGCATGATTAAGTCCATAGAGGGTAGCTTGGCTCCCGAGGGCATAGGTGTAAGAAGGTGGTGATACTGAGGGTTCGCTAGGATTGCGTTGACTGTTCCAAAAGTGACACAAGCTAAAAACTTAGCAAAAGAGTTTGTCATATGTTTGTCCGAAAATGCAGGGATACCTCTTCTTCTATTCACAGCAGGGTAAGAGCGTTGAATATCTGGAAAATGTTTGGCAAAATCTTCCAGATAGATGAATCGAGCGGATTGTGGGCTATCCTCTGCTATTCGAAGGACAGGTGGGTAACCCTTATTTTTGGTTTGCAGCCAAATTTCTTTGATGCACTTTACAAATGTAGAATTAGAACCTTCTCTAATCAAAGATAACAAAGGAAGATAAACGGAAAGTTGAGTAGCAGGATTAGAGACTTTAGGTAAACAAACCTCATTACCAATGCCACATTCTTTAATAACTAGAGCTATTTGATAATTGCGTAGATAGTGAGCATTTCTTATGGACTCCGATAATATAGGATTTGAAGCAAGGCATTTAGCTAGAGACTGTTTAGTGGTGTAGCTTAATAAATCAGTTATTTGTCTTCTTAGAAAAATCTCTTTCTGTGTTTTGTTTAGTATCATTAAGTGTTGAATAGGTCGGCAAGTAGGGCAAGAGCTACCGAGGTGATTATGGCATGAAAAGTCTGATGGGCCCCAGCCTTTCCGAGATGCAACCATATCGACAAATGCTATCATGGATTCTAACGGAATTTCTTCTGAAATATTGCTGGTATGTAGAATTACAGAACAAGGGTGAGACGTAGGTTTTTGTAATACTCGAGTTTGTGGCAGGGGAGTTGAAGGGGTGAGAGGAGGAATAGATGGAAATTGTAAGGAAGGAAGGGCAGAGGAAGCTTCTTCAAAGAAATGTTTGCGCTTCTTGAATGGTAAAGAGCTTTGAAGAGCAGAGTCTGTCGCTTTTCGTTTTTCTTGACTAGCAAGTTTTTCTCCTTCCTTGGACGAGGAGACGGTGAATTTCTCTAATAAACTTTTTTGTCGCATTTCCGAGGAAGAGGTAGCTTCCGAATACGATGATGAACCGCTTTCATCCAGATCTTTTAAAGTAGATTTTATATCTAGAAGTTCTTTATTCGTTAGAACTTGACAAGACTGTAGCCGAGATTCTAGATGAATATTTAGGCTTATCATGGCCTGTGCTATCTGTAAGCAGTTTTTTGTTGTCTCCATACGGATAGAGCTTATTTGCGAGGAAAGGGCGTCCACCACTGCTAAATTGTATTTAGCTGTTAGCTCTTCGGATGTTTTTTTATCTAAAGAGAAAAGATAAAGAGATTGCAAGGTGTGGAATGTCTTTTCTATCCGGTTGCCTAAAGAATCAGGGCTCCTTGTTGAAGATTGTATGTATGCAGGAGATTGTGGAGAAGAACTTCTGCTTATAGATGAAGACATTGATAAAGAATTCCTATTTTTATTTAATTTTTTCGATTTACCGTTTGTTTTAATGGGTTAACTTTTTGAAGGTTTAACGTCCCTAATGGTAGAGCTTCCACTTACGTTGATATGGTTTCTCTGTGCAAATAGAGAGAACTCTTCGTGGAGGATCCTGGTAGTGCTCTCGTCAAATGCGAGATGATGACGTACTTTTATGCTCGCTTTGCACGGCAGCAAGCGTAATTTCCACTTGATGCTGGATGAAAGTATTAAACATAGGACTTGTATCAGTAGTCTGTAGGAAGGTAGTAGTTTTCCTTCTGGAGTTTTTGTGAGAAACTCAGAGCACTCTTTGGATTCTATAATGGACTGAACAGTTGCAAAAGCTGCGTTAGCGAGGAATCTCGCAAAGGGTGGTGTGATTGGCCTGTCGGAGAAATTCCGATATTTTTTGTCTGAAGTTAAAAAGTAGTAGGTGCGGTGTAATTTAGGAAGAAGAGCGATGAACAAATCTCTGGTTATTGACTGTTTAGTAGTTCCTTGATCATTCAATGACAGTTCTAAAGAGTCTTCAAGTTTTTCTAGGGTGCTCTGCTTCCACAGTTTTCTTATCGTTTGTACGAAGGGAGAATTAGGTCCAGCAGTGATTAGTTGCTCAGTCAAGGTGTATATTTGGACTTGGTGTTTTGGATTGGGAACATTAGGGCAGCAAATATCATCGCTTATATCGCATTCTGATAGGATAATTGCTAATTGATGGTTGCGAAAGAACCGTGCTTTCAAAAGATTTTGAAGTAAACTTGTGTTAGAGCTTAAACAGCCTGCCAAGCGCTCTTTGCTTGTGTATTGTAGTAGAATTTGTAGCTGGTCACTCAATTGTGGGATTTCTTCTTTAGGCGAAAACATTAAAGCACAAATAGGAGCGCAAAAAGTGCAACCAGGAGGGGTATGCTGTGGACAAGTAAAGTTGTTTATTGTCCATTTTAACTTCTTCTCTACCATAGTTAGCAATGCTAAGAGAGATTCTTTGTGGCATAGTACTTGAGTGGATTGCAGGGCTTTTGCAATAGCAGACGTTGAAGAAGTTTCTGGTAACACCAAGGGAGAAAATTCATCTGCTGGGATATACTTACGTTTCTTTAGTGGAAGAGACTTTCCTTCTTCAAGGGAACGCTTGGAGGAAGATGACCCGCTTTCACTTAAATCTTGTAGAGTCGTTTTTAATTTTTCCAACTCATCTCTTGTAAAAAGTTGGCAAGATTGTAATCTTCCTTCAATGGACATGTTGTTCATGATGACGGCCCTAGCTACCTGGGAGCAAGTTTGAGCTGTCTCTTTTAAGAGGCGAGAAATTTGTTGACCCAAAGCCTGGACAACAATACTGTCGTACATTTCTAGCTGATGTAATACTGGACGTTCTTGCTGAGAGGTTCCAGGTGGGTTCTCCTCAGAAGAAAGCGTCAGGAGATCTTTTAGGATAAGAAAGGCACTATGGACTTTTTCTTCTATGGATTTTTCGTTTTCTTTGAGAGAATCTCCTTCAGAGGTAACTGTTAGGATTTGAGAGCGATAGAGTCGCGGATTTACGGGGTTTGTCATGCAATAATTTAAATAATTCTAAACGTGCTTTACTTAACGATGTTTTTTGTATTTAAAATGGGTTAATGTCTCATTGCTTTTTAGGCTGGGGCTTTTTCTTTGAGTAATTACTTCCACTCATTTTGATTTCATTTTCCTTGGTAAACGATAAGAAGTCGTTTTCCAAAGCTTCAGAATCGGCGTCATTGAAATGCAAATAACTTCGAGCTTTTACACTTGCCTTGCAGGGTAGAAGGCGTAGTTTCCACTTTGTGTGTAAGGAAAGAATCAGACTGAGTATTCTTAGCAATAGAGTTAATGTTGGAAGCGGTTTTCCCAAACTTGTTTTTGTTAATAAAAACGCAGAAGAAGGGTTATGCAATATTGCTTGAGCAGTAGCAAAGGTTGCCTGCGTCAGGAAAAGGCCGAACGGCAAAGAATAGGCCGCGTCTGCGTGGTTTTTGCTTTTTCTACCTTTAGAAGTAAAGAAGTACGTTTTCTGCAGCTTGGGTAGGGCATCTAAAAATGATGTCTTGGTAAGAATTTCCTCGTGGTTTGTGTCGTACTCTGAAGTGATAGTTAGAGCATCGGCGATCTGGAACATTTTTGTTGTTTTCCAGACAGACCTTATCCCTTTGACGAAAGCAGATTCAACTCCAGCACTGATGATTTCTTCCATATATTTATAAATTTGTGCTTGAGATTTTGGATTCGGAGTATCAGGAAGACAGATGTCATCATCAATTTGACACTGGTCAATGATAAAGGCTAAGTGATGGTTAGGGAGACAAGCACCTCCTAGTATTGAAGCTAATATATGACGATTTTCATGAAGGCATTTAGCTAGAGCTTCCCTTGAAGTATATTCCAACAAGACACAAAGTTGCCTTCTTAACTGCATTTCTTTAGTTGATTTTTCTGTAGTCATCAAATGTTGGATTGGAGAGCAAGTTGCACATCCAGAAGGAGTATGAGTAGAGCAAGTAAAATCTTTTGTTCCCCATCCCTTGTTATCTTTCACCATATCGAGTAGCGCAAACACTGTCTCTAAAGAGCTATTAGAAAGTCGAAGAGTCACCTCTGGGGAGTATGAAATTTTTTTAGGTAAAAGATCTTCTTCTGGAAGAAAGGCTTCTTTGTAAGTTCGTTTTTTTAAGGGTAAGCTCTTTTGCTTTTCTGATTTTGTCTGCTGTACAGGAGATTGTTTCTCACAAAGTTCTTTCAGGGAAATTTTGATGGAAGCCAGTTCTTGTCGGGTGAGGAGATGGCTTTCTTGTAACCGCTGTTCTAAACATATCTCCCTATTGACTAATGTCTTGGCGATTTGGAGGCAGTTTTGAGATGTTTCTTGGATAAGTCTAATAATTTGTCGCTTTGCTGCATCAATAACAATAGAATCATATTGCTCTTCTAATAACGCTTGCACGGAGCCAGTTTTAGGACTGCTATCTCTTTTTTCTGTCGTATCTAGAAGGTTTTTCAATAGTTCAAAAGTTCGCTGCACCTTGTTTGCTGTGTCCAATTCCTCCAACGCTTGTGATGAAGTAGAAGGGATAGGGTCTTTAAAAGGGTCGTAACTGCCTACGGGTAGAGACATAAAAATTTTTAAATGCTTTTCATTAGATGATAGAAAGTTATTAATTATGATTGATTTTGATCAATTTAATTTAATTTTTTAACCCTCTTTATAAAAATGTTTTTATTGTTTTTGATTTCTTTGTTTTTAAGGACTTTCTATCTCAGAAGTAGATTAGAGAGGGATTTTGTATTTAAAAATTTGTTTTAAGATTTTCATAAAAGATGGAAGAGAGAATTTTTCCTTAAGAGTAAATTCTTCTCATATGCTTGCGTGTTGCTAGACACTCTTCAAAGAGAGGCCAAAGAAGATAAGGAACTTGATCGAGAATTAAGAGAGAGATGGGGGACAGGTAAATTATCTATTTGTGATTCGTTAGAAGATTTTTCTTTTTTTTGTTCTGGGCTAGAAGGTACTTTAGGAAGTTCGAAGATAGAAGAGTGCTGGGTGCAAAAAGAAAGTAAACAGGAAGAAATAACAGAAAGAGAGAGACAAAAAAAACCTATTAATCCCACTTGCCACTGTTCTGGAGTTATTAATAAACAAATTATGGACGCCACCATCATCAACGAAAGAATTACAAGGATGGCAAAAAAAACACGGTTCGTCTTTTGTGCGGAAGACGAAGGCTCATGAATGGTATCGTTTATCTGCAAATGGGGATGATATTGCAATGGTGATAGGGCCATAGTACCTAGTTGTGATAGCAAAAGGAGAATTAAAAGATAGAGAAGCTATCTTGTAAAGACAAAATACAAAACAAGTTAGGCGCAGTTGCTGCTAATAGAAGCCAAACTACGCCTTTAAGATCGCGGTTACTTTTTCTTCTTTGGGAAAGCTATCTTGAATACATCATCGTAATGAGAAACAAAGTGTATTTTCAGCCCTTTCTTAAGATATCCCGGCAATTCATCATAATCTCTTCGGTTATCCTCGGGAAAGATTAATGTTGTTAGTTGCGACCTTCTTGCTGCGATAAGTTTTTCTCTAATACCTCCGACTCCTAAAACTCTTCCCGTTAGGGTAAGCTCTCCTGTCATACCCAAATTTTTCAGTACAGGGGTCTCCAAGAGAAGAGACAATAAGGAGGTGACCATAGTGACTCCGGCTGAAGGACCATCCTTTGGTGTAGCGCCTTCAGGGATGTGGATGTGTACCTGGGACTTGTTGAAAAAGGTGAATCCTGGGGCATATTTATCCAAAGCGCTATTAAGATAAGTCCATGCTATACGAGAAGATTCTTTCATAACATCCCCGGCCTGACCTGTAAGTTGCATCTCAGTCTTGTCTGCGGGAACATGAACACTCTCAATATACAGAGTGGCGCCACCTAAAGAAGTCCATGCCAGCCCAGTTGCCACTCCCACTGGAGGATGTTCATAGAACCTGTCGCTAGAAAAAATAGGCTTTCCTAAGTAATCGGAGAGATTTTCCACAGTAATTCTTTGCTGTTTTCTCCTTGGTTTGGGCTTCTCTTCGTCTTGGACAATCTTAAAAGCCACCTTCCTTAAGATCTTCTTAATATTCCCATCTAGTGTTCGTACACCAGACTCTCTAGCGTAGCTGTTAATCATTTGCTTTATAGCTTCTGGCTGAAAAACGACATCATCCGCCTTTAACCCCATTTCCTTTCTAGCTTTGGGAATCAAGTACTTAGTTGCAATCTGTAATTTTTCTTCTAGTATATATCCAGACAAACGAAGGATTTCCATTCTGTCCAGAAGAGGCTCGGGAATAGAGTCCAAAACATTTGCTGTAAGAATGAACAAAACGTTGGATAGATCTACACGGACATCCAAGTAGTGATCCAAAAAATCTTTGTTTTGCTCAGGATCTAAAACTTCCAAAAGGGCAGAAGCAGGATCTCCATGGTAGCTAGAACCGATTTTATCAACCTCATCAATCATAATGACTGGATTCATGGTTTGACTTTGTTTTAAAGCCTGAACCATTTTCCCCGGCATAGATCCAATATATGTCCTGCGGTGACCCTTAATTTCAGCTTCATCACGCATACCGCCTACGGAGAAACGAAAGAACTTTCTATGCAAAACTTTGGCAATGCTCTTGCCTATACTAGTTTTTCCTACTCCAGGAGGACCTACAAGACAAATAATGCTGCCCTTTAACCCATCAGAAAGCTTTCCTACGCTGATAAGCTCTAGAATACGTTGTTTAATGTCTTCCAGTCCGTAATGATCTTTGTTTAAGATTTTTTCAGCTTTTTTTAGATCATGATACTCTTTGCTCTGAACTCCCCAGGGAATGATCGTCAACCAATCTAAATAATTGCGACAAACAGCGTATTCGGCCGAAGAAGTATCCAGAGTTTGGAGTTTTTCAATTTCTTCCTGAATAACGTCCATGGCGTACTCAGGAACAGATCGTTTTTTCAGCCTAGCAGTGAATCGGTCTATGTCTACAGCTTTATCTTCTTTTTCAAGGCCGAGTTCTTTTTTTATTGTTTTCAACTGCTCTTTTAAAAAGAATTCTTTTTGAGTTTTGGTAATCGTGGCTTCAATTTTTTGATTAATACTTCTTTGCAACCTGCTGAGATCTAGTTCCTTTTTTAAGAGAACGAGGGCCTTATCGATTCTGTCATGCATATCGACAGTTTCTAAAATTTCTTGAAGTTCTTCCCTGGTAGCCGTTGTTAGAGCTACCGAGAAATCCGCTAGCTTACTGGGCTCTGTGAAGTCGGAATGACCCAAAAAGATTTGCAACTCCTCTTTAAAGAGAGGGTTAAGCTTAAGTAATTCCTTAATAACCGAGACAATATTAACAGAGTAGGCTTTGAGCTCTTCCGTTAATTCTTTGTTATCGGGATGGTAAGAAACTTTTGCTTTAAGGTGCTTGTCTTTGATGGGTTCTTCTATGCGTATGCGCTCCTCAATGCTCAGAAGAACCTGAGCGCTACCGCCCTCTATCGGCATGATGCGCAAAATCCGAGCCAATACACCTACACGGTATAGCTTATTGAAATTTACTTTCAAAATGTCGGCATTTTCCTTTTTCGTCAAAGCAAGGCCCACATACTTTTGGGAGGACTTAGCTAACATCTTAAGCACTTCATAATAAGGGCCGGATTCAATAAGGACTGGAGCAGCCATTCCGGGGAAAAATGGGCGTTTATTGAGAGGAAGGATGAAAAGCTCTGATGGGAGATGCTTCCTTGCAGATTTCTCTTCCATTTCTTCGCTATCATCCAAAATTTTCTCAATATCAGAAGGGTTAGTCTCTGGAAATTCTTGACTATCTTTTGAATCCTCAGAATCCACTGTTACCTACACGAATTAATTGCTTCTAAAGTGCAAAGGTTAGCACATCTGGTTTTTTTTTATGAGAGAAAGGAGGTGTAGAAAAAAGTCTTAAGAAGATCCATTAGGGGATTGAATAGTAAAAAATTCACTACGCACAAGTTTGCTTATACCCAAAGAGTTATTGATGGTTTAGAAGATGATGTTTTTCCGATGCCAGATAGTATTTCTTTTTTGAGAAGAAAAGTGATTCATAGGTAGTTTTGACACGGAGTTGTTCTTAAACAAAGTTTGCTTTATCATTCTCTAGTTCACTGCGTTAAAAATATCTGTTGGTATGCGAGTTTTGCTTTTAGATACTTCCGTGGGAAGGCCTTTTTTTGCTTATTCTGCGGATTTTTATGATATTTCGTTTCTCAAAGAGTTGCCGGATAAGGAGGGTTTAGATTCTCTCGGTGATTTTGTTAGAGGGTTAGATTATCCACCAGAGATGATAGGGGTATGCAAAGGTCCTGGTAGATTTTCCTCTCTGCGTCAGGGTGTGGCCTATGGGTTAGGGATAGCTCATAGTTTGCGAATTCCAATTTTGGGATGGTCGACCACAGAAGCTTTTGTTCCTCGGGAGAATGGAGTTTTTACTGTCTGTATTGCTGTAAGTAAGAGGGAGGGTTTTATTTGTCTTCGAGAGCTAGTAGACGGAGAGGTTAGGACTCTAGTAGAGCCGAAGGTGGTTGGAGTGAAGGAAATTTTTGATTTCTGTAAAGGGTATGGTTCTCGAAAGATTTTATGTCCTAACAAGGGTTTTTTTGAAAATATTCCTGATGATATAACGGTGGATGTCGTTGTGCCAAATTTTTCCAGAGTGCTGTCTCTGCTAAAGTCTCAATGGGAAAGAGGTGCTGCGGAAAATTCTTTGGAATTAGATTATTCAGGACCTTCTCCGTTTTGAGGGAGATTTAGAGTGAACTAACTCTTGAAGGGTAATGATGATGGTGTTACAATTTGCCGCGAACCGCTCTCTACAGAAATGTTTTTCTCTGGAGCGGAGGGATTTGTTTTTTGAATCTATTGTAAGGTTGTCGATGCCAAGTGTTAAAGTGAGAATTGGTGAGCCAATAGACAAGGCTCTTCGAGTTTTGAAGAAGAAAGTTGATAAAGAGGGAATCATGAAAGCGTCCAAAGGGCATCGTTTTTATGATAAGCCGTCTGTGAAGAAAAGAGCGAAATCTAAAGCTGCAGCAAAATATCGTAGCCGGTAATTTTGATGTGAAACTTGGTTTAGGAGTGTATGGACTATTACTCTGTGTTGGGTGTAGAGAGAGGTGCTTCTGCAGAAGAAATAAAAAAGGCATACAGGAAGCTTGCGGTCAAATATCATCCAGACAAAAATCCCGGGGATGCTGAGGCTGAGAGGCGTTTCAAGGAAGTTTCTGAGGCCTATGAAGTTCTGAGTGACCCTAAAAAAAGAGAGTCTTACGATCGTTACGGGAAGGATGGGCCCTTTGCTGGAGCTGGAGGTTTTTCTGGGGGAGGCTTCGGTAATATGGAGGACGCTCTCAGGACCTTTATGGGCGCGTTCGGTGATTTGGGAGGCGGAGGCTCTATCTTTGACAATCTTTTTGGGGGTCTTGGCGGAGATAGTTTTGGCGGGGATGCCGCTAGCGCTTCTAGAGGGGCTAGTAAGAAGGTTCATATTAAACTGAGTTTTGAGGAAGCTGCGCGCGGAGTGGATAAAGAGTTGGTGATTTCTGGTTACCAGGCGTGTGCTAGCTGCGACGGCTCCGGAGCTTCGACCAAAGACGGAGTCAAAACTTGTGGAAAATGTAGGGGCTCCGGTCAAGTTGTCCAAACGCGAGGGTTTTTCTCTATGGCCTCTACCTGTCCTGAATGCGGAGGAGAAGGAAAGGTTATTGTAGATCCTTGTAAGAACTGTAAAGGACAGGGACGAGTTAAAGATAAGCGTCAGATTTCTGTGCATATTCCTGCTGGGGTTGATTCGGGAATGCGTCTGAAGATGGATGGCTACGGTGATGCAGGAAAAAATAGAGGGCCTTCAGGGGACCTCTATGTGTGTATCGATGTAGCCTCGCATCCCGTTTTTGAAAGACAAGGCGATAATCTAATCTTGGACCTTCCTATAGGTTTTGTTGATGCGGCGTTAGGAATGAAGAAGGAAATCCCTACCTTACTCAAAGAAGGTACTTGCTTATTAACCATACCTGAGGGTATCCAGAGTGGTACAGTGCTGAAAGTGCGCGGGCATGGCTTTCCAAACGTTCATGGGAGAGGCAAGGGAGATTTACTTGTCAGAGTTTGGGTCGAGACTCCGCAAAGGCTCTCGGAAGAGCAGAAAGATCTATTAAGGAAATTTTCTTCTACAGAAAAAGCTGAAAATTTTCCCAAGAAACGTGGTTTTTTAGACAAAATTAAGAGTTTCTTCTCTGATTTTGCTGTATAACGGTTAATAGATTGCTAAGGGGGTAGGATGCTTGTAAAAGGGGGAGTTCAGTCTTCCTTAGTTGAGGCAATCGAGGTTTTGTATCGCGTACGTCTCGCGGAAGAAAAAATGTTCAAGCTCTCTCGACAAAGTGATTCGGGAGGAAGTTTTCAGTTGTCCTGCGCCGGCCACGAATTGGTCGGGATCCTAGCAGCCAAGTATTTAGAGCCAGGAAAAGATTGGTTCTTCCCTTACTACAGAGACCAAGCACTCCCTTTGGCTTTAGGTTGTTCCTTACAAGAAATTTTTGCTTCTTTTCTGGCCAGAGATATTCCAGATCATTCTTCTGGTCGTATGATGCCATATCACTATTCGCACAAAAAGATGCGTATTTGTTGTCAGTCTAGTATTGTAGGTACGCAATTTTTGCACGCAGCAGGTAGAGGGTGGGCCGTAAAGAATTCTGGAGCTCAAGAGGTTGTCTACGTATCTGCTGGGGAAGGAGCCACGTCACAAGGCGAGTTCCATGAGATGTTGAATTACGTCTCCCTACATTACTTGCCTGTTGTTACTGTAATACAAAACAATCGCTGGGCCATCTCTGTTCCTTTCGATAAACAATGCGGAGCAGATTTAGCTGCTTTAGGACAATGTTACAAAGGTATATCCGTTTATGAAGTGTCAGGGACTTCCTATTGTGATTTAGATAGAGTTTTTGCTCAGGCTGTAGAAGAGGCCAGGATCCAAAGTAGGCCTGCGCTTGTTATTGCAGAGGTTGCTAGATTACAGGCTCATAGCAATTCTGATAATCATGAAAAATATCGCACAGCAAGTGAGTTGTCTCTTTTACAAGAATCTAAAGATCCTATTACCGTTTTAGAAAGGGAGATTCTTTTAAGGAGAGAAGCTTCAAGAGAAGAGCTTTTAGATTTGAAGGCTAAAGTGAGCAAGGAAGTGGAAGCGGCAGCTTCAGAAGCTTTATTGACACCGTTCCCAGGTAGGGGAACAGCCTCTCTTCATGTATATGCTCCTCCTACTGACGTTCTCATTGATTATGAAAATATTCATGAATCGAGTTTTTCGGAAAATGAACCTAAAACTATGCGAGATGCGATTCGAGAGGGTATCTTGGAAGAAATGCAAAGGGATGCTGGTGTCGTTGTTTTTGGGGAGGATGTAGCAGGTGATAAAGGAGGAGTCTTCGGAGTTACCAGAGGGCTAACAGATGCTTTTGGAGAAAATCGTTGCTTCAATACTCCATTGGCTGAGGCTACCATTATCGGCACAGCTGTAGGAATGTCCTTTGATGAGATTCATAAGCCTGTAGCAGAAATACAGTTCGCAGACTACATTTGGCCCGGAATTAATCAGCTATTTGGTGAGGCTTCAAGTATACATTATCGTTCTGCAGGAGAGTGGGAGTGCCCCATTGTTATAAGGACTCCTTGCGGAGGGTATATTCAGGGGGGGCCTTACCATTCTCAAAGTATAGAAGGGTTTTTGGCTCATTGTCCCGGAATAAAAGTGGCTTACCCAAGCAATGCAGCAGATGCCAAAGCCCTCATGAAAGCGTCGATTAGAGACAGAAATCCTGTTGTTTTTATGGAGCATAAGGCCCTGTACCAAAGAAGAATCTTTAGCTCAAGAGCAGTATACTCCAGTAACTATATTCTTCCTTTCGGTAAGGCAGCGAAAGTCCGAGACGGAAGAGATCTTACGGTAGTTTCTTGGGGAATGCCTTTGGTGTTGTGTGTAGATCTACTATCTGAGTTGGATGCCCTGGGGATATCCATTACTCTTATTGATTTGAGAACCCTAATCCCCTGGGATTCTGCTATGGTTATAGAGTCCGTGAAGAGTACCGGGAAGCTTTTAGTCATCCATGAAGCACCAGAAATCTGCGGTTTTGGAAGTGAGATTGTGGCTGTTGTCGCAGAAGAAGCTGGTATGCACCTTGATGCTCCCATACGCAGATTATGCGGTCTCAATACTCCCGTCCCTTACTGTAAGGTCCTCGAAAGTGAAGTCCTTCCTCAAAAGGATCGGATTCTTGCTGGGATTAAAGAGCTAGCAGAATTTTGATTTCCATAACTTTACTTATAAGCGAAGGAAAATATTGAAAAAAGTCTTGAAAGACTGGAGGTTTTTAGTTCCTCCAGTCACCAACAGTGTCTATACTGATAGTTTTTACGAAGTTTCCTCTGACTCGCTCCAGTTCTACAGCATACAGTAAGGCCAAGAAACACAAGTTCCTCCATTCGGATCTCTCAGGATGAGTTTTAGGACAAAGATTGATGCCCAATAGCTCTTGCAAATGCAGATTTGAAATTTGGTTCATATTAGCAAAGACGATCAATTTCGAATTTAACTGAACCAAATCTGCAAAAAATTGTTCCGTAAAGGAAGAAGAGATAAGGCTACCCTGAAAGGGTAACTGGGTCAACTTTGAAGATAAGTCCAGAGCAAAGATGTATCTTCCAGAGCCTTGCGTGCCTTTGGGGGTTTCCCAGGCAAATATATCATCAGAAGGAATGGGTCTGTTTATCATCTCTCTCAAGATTTTATCTTTGAATCCTATTGGAAGCCCGCGAAGGTAGAAGCCTTGTTTGCCATGCCCATAATCAGGTTTTTGCGTGTTAGAAACCAATACCGTTGCGGAAGAATCGTCTGCGACTCTATTTCTTATAGATCGAGGCGTTTCTCGTAAGAGGATTGTAAAAGGGAGAGTTTTATGAGATATCTCAGAATATTGGTCAAACTCATCTTCCCCTTCGACATTGAAAACTGCATATTTCTCTGTCAAAATCTTGTTTAGCTCTCCTTCAGGTTCACTTTCTAGGAAAGGAATTTGCCAAGAAGATGGCATATACTGCTTTGTTAACCACGAGGTGTTGAGAGGAATAGATGTAAGATCTTCTAGCGTAGATGGGAAATCTTTTTTGTACGAATCAATTCCTGCCAAAGAGACTAAAAGAATTGCCAACCCCACGCCCAGAACAAAGAGCGCCACAGGCATGATGGCAATTGAGAGTAAGTAGATGGCAGCGCAAATGAGTTCTAACGAAGAAATCAATCCTATAGTAATTAGAACTATTTTTGTGATATCCGATATGCTCGTAGCAACGCGTTTGTTATTATCCAATAGATTGGAAAGTCTAACATTCGCGCTCTCTAGGGGGCGGGAGAAGACTATAGGTATTTGTGTTGTCATAATGATACCGAAAGTATACCTTTGTTTATGTAGAAATTAAAAATTTGTTATTGCCACTCTGGATCAGATTTAGGATCATCTTTGGATTTGTCTTGTTCGGCATGATGCGGTCGAGACTTGTCTGATGATCCTAGTCCCCTAACAACTTTAACAGCCTTGTGTGAAGCTTTGCTTATCGCTTTACCCATTTTAACGACTCCTTTTTTATGCAAATCAAACATTGAAGGGGATATGTTTTCTGAAGGCGAAGACAATTGAGAGTTTTGTAAGGCCTCTGCGTATACTTTTTGCAAAGATGTACGATTCTTCTTGCCAAACTCAGAAAGGAAAGAATCGTTCTTTAAAATCTCTAGTAGATATTCTGAAAGTTCTGTGCATGTCAAAGATCCAAAGAACCTTTCGACTAACTCGTTTACTATCATTAATCTAGAATCCGGAGTTAGCGTTATGGGGTTCTCTCTTTCAAAAAGTTCTGCAAATAAATCCTTCGGAGTATTTGTATTAAACATATTCTGAGTTAAAGAGGAGCATTTGCTGACAATGCTAAAGGATTCTTTTTTAGATTTCGTTGACAAGAATTTTTTACAACAAGCTCCTTTTCCAGAAAGTGAGAGCAAAGAACTGAGCTGTTCAAGAAGATTTTGCAAAGATAATTCCAGGGGCCCTTCAAGAGTAGGAGTTGCTTCAGGGGTAGTTATAGGTGTGTGGGCCACAGGAGTGGGGGCTGGAGCTACAGGTGTAGGAGTTGCTTCAGGGGTAGTTATAGGTGTGTGGGCCACAGGAGTGAGGGCTGGAGCTACAGGTGTAGGAGTTGCTTCAGGGGTAGTTATAGGTGTGTGGGCCACAGGAGTGGGGGCTGGAGCTACAGGTATAGGAGTTGCTTCAGGGGTAGTTATAGGTGTGTGGGCCACAGGAGTGGGGGCTGGAGCTACAGGTATAGGAGTTGCTTCAGGGGTAGTTATAGGTGTGTGGGCCACAGGAGTGGGGGCTGGAGCTACAGGTATAGGAGTTGCTTCAGGGGTAGTTATAGGTGTGTGGGCCACAGGAGTGGGGGCTGGAGCTACAGGTATAGGAGTTGCTTCAGGGGTAGTTATAGGTGTGTGGGCCACAGGAGTGGGGGCTGGAGCTACAGGTATAGGAGTTGCTTCAGGGGTAGTTATAGGTGTGTGGGCCACAGGAGTGGGGGCTGGAGCTACAGGTGTAGGAGTTGCTTCAGGGGTAGTTACAGGTGTGTGGGCCACAGGAGTGGGGGCTGGAGCTACAGGTGTAGGAGTTGACATTGGCCTAGAGTCGGGTTTCTTTTTAACTCTAGAAGAGATCTGTCTAGCTGTCGAAGAGCTTAGTAAAGCTGAGACCGCAGAAACAGTCTCCTGGGATATTGGAGCAGGTGTAGGTCTATCCCCTGCGTCTTTGATTTCTTTAGCAGCAGCTTCCCGAAGCTTTTCTGCTTGTCGAGCTTTTTGCCTTTCGAGAAAATTCTCGGTAGCTTGTGTAAGTAGCAAGCCCACTTCAGACTTACTAGAGTAATACTGGACAGTTCTATCAGCCGGAACGTGCTCTAAAATAGGAGTCTCCTTAAAGAAGCTCCTATCTGGAAGAGGTTTTTGAGGATCTCGAAGATATTCGCAAATCCTGGCATAGAGTTTAGGATCTCTTTCTAAAATTCTTTTAGGCAAATGATTAACCCTAAAGTGGGCTAGTTCTGGTTGTACTAGTAGATTGAGCTGTATTGCGTGTAGTAGAGCTAGTAAACAAAGGTTTTCTCGCTCAAAATCGCTCTTGTCAGAATCACTTATACCTAACAATGGCAGTTGAATAGACCTTAAATCGTTCTGAATGGCGATGGAGAATACGGCTGTGTAAGTCTGAACTAATTTTTTAAATAATTTGGGACTTGTTTTTTCATTAAATTCATTATTTACAATAAGAATAAGTTTCCCTAATTGATTAACGTGCTCCTGTGGAATATCAATAGTAGCTACTTCTTCCTGGGATAATTGTTGTGTGGACGCCAGTGCTTGAGACAACAGTTGCTCTGAAAGGCTTTCCGTAATGAAAACAGGTTGCTCATCTAAAGCTATGACATTTCTTTTTCTCGTTAGAACTAATCCGTCTATGTGTCTTGCCAGATTGGGGATTTCTCTTTTAATTAATCGGCAATCACGGAAGAATATAGTGTGATGTCTCCAATCGTCTCTACCAATACCCAAGAGTCTTACTAATAAAGCACTGCCGTCATAACTTAAATCTCCAGAAATTCCTGGGGCAGAAACTGTGTAAGGCTGTAGTATTTGGCTAGTGTAATCTGAAGAGAAGTCTGTGACTTCTGGCAAATGCCAAAGCTTGGCAGCAAAGTGAAGGGGGAGATCCCTAGTATGTGTGGGGTACAACTCAGATGGCAGTGCTCCTGGAGGGAAGGTTTTTCTTCTAGCATCAATAGCCAATAAAGAAAGCAGGAGCAAGGCAGCTCCAACGGTAAAGATGACTGAGCCTATAATGGAAGAGCCAAAAACAAAATAACAAGCGGCCATCACAAATAGTTTAACAGCCGAAACAAGCCCAACAATTATCAACGCGATCTTCGTTATATCCCTGTTGGTAAAGGAAAGGGATTTCTCCGTAAAAGATAACTCTTTAGATAAAACTGTTGCTGTGTTTGCGGACGAACCAGATGTTGCGGCAGAAGTCATTGTGACGCTCTATTGTTTAATTTTCACCAAAAACTGCGGGAAGAATAGCACAAATCCAGTTATGATGAAATTAAAGAGTTAATAATAAACCTTTTAGAGGCGTCTTTTTTTTGCTATCAATATGGATTTCTAAAGGCTTTTCTTTTTGATTTTTAGCTACTTGAGAAGCAGCTGCAAGGAGAGGAAAGACTTTCATAAGTTCCCAATTTTTATCATCAATGATAACGGGTTTGGGTATATTATCTCCTAACAGAGGTAGGTGAATTTCGTAAATTTTGTGTTCAAAGCATAACAGAAACAGTTCTAAATAACTTTTTCTGAAAGTAGAGAAGAGGTTCAGGAAGGAGATTTCATTGGTGTCTTTTGAAAAGCCGCCTAAATCCTCTAAGGTTGTTTCAACGGTCCAAATAAGATGGCTGGATCTGGGGGGAAGTCCTTGGGAGGGCTCCCAGAGAATGATACGATATTCTCCGGGCAGCATGCGATCCTTCGGAGATTTTCTTATTTTTTCCCATAAAGGATTAGAAATAGCTGATAAACACGAGTGAGTTCTGGAACAGTTTCCTTCCTTTTCCATGGAGGGAATTATAGAAAATAAGAAAGCTGATAGGGATTGTGTTTGCTTACAATCAAAAGGATGTCCTTGGTGTAGGCACAATCGAATATTTGTTGTTTTATGGGAAAGAGAAATTTGATTAGCCCCCCCTAGGGAGCTATATTTGGGTTCCCAAGACTCTACTGTATATTCTTTTAATAGTTTGTAAGTATTTTCTACAGAATAAGGAACATCTTTTGCAGAGATGTTTTTTTTATAGCAAAGTAGTGCTGCAAGAAGGATAGAAACTAACGCAGGAGGAATAATAAAAGCTAATACAATTGGCAACGGAAAGGAAAATGCTGTTGTTAGAGGAAGAGCTGCAACTAGAATGCCCAAGACAACAAGAACAACCTTGTGAATAGGTGTCCTTGAATAAGTCATGATGGGGCTTGCGTTATTTTGATGTGAAGTACGTGATATCATGGGGCTAATAACAATTACTGGTTAGTCTTTCCAAGAGCGTGTCCGCAAAAAAATACCTAGTGCAAAGACCACTAGAATGTAACAAAGTATTACAAGAGTCGATAAATGGGGAAGAGAGAACTCCTTAAAGACAAAAAAGTCTTTGAGAATAATTTGGTCTAGCACACACGTAGCAAAACCGTCTGTTAATCTACAGATGAGGGGTATGTTTGTGCATAAAGCAAGAAGAGAAAGACAAAAAAGGGGATAAATCAAAGGAGAAATAAAAAAGCTGTAGAGTATTCCACTGAGAGTTATTTTTCCAAAGTAATTTGCCATAATAGGGAGAAGAAGTATTTGAGATGCTATGGTGAGAGAAAAAGAATTGACAAGGTAGTTAAGAGTTCTAATTAACAATGAATAGTTTGTTGTTGATTCATGTGTTTTAATTAGCAACTTGTGGAGAATATTTTTTAGAGAAAATGCAATCTTTGGAGAGAATAGCATGATGCTTGCTGTGGATAGAAATGTTAAAATAAAGCTCATTGAATTATTTGGGAATAAGGTAGCACATATAATGAGGCTAACTCCTAATCGGTTAAATGAGGAGCAGTGGCCTCTTGCAAGTAGTGAGCAGATGGCAAGGGTAGTTCCGATCCACGCTCTCAGAGTAGAGGGAGAATAAGGAAGGATCCAACAGAATAGTGTTAACGCAGACAAAACTGTCCATGGACGGAATTTAGGTGGTAGTAAACAAGTTGTGGAGTAAAGAACTCTCTGGAGTACGAAAAAGTGAAATCCAGACACAACCAATATGTGAGAGATTCCTAAGGAACTAAATCTTTCTCGTAATAGCTTTTCTGGAGGGGATCCCAGAAGAAGAGTCTGAAGAAATTGAGATGAACTAGTACTTTTCACTCTTGATTGAATTTTGTTTATTAGAAAAATCCTAAGATGGCTTCTAGTTTCCAACATCTTTTCAATAAATCTCTTAGAAAAGCAATTAGACTTAAAATTTGATTCGAGTATATCATTTAGCGGCCCTTGCTTGGTAGTTATGGAAAACTGTTTTTTTATGCTCAAAGTAAACCCTCTTCGCATTTTTTTTGTGAAGTTAGGATTTTTCTGTTTACAGAGGCTTTTTCTATGAGGGTGTAAGAAAGGGGGATGACTAAAGGCGGCGGCGTGCATACATACTGGGATGAAGAAAGCGATCAGACAAATCTTGCGGGCTCTTGATCGTAGTTTGAGATAAAAAGGCATCAGACTGAGCAATAAGAAAGTAGAGATGTTGGGAGCTATAGAAGCTGAGGTTCCTGATAACCAGTGTAACGCAGTAATAAAAACGAAATTCGAGTGATAAAAGTTTTCTATGGACCATCTGAATTTCTTACAAATGTAGGAAAGTTCTAGATGTACAGAGGATAAAGTCATGAGAGGAAATAAGCTTTTGACACGAGGTTACTGGATTGGAAGATTCACTTTTTTTCGATACATTATCGATTTCAGATTTAAAAAATCATGCGTCTTGGGAGACAGTATTAGCTAAAGTGCCTTTGTTGCCTAGAGGTTGGTTTGAGTTGGCAGGTCTTAATCAGAGAGAGCGCATAGAGTTAGTTAGAGATTTTTGGCTTTCTTGTTTGGATATTTCTCCTGAAGATTCTTTTGCAATTATAGAATTTTTTTCCTCTCTGGATACGCTAGAGGTTTTTGCCTATAAGGTTTCCTCATTGAGTCCTTTCCAGCCGTGCTTGTTATATATTGGTAGAGAAGACAGAGACAGTTTTGTTGGCTACCCGCCTGTTCAATGTTCTGAGCAAATTCCTTCATTCTGTGGAGATAGAATTTATATGAATTTCTTTAATATCCACGATGGTTTTGGCCATTTTGAAGATAAGGGAATTTTGTCTTCGAAGGATTTGGCTAAAGCATTTCAGAAATTTAGGAAACTCCTTATTAAAGAAAATGTTTGTGACGAGACAGAAGATTGTTATTCTCTAGGGGTTTTTCCTTTTTATGAAGGCATGTCCCCAGACAATTATCAGTGCTTTCTGGTGAATCCGGAGGTTTGTCGCAATTTTCCTTCGCCGAATATGTTGTTTTCCAAAGATGATTTGGGAGGAACAGGGGATGTTATGCTGGGTGTAAAACCTTTTTTTTCAGAGTTCCACCATTACCCTTCGTTTTTAGATTGGTTTAATAGGTATTTACGCGGAGACATTATTTATGATTATTGAAGAGGAAATGCACTCTAAAGGACTTTGTAAAAAGAATAAAACCATCATGTTAAAGGTTTTGAATAAAAGCGGAATGCATGTGCGTCCGGCAGGAACAGTGGTACGTTTATTTGAGGGAAGTGATTGTGAAATAACTTTTACTTATGCTGGAGAAACAGTGAATGCTAGAAGCGTTATGAGCATTCTTATGCTGGGAATTCCTTATGAAGGAGAGGTAGAAGTTAATTTTTGTGGAGAAGATGCTGAAGAGTTGGCGGCTAAGTTGCAAGAAGTTTTTGCTAGAAAATTTGATGAGGAATGAATCAGAGTATGAACGATCATTGTTTATCAGAGGAGCAACGTTTTCGGGGAACGTCTATTGTTGCAGGAATTTCTGTAGGCAAAGCCAATTTTTTGTCTAAAACAGAGGCATGCATCAGTGAACTTACCTTGCCTCAGGAGGAGGTTGAGCATGAAATCAACAGGTACTACAGGGCATTAAAAAATTCTGGTTCCGACATTGCAGCGTTGAAGGAAAAAAATAAAGGGGAACAGGGGTACTCAGAAGTTTCTGCTATTCTTCAAGCACATTTAGAAATTATCAAAGATCCTTTGATCACTGAGGAAGTCGTTGATACGATACGCAAAGATAGAAAGAATGCCGAATATGTGCTTTCGTCTGTCATAGAGCGCATAGAAGAGAAAATCTCCAATTCCTCCGGAAGCAGTGTGGTTGTAGACAGGCTACAGGACATCCAGGACGTTTCCAATCGCATCATAGGGCATTTGTGCAGCAATCGTAAAGATGATATAGGGGAAGTTGGACAAAATCATATTATTTTTTCTAAAGAATTAATTCCTTCTGATATTGCTGGGGCCAATTCATCATACATTCGGGCTTTTGTGTCTTTGAAGGGGTCTGCAACATCGCACACAGCCATTGTCGCAAGAGCAAAAGGTATTCCCTATGTTGCGGGGATACCCTGGGAAACGATAGAGAAGTACCATGGTTGTATGGTCATAGTTGATGCTGTCAATGGAGAGGTTGTTTTCAATCCTAAAGCATCAACTTTGGAATTTTACTACGAGAAAAAAAGGTTCTGGGAAGAATCTAAGACGGTTGATCATTCTTCATCTAATTTGAAACAATCGCATTTAAAAATTTCTGCTAACATAGAAAGCATCGATGCGTTACGTTCGTTGCAAAATGACTATCCTAATGTAGCAGTAGGTTTGTTTCGTTCCGAATTTCCCATTCTGGAAGACGTAGATAATTTTTGTTTCCATAAACAATTACATGCGTACAAGCTATTAGCTTCCCATAGAGCAGCTTTTCCGTCTGTTTTGCGTTTGTTTGATTTTGGTGGGGATAAGGTTTACGAAGGGTTTTCTGGTTCTGAATCAGAACGATCTTTACGTTGGCTGATTCGCCATCCTGAGGTCTTGGATGTACAACTAAAAGCTGCTTTGTTGGCAACAGCATCAGGGCCTCTCAGAGTGCTGATACCATGGGTTTCGGATGTTAGTGAGTTTAGGTTTATCAGAAACCGAATGCTAGAACTCGTTGAGGGTTGCCAGAAAGAAGACCCTTCTTGTTCTTTTCAAAAGATTTCTTTGGGATGCATGGTGGAGGTGCCTTCTATGGTTTTTCTAATGGAGGAGTTTGCTCGAGAGAGTGATTTTTTTGCTATAGGGACCAACGATTTATCAAGGAATGTTCTGGTCTTAGACAGAGACCAAGAGGGGGACTCCCACTTGGAAGCACCTTTGCACCCTGCTGTGATTCGTATGATTTCTCGAATTGTCAAGGTAGCAAAGAATGCTAATAGAAAAGTGTGCCTTTGTGGGGAAGTTGCTGGTGATCCAAGATTTATTCCTCTTCTAGTAGGATTGGGTGTACAAGAAGTCTCTATTTCGTTGGCTGCCATTGATCAGGTAAGTTCTATAGCTTCAACACTGGATTTAGTTGAATGCCGCAACCTGGCTGCAAGAGCTCTGGAAGCAACATGCATTGAAGAACTTCCTGATTATCTACAAAGACACCAAACCATCAAGTGAAGATGAGACCGAAAGGAGGCCAGTTCACAAGGTTTTATCTGTTCTCAGCAGTAAATGCTTGGATCTTGTTTTCGATTAAAAAGGGAAGGGGGAAGAGCCCAAAGTTTCGTTAGACTCCATCATTACTTCTCTAGCATTTTTATATGCAGCCTTAATGAGGTCTTCTAGGCATTCAGGGTCTTCCGGATCAATACATTCTGGTTTTATGGAAATATCGACAAGATCTCCTTTTCCATTAAGAATAATGGTCACTAATCCGTTGCCCGAAGACCCTTCTATGCGCTGCTCTTGCAAGGAGGCTTCCATTTCTCGAAAGCGTTGTTCCATTAATTTAGCTTCCTTTTTCTTTTTGGCAAAACCACTACCCATAATTATTTTCCTTTTGTGAGGATTCCTGAAAATTCAACAGAAGTGAACTGAAGTATTGTATCAGTGAATGCTGATTCTTCTATAGAAATCAATTTAGAACTTTTAGATTTTGTAGATGCAGGCGTTGTGGAAGATGGTGTGCTGTATGTTTTTGGAGATGATTCGGGGGAAGGGATCAAGTTATTAAAGTCTTGAGCTTGGGGGGAAGAGGATGGTTTTTGGGTTGGAGAATTATCTGTAGGCTGAAGGGAGCGTAGCTCGTTAAACAAGTCTTTCTTTGCCTCTTCTTTGAGGATCGCTGAGCTTTCTGAGGTTGTTTGGAGAGTAGTATTGTTAAGGGGTAGAGACGCCTTTAATGCTCGAACTTCCTTTAAAATTTCCGTTGAGGAAGGTCTATTGATCAAGTAGATAAGTTGAATGAGTGTGGACTCCAAGAAAGTTTTCTCGAAGACGGTTTTGCTAAGGTTAGCAACAGATCTACTTAGGAAATCTGTAATTTCCAAAAGCTTATCTTCAGAAATATTTAATTTTGTTTTTGAGTCAGTAGATGAAAGGGCTGAACAATAAAAGTTAATAAGGCAGTCTAGAAAGTGAGCAATGCTTTTTCCCGATTCAAAAAGTTCATTAGTGATAGAGAAGATACGAGGGTAGTTTTTCTCTAAGATGTTTTGGTGCAAGTCAGATAAAGTATTTGGCAAAGGAATACCTACGGCGTCACAAACGGCTTCTGTAGACAACTCATCAGGGTACATGGATACGACAAAGTCGTACATGGACTCTGCATCTCTTAGGCTGCCTTCGGCTGCTCTAGCTATAGGTAGTAGAGCCTCTTCTGTGGATTTTAGTCCACATTCCTGGGCCATTTTTTGTAATTTTTTTACAATGAGGTTCTCGGGGATTCTTTTAAGAGTGATCCGTTGACAACGACTTAGGACAGTGGTGGGAATTCGATGGGGTTCCGTTGTCGCAAGAAAAAACTTTACGTGGTTAGGGGGTTCTTCCAAAGTTTTGAGTAAAGCATTAAAAGCTTCTTTGGTAAGCATATGAACTTCATCAATAATAAATATTTTGTAAGCAGATTTTGCTGGCGCAAAAATTACTGTCTCGTTGATTTGGCGAATATCCTCAATTCCCCTATGAGAAGCGCCATCAATTTCCAAAACGTCTAAAGAGTTTCCTTGAGAGATTTCTGCACACGAGGGACAGACATTACAGGGTTCTATGTCTGACGAAAGGTTTGAGCAATTTAGTGACTTCGCAAATAACCTAGCTAAAGTGGTTTTTCCTGTCCCTCTTGTGCCACAAAAGACGTAAGCATGGGCCGACCTGTTAAGGCGTAAAGCATTTTGTAGAACGGTGACAGCCGAGGGCTGCCCTATAATGTCACAAAACTTTTTAGGGCGATATTTTCTTGCAGAAACTATATAGGATTTAGAGGGCGTCATGACTCAATTTTATAAGACGTATTAAAATGTTTTAATTTAACCGCTTGTAGATCTCTTGGAGGAGCTCCCCAAGAACTCCTTAAAACTTTATACCTCGCATTAGGTATAAAGAGGTAGTTTTTTTACTCCATTTGTCGGAAGCTAGGAAAAATTGATAAAATAATGGGCGATAGCATATCCTCTCTCACTCGTTGGCTAACTAGAAAGATGTTATGGGCGATTATGTAGACCTGAGGCGGCGGTCCTGTTCGAGTTGTAAGTTTTCTGGGGTCAAGAGGAAGCTGACCCATTTTTGCATGAAAGGGTTAGCTATTGGGTTGATAGGGAGTTCTCTGTTCCTGTTTTCGTGGTTGAAGGTCTTTTACCTCCCATCATATTCTTTAGGAGATGTGGCTCATGAGGCTATAATTTCTCCCGTGGATCTGGAGATCTCTTTAGATATTAGGACGGTCTTTGGGGATGAGTTACCAGATTCCTTCGGGAAAGCATATAGCCTGGCTTTTAAGGATTGCTCTGGAGAAGGTGGGAGTGGTTCAGGAAAGTTGGAGGAAGATGTACACAGAAAATTAACTGCATCGCCATCCCTTCCCCGAGAAGAAGCCGAAGCTGTATTGAAGTCTGCTAGAGATTTTCTCCGTTCGGTCTGTTTTGTAGATCTGTCCACGCATTGGTGCTTAGAGGAGCTTAGACCTTCTTCCATTCAGGGCTTATCGCGGCTTATTCTTCCTGTAAAGATGTCCGTAGATTCAGAAATCTTTGTTTCGGAGTGTTTAGGAAAGATTCGGCGTCACCTCGAGGAGAAAGGCTTTCCAGAGTTGGCTATTCAGTCTGCACTTTCTAGGTTAGGACATAGTCAATTAGATGTTGTTTTGGATAAAGAGACGTCGGTCTTTTTTAGGAACGAACTGTCTACGGCGAAACGAGTAGCAAAGGTTCCTAAAGGGTCTGTGTTGGTTGCTAAGTACCAAAGGATAGGTCCTAAAGAGTTGAAAAAAATTCGTTTCTTAAGAAGTAGTTTGGACAGGACCTCTACGATTCTTACTCAGAGAAGGATAATAGAGAGTTTTCTTTTTAGTTTAATAGTTATTTTTATTGGCTTTTTGCTTCTTCGGTTTTTAAAAACTGAATTATTCGTATCTACGGACAAATTTATTCTTTACGCACTAATTATTAGCTTTTCTTTATTTGTTACTAAATTGGTAGAAATCTTTTTTGCTTCAGGGGTGTTACACCTCAGTGAGTGGGCTTCGTATCCTCTTCTAGTGCCCTTCACCAGCATATTGATTGCTCGTTTAGTGGGGGTCCCCGTTGCAGGTATCACAGGGGTGCTCTTAGCTATAATCTATACTTTAGGGTCTGATATTTGGAATAGCAGCACTTTTTTAGGTGTAAATTTGCTGTGTACCCTTTATGCTTCAGTTATTATGGAAAAATCACAGAGATTGTCTGCGATTTTTGGTGTTGGGATTCGGTTGTGGATAGTCTCTGTTAATGTGTTGTCCGCTGTGCGGCTGTTTTTGGGTAATTGGTCGATAGAAGCTTTTTACGTAGATTGTTCTAGCAGCCTTGTTTATTGTTTTGTCACCGTCATAGTTGTTGTAGGTCTCATACCTATTTTAGAGAGTTATTTTGGGGCTTCAAGTAACGATTATTTGCTCGCCTTACTAGATTCTGATTGTCCTCTTTTAAAACGTCTTTTCGAAGAAGCTCCGGGAACCTATCAGCATTCAGTCCTTGTCGGAAGTTTGGCTGAGGCAGCGGCAAACGCTATAGGGGCTGACGGGTTATTTTGTCGCGTCGCTGCGCAGTATCACGACATTGGTAAGTTGATATGTCCTGAGTTTTTCATAGAAAACCGATCGATAGCTAAAGGTGGGGCTTCTTTTTCCAAAGACCCTATCGAGACGGCTCGGCTTATTATATCACATGTTTCAGAAGGTGTGGAATTGGCCAAAAAGGCCGGTTTACCAGAATCTTTTATTCGTGTCATAGAAGAGCATCACGGCACATCCCTCTTACGCTCTGTGTATCACGAATATGTCCAAAGTCATTCCCTTGTGGGAAAGAAAGATGAAGAACTATTCAGGTATCAAGGCAGGAAACCATCGACGAGAGAGTCTACAATTTTAATGATAGTAGATTCTGTTGAAGCGGCCTCACGTTCTTTGGATGAAATTAATGAAGATTCAGTCAATGAATTGATAAAGAAAATTATTGCTCAGAAATTATTTGATGAGCAGTTTTCTTGTTCTCCCATTAATTTGGAGGAGCTTGCGATTATTCACTCTGTTATAGTAAAAATGCTTTGTAGCGCCTTGCATTCTAGAAATAAATATCCAGAAGCTACGATTCTTATTGATGACGAAAAGAATGAAAAGGGGATTATTGTTTAGCATGTTTCTTGATCTTTTCGCGCATTGGCGTTGTTTATGATGACATGCATTATTGGGGCGGGTTCCGGTATAGGGAGGGCGTTGGCTTTGTTTCTTGCGCGCAAGGGGCATTCTTTAATACTCTCCTTTCCTTCAGAAGCGTCTAAAACTCTTTTTTTTGATCATGAGTTTTTCCCAAAGGCAGAATGTTATTGTCATGTGGGGGATTTAACGAAAAAAAATGTTCAAGAAGAGCTATTGAGCATGCTTTCTACAAGGGATATTGATAATTATGTTTTTTGTGCTGGAAAAGGGTTTTATGGTGATGCTTGTGATATAGAACAAGAAAAAGTTTTTTCTATGTTAAATATTAATGTGTTAGCTACAACTCAATTGCTTCTTCGTGTTTTGCAAATTATCAGGGATAGACATTGTAAAGCGACTGTTTTGGTTGTCAGTTCCTCTTCAGGTGAAGTGGTGGCTCCTGGGATGGCTGTGTATGGAGCTTCAAAGGCATACCAGACAGCTTTAGTTCAATCTTTAGATGCGGAATTTAAACAGTATGGAATTAGGGTTTTGGTAGGATGTCCGGGATTAGTAAAGACCCCTTTTGTTTCGAAGGCATGCTGTTCAGAATTCAATAACTGGAGAGAGCCTCATATTTCTGCAGAAAAAGCTGCAAAAATTCTTTGGGTAATGTTGAAGAAAGGAAGAGGGAAATATGTGTTCCCGTTCTTTACCAAGGTAGGAGTGTTTATAGCTCGGTTGTTTCCTTATGCAACGTCTCGTCAAATATATGCAAATATTCGGAGACGATTGCAGAGCTGTCGTGAAAAGGCATGAGCATTTTTCTCCAGGATTGGGGATGTTTTTTTACTGTAATTGCTAACTTTCCTTGGAGTGGATGATGGGGAGGGGGCAATAGGATGGTGTTGTCTAGGTTAAGGTTTAATCTTTGTAAAGCTACCTTTGCTACGACGATAGCATCGAATTTTCCAGATTTCAGCTGATAAAGACGTTCTTCAATATTTCCTCGAATATCTTTGAAAAGGGCATGTGGGTAGATAGCTCGAACGGCTAGCATTCTTCTTTCTGACGAGCATCCTACTGTGCAGTTTTGGGGGATGGTCTTATGCCTGTAAACAAGAACGTCCCTGGGATCTTCTCCTGAAGTGACGGCGACAATGTGAATGTCTGGGGAGGGAGAAAGGGGAAGATCCTTAGCAGAATGGATAGCAATATCGCATGAATCATCCATCAATAGGTCGTCAACTTCTCTTGTAAAAAAATCTTCATATGTAACAGAGCTCAATGGGAGATGCTTGTTCTTGTCTCCATAGGTTGGTGTGGTAATTAATCGATACGTAAGCTTAGGGTACCAAGATTTCAATTTTGCTATAAATCCTACAGCCTGAACTTTAGATAGCGAAGACTGTCGAGCAGCGATGGAGAGAACTTTTTTGCCTATACGGAAGGCATGGAGAGGATCTTTATTCGAGGAGTTCAATAGCATCACGGATTGTTCGTACCCCTATGATTTGTAATTCTTTTTTCAGTTTTTCAGGCAAAGAGGAAAGTTGTCTATGAGGGATAACAATTCGAGAGAACCCCATCAGCAAACATTCTTTTAGTCGTTTTTCTATATGGGCAGCGCTTCGAACTTCTCCATTAAGGCCGAGTTCACCTAGAAATGCCATATTGACAGGAATAATTTTACTTGAAAAGGAAGACAGAATGGCCAGAGCAGCTGCCAGGTCGGCAGCAGGTTCAGTAAGTTTAAGTCCGCCTATTACTGAAATGAAAATATCGGTGTTGTACAAGCGTACGTTGGCTCGTTTTTCTAAGACAGCAAGGAGCAGAGAAAATCTGTTAGAATCAAATCCAGTAGTTTTTCTCATTGGATTAGGATAAGGGCTTTTTGTTGCTAGGGCTTGAATTTCCACAAGAAAAGTGCGAGACCCCTCTATAATAGGCGTAACGGAAGAGCCTGAACAAGAATTATCTCTTTCCTTCAAAAACATTCCGGATGGGTTTATTATCTCTTTGAGGCCGCTGTCAGTCATAGAAAAGATAGCCAATTCATTAGAGGGACCGAACCGATTTTTCACAGAGCGTATCATGCGATATTGCCGATCACTATCTCCCTCAAAATATAGGACAGTATCCATGAGGTGTTCTAGAACTCTGGGACCAGCGATCTCTCCAGATTTTGTGACATGGCCAATAATGAAAGTAGTTAGTTCTTCTCTCTTGGAGAAGTACATTAAGCGAGCGGAGACTTCTCGTACTTGGGCTACAGAGCCTGGAGAAGAAGCTATTTCGGATGAGAATAGTATCTGTATAGAATCTATGACAAGGATGTCAGGAGATAATTCCCGCACTCGTTGCTGAATAGCTTCCAGGTTAGTCTCGCAAAGGAGGAAAATATTAGAGGAAGATACTTCTAACCTTTTTGCTCTTAAGGAAGTTTGAAGGACAGACTCCTCCCCGCAGACATAAAGAATTTTCAAAGATTGATTCGCTAATCGATGAGAGATTTGCAATAAGAGAGTCGATTTTCCTATACCTGGATCTCCGCCTATAAGCGTAAGACTGCCCTTGACAATTCCCTCTCCCATCATCCTATCAAGGCTTTCTATGCCCGTTAAAATTCTTGTGGTGTTGTCATGAACAACAGAGTCGAGGGCAACAGGAGGTATAGAACAACTTTGAGAAACATATGCAGAATTTAATGAGGACGGGGCGACTGTCTTTTCTACGAAGGTGTTCCATTCCTGGCACTGAGGGCATTGCCCACTCCATTTAGCTTCTTCCTCCCCGCAATTTGTGCAATACCACCGAGTTTTAACTTTCATTTTCCAGACACTCCAGAGCATTCTTTGCCGCTTGTTTTTCAGCTTCTTTTTTTGAACTTCCGTATCCTATGCCCATAAGAGTTTCTTGAACGTACACGGCAGCCTCGTACTCAGAAAGCCCGTTTCTAGTTATGGATTGGATTTGGTAAACAGGCAAGGAGGAAAATTGTTTTTGCACAATTTGCTGCAAAGAATTTTTTGGGTTTCCTTTAGCAAGAGTTAGAATTTCGTGCAAAGGTGGCAGTAGAGGGACTGTAATTCTCCTTGCTGGTGATAGCCCACTATCTAAATATATTGCTCCCAGGATAGCTTCAAATAAATTGGCATAGGCAGAAGGCTTTCCTCTTTCTGGGTGTTTTTTTTCTCCTTTACCTATGAGTAGAAAGTCTCCGACTCCCAACATTTCCGTATACCTGTAACAAGATTGTGCATTGACCATCTCGGACCGTATAGTGGATAAGGAGCCCTCGTTCATATTGGGAAGGAGGAGAAAAAGGTGTTCGGTGACAATAAGGTTCAGGATAGAATCTCCAAGGAATTCTAGTCGCTCGTTGTCAGAAATTTCCCCTCGCATCTCATTTTTGTAAGAAGGATGGGTAAAGGCTGTTTTTAGCAGGTCGGGCTGGGTGAAGGAAAAACCCAAGCGTTTTTCTATTTCTTCGAGGTTGAAAGTCATAGCGTTCTCTTCTTTCTGCGTTACTTTCGACTAAAAACGAAGACCATATAGCTTCAAAAACACCCCTCCGGTCACCGGGAGGCTTTTTGGGAAAGTTGTGGTGTTCGATCAAGGGGATAGAGCTCTCCAGAGGATTAAGGGGATTCAGAAATTCTTTTACACCAAAGGCCTTTTAGCAAGGTACAGTTTTGTACATTCTCACGGATCAAAAACTACTTAAGGAAGCGCTTAAAGTAGTTTTTACGAGAAAATTATTTTCATTACGAAGAACAAGGGATAGCCAAAAAAAGATTGTCAAACTTGTAAAATTTCATTGCCAATGTCTTTTTTTTGACCCTTTTCAAAGGCTTCTCGCTGTTTGAAAGTTGCTGAAGACGAACTTTTTATAGTCAATAAAGAGTATAAAGTCTATAAAATTTTCATTCCTTAGAACTTTTCTGGTCGTGGTCTATGCGGATTACCATTCATCTTGAACAAAAAAGGTTTTTTCGTCGGTCTGGGTATATATTATTTGAAGATTTGATCTCTGAAGAAGAGGGGTTGGTTCTACTCAAGGGTATTCGCAAGCATTTGAAAGATAAAAATAATGATCCTCGATTTTCCCAAGACATCTATCGTTTATTGCCAGAGATCGTTGCTTTGTTGCGAAAGAGAAAACTGGGACAGATAGCGGTTGAACTATCAGGGAGATCTTCATTAGCACTTGTTGGAGATTTGTTTGTTGAAAACGCTCAGCAAGGGTCTTTTTATTCCATAAGCAGCGATGAAGGAAGTTCGAATGATGTCTTGAGCCTTAGCGGCAAATTGCAACGAACATTAAAGAGTGACAGCGCAGACTGTTATCTGGTTTTGTATTTGAACTCTTTGGAACACAAGTGTTGCGGAATATATTTTAGTGATTCTTTGCCAGAAAATATGTCTTTCTTGCTCCCCGGAGAAGCAGCCCTTTGTTTAGCTTTTTCGGATCGAGGATCAAATGCTGCTTCACCGTTGTTCAAGTAATCTCTATTGATAGAGTGTTGCTTTCTATTTAAGAATGAGTGTCTTTTAGTTTTTTTCTTACCTATAGATGCCAAGATTTTCCTTGATTAACACTGTTTTTGTCGCTATTTATGGTGTTGCTTCTATTTCGTTTTGGGAACGATTGTTTATGCTGCCCCCCGATATTGCTGATATTTTGAAATCTCTTAGCCCCTCAACACAAAAGAATATACTTAGTTGGTTGGACGGAGATTTTCCTCAGGAGATTAAAGACCAGATTTTAGATTCGTTAAGGACGAATCCTCGAGCTCTGGAAGATTCCTTCGGAAAACAGTTGGTTTTTGGTACTGGGGGGCTTCGAAGTATAGTTGGTGTAGGTTCCAACAGAATGAACCTCTTTAATGTTCGGAAGGCTACCCAAGGACTATGCAATTATTTAACTAAGAGAAAACGTAGTGAGCATCCTTTAGTTATTATTGGTTTTGACAGTCGTAACAATTCGAAAGAATTTGCAGAGGAGGTTGCTAAGGTATTACTAGCCAACGAAATAAAGGTAGCTCTTTTCAAGAACCCTCGTCCAGTTGCGTTAATTTCTTTTGGTGTTCGAGTCAAAAGTTGCGCAGCTGGTGTTATGATCACGGCTTCTCATAATCCGCCACAGTACAACGGGTACAAGGTTTACATGCATACAGGAGGACAAGTTGTTGCTCCGGCGGATGCAGAAATTATGGAGGAAGTAAATCAATTAACAGGGAATGGCGATATCGTGATTGCTTCGCTTACTCGTGAAGAATTATACGAGAGAGTGGAGTTGATTGATGTGGAATTTGATGGAGCTTATTTAGAAGCTGTTCGTTCTTTACAGTTACACCCAAAAGATAATTTTTCTTCGGGCCATATCTTACGTATCGTTTATTCCAATTTGCATGGATCAGGTTTCCCCATTGTGCCGAAGATTCTTTCTGATTGGGGTTTTTCTTGTGCTTTAGTAGAAAAGCAAAAAATATTAGACGGAAATTTCCCCACTGTAACTTCTCCTAACCCGGAAGAAATTTCAGCATTATCTATGGGGCTAAAACAAATGCAAGAAGAGTCTGCGGATTTGTTTTTTGCTACTGACCCTGATGCAGATCGTTTGGGGGTGGCTTGTATGTGGAATAGTGAACCGTTCATTTTCAATGGAAATGCTATAGCATGTTTATTGGCTGAGCATATTTTGAAAGGTCAATCTCAGCCATTAAATTCATCTTACAAAATTGTTAAGAGCTTAGTAACAACAGAAATGCTTGCAGAAATAGCAAAGAATTATGGTGTAGATATTGTTAATGTCCGCACAGGCTTTAAATATATCGGAGAGAAGATAGAAGAGTGGTCGTTAGGCCCGGAAAGCTACTTATTTGGAGCGGAGGAATCATATGGTTATCTTTATGGTAGCCATGTGCGGGATAAAGACGCCCCGGTTGCTAGTGCTACTTTTTCTGAGCTAGCTTTACAGGAAAAACTTCGTGATAGAACTCCTGTTGAGTTCCTTTTGTCTCTTTACGAAAAGTACGGTTATTTTCTCAATAGGACAATATCTGTAGATTTTTCCTACAGTCAGGGTCAGAAAAGGATGCAAGAAGTGTTAAGTTCTCTACGTGCTCAAGGAGCGTCTCGGGGCTCTTTGGGAGGAAAAACTATTAGCAATTTCGAGGATTACTTGCAAAGGGAAGGTAAAAATGTTCTCTCTGGAGGGGAGTATCCTTTGCAGATAGGTAAGGCGGATATCCTGCGTTATCAATTCTTGGATGGCTCTTGGTTAGTTATTAGACCTTCTGGGACTGAGCCGAAGATGAAGGTATATTTTGAAGTAGTTGTTCGCTATTCAAATAAAACATCTTTGGTAAACGAGATTTTGTCTAGAAAGCTAGCTGCAGAAAGAGAATTGAATACTTTTATTGACGCAGTCAAAGAGGAATTAGATTTCTTTTAGTCCCTCCCATGATAATTATTTTTATTCCTTGGAAATGTTTCTGTTTTGGCCCTAGACGGATATGCGTGCGGGTTGTATAGTAACTTTCCTGAGTTTTTCAGCCAGTAAAGAAGCTTTTGGTCACGCTATGATCGTTAGGTCCTCAGGGGATGGTACTTGGTCCAGTCTAGGAAGGGCATTGCGATTGGTTTTGGATTTTCGAACGGAATCTATCAGGTATTCTTAAAAGAGATTTTCGTCACGGGTGTGCCTGAGCTTCTGTAGAAGATTTTAGATAATTAATATTGAGAAGAGTTATGGAATTGATGAAGTTTCGGTTGCCAGAGTTGCCTTATGAATATGAAGATTTAGAACCAGTTATTAGTGCTGAGATTATGCAGCTGCACCATCTCAAACATCATCAAGGATACGTTAACAACCTAAATGATGCCTTGAAGAAGATGGACATTTCCTTTAGCAGTCAAGAAGTCACCTCGTTAATTTCTTTAGCTCCTGCGTTGCGGTTTAATGGGGGTGGGCACATCAATCATTCACTTTTCTGGGAGATGTTATCTCCGGAGAAAGCTAATGGGGGTGTTCCTCCACAGAAGGCATTGTTAAGAGCTCTTGAGGCGCGATGGGGAAATTTTGATAATTTTCTGAAGAGTTTCATAGAGTTTGCGGCTCCTATCCAAGGGTCCGGGTGGGCATGGCTGGCTCTCTGTCCGAAAACAAAAAATTTGACTTTACAACAAACAGCCAACCAAGATCCTCTAGAAGGAACGACGGGATTAGTCCCTCTTTTAGGGGTTGATGTTTGGGAGCACGCCTACTATTTGCAATACAAAAATGTACGTATGGATTATTTGAAAGCCATTACTAAGGTGTTTAACTGGAAGTATGTGGAGTCTAGGTATATTAATTTTTTAGATCAATCAAATTAAGAATTATTAATTTAATTGATTAAGTGTTAAAAATAACTTAAAATGGTTTCTTAATTATTTTTTAATTTGGGTGTCTCGTGCGCTTATTTTCTTCTGATAAACCAAAAATAAAAGTGCAGAAAACAAAAGCAGATGGTTTTAGTGGGTGGTTAAAGTGCACCCATTGTCATGAGATGATTCATGCTAATGAACTTGGACAAAACTACAACTGTTGTCCTAAGTGCTCTTACCATTACCGTGTGTCAGCTTTAGAAAGGGTAAAACTACTTGCTGACAGTGGGACTTGGCACCCCTTATACTCCGATCTCAGATCTTTAGATCCACTCAATTTTTCTGATACGGAGACTTACCAAAATCGACTGAGTAAGGCTAGAAAGGATAATGAAGAAAGTGAAGGGATTCTTACAGGACTATGTAAGATAGCTGGTTTTCCCGTGGCTTTAGGAGTTATGGACTTCAACTTTATGGCTGGCTCCATGGGAGCAGTAGTTGGAGAGAAGCTAACTAGGTTGATAGAAGAAGCTATAAGGGAAAATTTGCCTGTAATCATTGTAAGCGCTTCTGGTGGAGCAAGGATGCAAGAATCAGTTTTTTCTTTGATGCAGATGGCAAAGACTTCTGCTGCTTTGGCGAAGCTTCACGAAGCAGGCTTGTTGTTTATATCTGTTTTAACTAACCCTACTTCTGGAGGGGTGACGGCTTCTTTTGCCTCCTTAGGTGACATTATTATAGCAGAGCCTAAGGCGCTGATTTGTTTCGCTGGTCCCAGAGTGGTGTCCCAGGTGATAGGTGAAGATTTGCCTGAAGGGGCCCAGCGTTCAGAATTTTTATTAGAACATGGGATGATTGATAAGATTGTCGAAAGAAGAGAAATGAAGGCATGCTTACAAGGATTCTTAGATTATTTCTCTAGTGCGGAGTATGTTGGTGGTAGGGCCAACAAAAAGAGCGATCTTTCTGAAAAAATTAAAGAGTTTTTTTTATTGACAGATGAAAAAGAATAAACAATCATGGTCGCTTTTCTGCGGGGTGTCTTATGATAAAAGTTCTTTGTGAGAGTGTTGGGGAGAAGGAAGTGGCTTTGCCGGAGTACGCTTCTTCTGGAGCTTCAGGAGTAGATTTCAGGGCGGCTATTTTTAGTCCTATGGAACTGCTTCCAGGAAAGCGGTTGTTGGTGCCGACAGGTCTTCGGTTTGAGTTGCCTCCTGGGGTTGAACTGCAAATACGTCCCAGGAGTGGTTTAGCTCTAAAGCACGGCATAACGGTGCTAAATTCTCCGGGGACTATAGACTCTGACTATCGAGGGGAGGTTCAGATTCTTCTCATTAACTTGGGTGAGGAAAAATTTGTTATAGAGCCTGAAATGCGTATCGCTCAAGGGGTTTTTGTAGTTATTAGCCGAGCTGAGCTCTGCAAAGCTGAAGGAGCTTTGCAGGCTACCGAAAGAAGTGATGGGGGGTTCGGACATACTGGAGTTGATTAAGCGGTATGACTGGCTGTGTTTTAGAGGAGGAGGTTGGGTTCTCTCTTGAGTCGTTCCTCTCGCCTCGGTTGGTGATGTTCTCGGACAGGATGTCTAGAGATGAGGTTCTTCGGGACCTTACTCTGCTCGCGGAAAGCGCGGGTCTTTTGAAGGATAGAGACGCCTTCTTTCAAACCATTGTGGACAGGGAAGGCATTATGTCTACGGGCATCGGGATGGGTGTCGCCATTCCTCACGGTAAAACCTCCGATTGTTCGGGATTTTTTGTTGCTGTTGCGATTCATTCTCAAGGGGTATTCTGGGATGCAATTGATGGTGCTCCAGTGCGGTTCGTGTTCCTTGTTGGAGCTCCAGAAAATGCGCAGCAGAAGCTGTACCTCAAGTTGTTGTCGGGGCTTACGCTTACTCTTAAGGATGATTGGAGAAGGCAGCAATTGCTACAGGTTGGAACGGCTGAGGAAATTATAAAATTAGTTAGTGGAGTTTGAGTGACGCCATGGATTTGAGTGTTTCAGAAATAGCGGATCTTTTAGATGTTTCAGAGCAAACGGTACATGGTTGGGTCAGGGAAGGTAAAATTCCGGGTTATAATATTAATGATGAATGTCGGTTTGGCCGCGAAGAATTAGAGAATTGGCTTCTTTATAACGGAGATATAGTCGAAGAAGCTCTTGAGAATCAGTCTTCTAAAGAGGGGTTGATGAGAGATCTTTCTCTAAGATACTCTTTGTACAAGGCTATCCATAAAGGGGGAGTTCTCAGTGCTGTTGCCGCCGATAGTAAGGAAGATGTCCTCCGACAGGTATCTGGCAAGGTAGCTCAAATGTTTTCTTTTGATGGGCAGGTGCTTTTCGAGCTTCTTTGTCAAAGAGAGGATATGATGTCTACTGGGATAGGTCAGGGTATAGCTATCCCTCATACTAGGGAGTTTCAAATAAGCCCTTACTATGATGTTGTTGTAGCTGTTTTTCTTGGAAAGCCTATTGATTACAGTGCACTGGATAACAAGCCTGTCGACGTTTTATTTTTCTTGTTTGCGGGAAGTGACAAGACTCATCTCAATCTTATTAATAAAATTGTACATTTAGGAATGGATCTAAAGGCCAGGGAGTTTCTTAAATCTCTTCCTGGCAAGGAGCAGCTGCTTTCCTTTATCAAAACCTGGGAGTTTAATACTCGTTAGTGCTTTGCATAATTCAAGAAAAGAGTATCAATCCGAGTTGTCTAAAAAAACATTTTGTTGTTATGGTGGTTTCATAGGCTGACCCAGGAGAATTTTGCAGCATGAGTCCTAAGAGTATTTCGCATTTCGCGGTTTTGTCCATTTTGCTAACCTTTTCTCACAGTATTGGTTCTGCCGCGGTCTCTTCGAATAATATTGCCTCGGTAGCAGAGAGTTCCGTAGGTAGAAAGAGTAGGAAATCATCAGCGAAAAGCGATGACTTGTGGAAAAGTCAGAGTTTCTTGGGCAAGAAAGTTACTTCGAAAAATGTCAAACCAGAAAAGCCGTTCAAAGGGTCTTCTTGTAGAGACACTAGACGTAAGGCCACTACTTGCGTTGAGCGTGGGGAGGATTCCTCAGTAAAGGTGTTGAACGGAGTGGAAATAGAGTCGTCCCCCGCGGAAACTCAAGGGGGTGGGGATGTCTCTGATGTTAAAGAGCGGTCCTCGCAAGCGGCTTCTGTTTCATCCTCTGGTTCTTGTGCGGCGGATGCGCAAGTGGGTAAGAAGGCTAAGAAAGAGGGTGGAGAATCCTTAAAGTTAACTAATCCATTTAAGGTTGTGAACAAAGCTTTGAACGAGGACCAAGCTCGTAGAGTCAGAGATAAGAAAGAAATGAATTCCCAGCCCAGAAAATCTTTGATTCATGGAGGGAATCGGTCTCAAAGGGTAGACCAACCTTGTATTTGTTCTGAGGACAAAGAGTACTCCAAAAAAGAGGTGGAGGAAATGATAGAGTCTTTGGCTCGAGCAAAGAGAGTGAGTAAAAGGAAGTCTGCCCGCGAAGCAGCTTTAACTAAAGCAGAGCAGTCTAGGGTGCCTAGAAATCATTCTGTTACTTCTTCCTTACGATTTGATAAGGAAAGAGCTGCTGCAATTAAGAAAAATAGAGATGAGAAAAGAAAATCTCAGCAAAGTAAAGTGAAGGAGGAAGCTCCAAGAAGAGTTTCTCGCACAGAGGTTCGTATTCCATTGGATAGAGGAAACAGTTCTTCAGACCAGGACAATAGCATGAGGACGAATTTGAGTCCCTACGAGGCGGTGCGTTTTCGCTGTGATCAAGCAGAGTGGCCTTGTTCTTCCTGTGTGACTAAACGAAGAGCGCACAGAGGAATTTCTGTTTGTACAATGGTCATGACTGTGCTAGCTATGATTATTTCTGGGATTATCATAGTTAATGCTTCGGATTCAAATTCAACAGAGAACAACACCCCAGGAACGGGTGGCGGAGCAGGGGTCCCTGGGGTCCCTGGCGCTGCGGCTGCTGCGAATCCAGTACCTGCTTTTAATTTTTAAGTTATGAGAATTGAAAGTCGCTCGCGTTCTGTATAAACGCGGGTGACTTTTGTATTCTCGCGATTCCTTGCTTCATCCGATAGAATTTCGTCGCTTCTTCTGTGCTGTTGTCTGCACCTTTTTTGGAGTCAGCGTTGGGAAGTTTGTGGCATCGAATGTTCCTAGAAATTCTTGAGCTGCCATATCTTCTGATTCCCGATTGAGGACTATATCTCTCATTTGCCCCCAGAGTTGACATTTTTTTTGGGCTAAATTTTTTTTCTCGTTTGTAGAGATGACTTTTTCTAATTCCACAATTTGTCTTTTTAGTAGTTCTATTTCCTCCTGGTACAGCTGTGTTTCTGTCGGAATTACATTCATTTGGATTCGCCTTCGCTCCAGGATATCCATCTGCTTGTTAGTTAGTTCTTGTAAATTTGCATTGCTATTATCAATGCAAAGTTTTGTGTATTGAATGAGATCTTCTTGGATTTCATTAGATAGGATAACTCCCGAAGATTGATTTTTTAAAGGCAATCCCAGCGAGAGCATAACACCAAAAGTGATTAAAATAGTTGCGATGGAAAAGGTAAGCAAAAACCAATGGCTGCAAAGTATGGAAAGAACCAAAGAGACCGTAGACAGACTTGCTACTAGCAGAGATAATAAAAACGAGTATGTAATTTTTTTTGATAAAGCTTCTTGATCTAAGCTCCACTGAGTTAAAATATTAGAGGTTTTGTAGGGGATGGAGAAAGATGTAGAAAAATTAGTTTTTGTTGTATTGAAAGAAGCTATTGAAGAAGTTTCTTCATTTTGGAGATTGATAGGAGAAATCTCCTCTTTCCCAGAGGTCATAGGAAGCTGAGGTACCTTATCAACGATATTGGTTAGAAGGGATAAGGAGACCTTTTGCTTGGCAGCGATTAGATGATTTTGGTTTTGAATATTTTCTAGATGTTCTGAGACTTGCCTATCAGGCATCAGAGCAATACTTTGGAGGAGGTGAAAGAGCTTTCTGTGTTTATTAACCTCCTTTTTAACAAGATTGGATTCTTCTTTAACTTGTTTTAAGCTGGTAAGTGAGTGTTTATCAGCATTTAGCAAAATCTGCAATCCGGGGGAAATGCTAGTCTCCTTAGTAATGGTTCTCAAGGTAGTGTCCATGCTTTGGGGGAGCTGCCAGATCATTTTTAACATTGAAGTTATTGTGGCCACCAGGATCGCAGATAAAATCATAACACTAGCACTTAAAAGAGCAAACATGAGTGAAGGGATGGTCAGAGCTATGATGGTATTGCATATACCTAACACCGTAACGCCGACCTGAGCTATTAGAGCTATCCTAAAAGAAATTTCTTGATTGCTGGCATAAAAGTCAGACTTATTTTTTATGAGCAACACTGACTGATGAATATCTTCCGAGGGCTCCAACTGTATTGTGTTGCACAAATAAGAATCTTCAGGGATTGTGTTGCAGTGCTGAATTATGGGCATAATTATTGATTTGCAAATTAATCTGCGGTGGAAATATTATGATCTTTTAATTTTTTTTCATATTTTAAAAATCTTTGTTTTCTTTTTTATGCCAAAAACAGTTGTCGTCGCCATGTCTGGTGGCGTTGATTCTTCTGTAACTGCCTATCTGCTCAAGACCCGCACTTCGTACCGAGTCGTTGGTTTATTTATGAAGAACTGGGACGAAGAAAACTCCGAGGAGGGATGTAATGCTGCCAATGACTACCGGGACGTCGCAGACGTATGTGACGCGCTAAACATACCTCACTATACAGTTTCATTCTCAAGGGAGTACAAGGATAGAGTTTTCTCGCAATTTCTGGAAGGTTATTCTAGGGGAATTACTCCAAATCCTGATGTTCTTTGCAATAGGGAGATCAAGTTTGATTTGTTGCTAAAGAAAGCCATGGGTTTATCGGCAGACTTTTTGGCTACAGGTCATTATTGTCAGCTAGTAAGAAGAGAGGGGAAAGTCCTGCTTGCCCGGGGAAAAGATAGGAGAAAAGATCAAAGTTATTTTTTATCAGGGACCCCAGAAGCAGCTTTGCACAAAGTTCTGTTTCCAATAGGGGCTATGGAAAAGTCCGAAGTTCGAGAAATTGCAGAGCGAGCGGGGTTGCCTACGGCTTCCAAAAAGGACAGTACAGGGATATGTTTTATTGGTAAGAGGGATTTTCGATCTTTTCTGGGTGGGTATATCCAAGATAAGCCTGGCGAGATTGTAGACATTGATTCTGGAAAGGTACTAGGTGTTCACAGAGGATTGCATTATTATACCTTTGGTCAACGGAGAGGCATAGATATTGGAGGAAGAGAAAGCCCCCTATATGTTGCTGGAAAAGATGTGGAAAAAAATATTCTTTACGTGACAGAAGGCGAGGATAGTCCGTTTCTATATCGAAAAGAACTTACAGCTAAAAATCCTAATTGGTTTCTTCTTCCTAATAGCAATCATTTTGTTTGCACTGCCAAAATTCGCTATCGTAGTGAGGATGAAAAATGTGAAGTACATTTAGAAAATGGAGGTTTACGGGTCATCTTCGATAAACCCGTAAAGGCTGTAACCCCTGGGCAAACGATCGCCATGTATGAAGGGGATATTTGCCTAGGGGGAGCTACCATAGACGTCGCTATGATCCCACCGGGGATTCTATAGTTTCAGAACTCCCTGTTGCTTGGCCTGTTTTTTCGGGTTCTTTTTCAAAAATCACCTTATCTTCAGCGAGCTTCGCTTGTAAAGTCCTAGACTCTTTTCGGCTGGGCTCTTTCATGAAGATGTCAGCTAATGGATCTCCCAAGTATTGTTCAACAACTCTACGCAAGGGTCTAGCGCCCATTTCTGGACAATGTCCTTTATTCACTAAAAAGGAAATAACGTCTTCAGGAATGTTTAAGGCTAACTGATACTTTTTGAGTCGAGAATCTAGCTTATCGATCTCTAAATGGATAATTTTAGATATAGCATCATGTTCAAGAGGTTTAAAGATGACACTAGCATCCAATCTGTTAACAAACTCTGGTTTCAAGTGTTTCTTTACAGCGTTTTCAATTTTTTCCTGCATGACCTTGTAGTCTAAAGGAGACTTGAAACCAAAACCGATCTCACCATTTTTCTTAATCAAGTCTGCCCCAAGGTTGGAGGTCATGATGATGATAGCATTACGAAAATCAACTTGTCCTCTGAACGAGTCTGTTAAACGCCCATGTTCTAAGATCTGAAGCATCAAATCCATGATATCCGGATGGGCCTTCTCTATTTCGTCAAAAAGTACCACGCAATAGGGTCTTTGACGAACTTTCTCTGTAAGGTTGCCTCCTTCCTCATGTCCGACATATCCTGGAGGTGATCCCATCATTTTGGTGGAAGCAAATTTTTCCATGTACTCAGACATATCGACATGGATAAGAGCTTCTTCATCACCAAACATTTCCATAGCGATTTGTTTAGCCAATAGTGTCTTGCCAACTCCTGTAGGTCCAAGGAATAGGAACGACCCTGTGGGTCTATCAGGATCTTTGATTCCTGTTCTACCTCTACGAATAGCTCGACAAACACTTTCTACAGCTTGATCTTGACCAATGACTTTGCTCTTAAGGATTTCTTCCATTTTTAAGAGTTTTTCACTCTCGGCTTCGGTGAGGCGGGAAACAGGAATCCCCGTTTGTAGAGCCACAACTTGAGCCACAGCTTCTTCATCAACAGGGAACTGATGTTCTTCTTTATGATTTTCCCACTCAGACTTCATATTTTGAAGTTTTTCACGAAGCTTTTTTTCTTCATCACGAAGTCCAGCAGCTTTCTCGTATTCCTGGGTGCTAATAGCCTGCTCCTTAGCTTGCTTGGTCTTCTCTATTTCGGATTCTAATTTCATCAATTCTGTAGGCTGATCCATGGTGGCCATACGGACGCGGGCTCCAGCTTCATCTAGCAAATCAATAGCTTTATCTGGAAGAAAGCGTCCATGAATGTACTGATCAGATAGAGCCGCTGCTGCATTCAATGCTTCTTCTGTGATGAAAACGTTGTGATGATCTTCGTATTTTTTCTTCAATCCACGCAAAATGTCGACAGTCTCTGAAACACTGGGTGGATTGACTAAGATTTTTTGGAAACGACGTTCCAAGGCAGCGTCTTTCTCGATATGCTTACGGTATTCATCAATAGTAGTAGCTCCAATACATTGTATTTCACCTCGAGCCAAAGCTGGTTTTAAGATATTAGAGGCGTCTATAGCACCTTCAGCAGCGCCAGCACCCACGATAGTGTGTAGCTCATCTATGAACAAGAGAATATTGCCATGTTTTCTGACTTCGTCCATAACAGCTTTAATACGTTCTTCAAACTGACCACGGTACTTAGTTCCAGCAATCATAAGTGCCAGATCAAGCGTAATTAAACGCTTTTTTCTGATAGTGTCAGGGACTTCGTTGCGGACTATTTTTTGAGCTAATCCTTCAACAATAGCAGTTTTCCCCACCCCAGCTTCTCCAATAAGGACAGGATTGTTTTTTCGTCTTCGGCAAAGGATTAAGATAAGACGATCTACTTCGGAGGAGCGTCCAATGACGGGATCCAATTTGGCATCTTTATACATCTCTGTAAGATCGTAGCCATAGGCCTTGAGTGCAGACAGCTTGTCTGCTTTTTCCATACTGATCGTTGATCCTATAGAGGATTTAGGGGAGGAACTTCGCCCTTGAGAAGACGACGGAGGAAGTTGTAAATTGAAGGTTTCTAACTCTTTTAGAATCTCTTTACGGATTTCTCTAGGGTCAATGTGTAAGCTTTCTAAAACTTGGAGAGCCACGCCATCTGTTTGATTCAAAATGCCTAGGAGAAGGTGCTCAGTGCCTACGTAATTGTGTTCTAGAACAGCAGCTTCTTCATTGGCAGACTCGAAAGATTTTTTTACTCTCCCCGTGAGAGCAGGGTCACCGTATACCTGTATCTCTGGGCCATAGCCAATTAATTTTTCAACTTCTTGTCGAGCCGATTCAAAGTCTAGGCCCATGTTGCGTAAGACGTTTACAGCAACCCCTTGACCCAGTTTCAGGAGGCCAAGAAGGATGTGTTCAGTGCCAAGGTAATTGTGATTTAGCCTTTGGGCTTCTTTTTTTGCTAGTTTGATAACTTGCTTTGCTCTATTCGTGAACTTCTCAAACATAATAACCTAAACCTAGGATCCAATTTCAACAAGCATATACGATATTCATCATAATGATGCAACCATACTTTTAAAACAAACAATTTGAAAAACAATTATAATAATTATTGTTATTTTGTTTATTGTTTTGTGTTTTTATTCAACAGTTGATAAATTGTTTTTGTTTTTATTCAAAGTTTTTTCTTAAAAAATATTTCTTTAGGAATTCTCTTTGAGAAAGGCTTCTAGGGATGTTTTTAACCAAGTTTTACATAATGACGGGGATGTGGTTATATAGATTGTATTTTTTCTATTATCAACCTTAGTAGGTGAATTGTTCATGAAAAGGAAAATTTTTGATTCTGGAAGCAGTTCTTCTAAGGAAAATATGTCTATAGATGCTCGCCTTTTGCACTCGTTAGAAGGGACCAAGATTCTATTACACCTTTACAGTTGGAAGCATTTACTGCCAGTAACTTGTGGGTATTTTGTTAATCCTGAAGATGTTTTTATCTCTAAGGCCTTTTCTCTCATAGATCTTGCTAAGCGCCCCACAGGAGGAGGTGTGGTGTTTCATGATGCAGATTTTGCCTTTTCTTTATTAGTTTCTGCCTCGCATCCACTGTTTTCGGAGAACGTTTTAGATAATTATCGCGTAGTGAACACCTTAGTTGTCAAAAGTATTCAGAGAGCTTTTGGTCTTTCAGGAGATCTTTCCATGCAAGGTAGTGGGGAATCAAGAAAAAATATGAACTTTTGTATGGCGAAAATTTCTCGTTATGATGTTATCTTTCAGGGGCAAAAAATTGGGGGAGCTGCTCAGAGAACTACTTCGAGGGGCTTTTTGCATCAGGGGACAGTGTTTTTGTCGGGGAGGTGTAGGGAGTTCTATCAAGCTTTGCTCAAGGAGGATGTCTTAGATTTTATTTGGGGAAGGGTTCAGGAGAGTTCTTTTTACTTTTTAGGTAATGATAAGCAGGGTTCTCTATTGGAGGAGGCTCGAAGGTCTTTGCGAGACGCTTTTATTTATGAGTTTTGTCATTGGGACGACTTTTAGGAAGGAGTGAGACGATGCAATTGTTTGCAGTTGTTTTTAAGAAATTTTTTCATCGAGCACTTGTGTTCGCGTTCGTCTTTTCTCAATTTTCTTTCCTAGACTCTTTTGCGGGACAAGTTGTGGTCGTAGAAGGCATAGAAAATTTGAATCAAGAAGATGTAGATACTATAGGATTTCTTCCTTGTGATAATGGGTTAGAAACATTTGAAATTCTTTTGAAAGCCTTGGAGAAGGCTAGATATAGTGCCGAGTTAGGACTATGTTTGGCTGGGGGAGAGGTTTTGCTGAAAATTCTTAGAGTTTTGGAAGAGCGTTTTTCTGTAGAACCAGAATTTAGGGCTTTTTTGATGCTGCAGCCTATCTTTCTTTTCAAAGAAGAAAAAGATTTAATAGAGTCTTTATCTAAGAAGACGGGAGGGCGTTTTCAATGCGTTTTCACTGGATGGATCCCTTCTTCGACGATTCTAAATCCGAATGTCATAGAAATGCACGTAAAGTTATCAATTGTTGATGGTAAATATTTCTTTATTGGGGGAACAAACTTTGAAGATTTTATGTGCACTGAAGGAGATAAAATTCCTGAGGTAGTGGATTCTCCCCGATTGCAGATAGGTGGGATGTCTAGACCTTTAGCTTTTAGGGATCAAGATGTTGTTGGCAGAAGTGTTGCTTTAGGAAGTAAATTGCGCGAAGAATTTCATAAATCTTTCGTTATGTGGAAAAAGAATCAAGATTGTTTAATGCAAAAATTTTTTGATGCGAACGAATTTTCTTCGGATCCGGAAGTTTTACAGAACCTTAGCGTAGGGGCTGGTGTTCAAGAACCTCTGGAAGAAATTTTTATTAAGGAATTCGAGTTTTCTCCTGACCTAGTTGAAGTTGAAGCAAGGAATGTTAAAGTAATTTTTAGTGGCCCTAACGATGGAAACGGCAACCCCATAACGCTAGAGTACAAAAATCTCATCAATGAAGCAAAAGAATCCGTCAAGATAAGCCAAATGTATTTTATTCCCGTCCCTTCCATCTTTAGCTCCGTCATCAATGCTGTTTTACGAGGGGTTAAATTGGAAATTATTTCTAATGGTTCTCATGAAAACAGTCCGCAGCTTACAATGAATTATGCTTGGGGAAATCGTATGAGGTACATCCCTATGATGTATGGAAGAGATTTTCCGCTTTGGGGAAAGAAACAATGCATGCAAACTAAGCCGTTCCCCGTGTCTGTTTATGAGTTTGATTTATACCAGACTCAATTACATAAAAAATGCATGTTGGTGGATGATGAGATCTTTGTCATAGGTAGCTACAATTTTTGTAAGAAGAGTCACGATATAGATTATGAAAGTATTATAGTGATCCGTTCCAAAGAGTTTGCTAGAAAAGCAGGTAAAATTTTTGAGAAAGATAGATCTCTAAGTAGACGTATTACTTGTGAGCAGGCCATGGAGTGGTATTTCGACCCGACCTACTATATTTTGGGATCTTTGCAATTGAATTTTATGCCCGCATAAAGACGTTTTCTTCGTTTTTTAGCAGCATTCCTTTTCTTAATTATTGCTCATAGATTACACTCGGCATTCCTATAGAGTATTATTGCGGAGGGAGTTCGTGTTGTCTTTTTTCTATAAGAACCGGAAGTTTGTTGTGGTGCTAATGGTTGCTGCAATGGGGGTTTCTGGTTTTGGAGTCTCGCTTAGTTACCTAGGGCGTAATAGTTCTAAGAGAGATATGGTGCCGGTTAGACGAGGGACGGCCCTTGTGACTCCAGAAGGGATAAAGATTTCACATAGGACTTTGCATATAATTGCTAATTATCTAGCTAGGGAGTCAACACCTTTTTCTGGTAGATCGACGGGATGGAATTTCCTCAATGATAACTTTGTTACTAGAGAGATACTGACTTCAAAAATTGGAGAGGCGCTTTTTTTAGCCACTTATTCTAAGGAAGGTTTCCCTGCTTTTGCTAAAGAGATTGAGTACAAACCCTATCGTAGATTTGATGCACCATTTATTTCTTCAGAGGAAATATGGAAATCTTCAGCTCCGACGTTATCACTGGCTTTTCATAAATTCAAGAGTATAAAAAATCCTTCTTCTAAAGAGGGTTATGAAGCGAGGGTCTCTTTATTTGCTGAAGAGAAAAGATTCCCATACACCTTACTTCGGGACATGGCAGAATATAGGCGTCGAACCTATGCTCTTCCTCACGACCCTCTAGCAGCTAAGGATAAGACCTTCAAACTGTTTGGGTATAGCAATGTTTCTGATTGGTTTGGAACTCCATTTATAAATGCGTTATCGGAAGTTGTGGTTAAGTTTGCTTCTTTCTGTGAAAGTAAAGGATTGTCGGTTTCCAAAAAAGAGGTGGAAAGAGAGTTTCTTATAAGAGCAAAGGAAGCTTATGAATTTGTTGGTAAAAAAGATTGCTCATCGCTGGATAATTTTATTTCTTGTTATTTGTCGGCTTACAACGTCCCTTTAAAAGAGTTTCTTGTTGCATACAAATATATCATTGAATTTCAAAGGGGATTAAATCAAGTTAAAGGGTCGTTTTCGTTTGATTACGAGCCGTTTAGGGAGTTTTTTGCTAAGAGCAAAGATCATATGCTTTTAGATTGTTATCGGTTTCCCAAAGAGCTGATATTTCATTCTAGGGCGGACTTAGAGGCGTTTGAAACTTACTTACGATTAACAGCCATTCCAAGCAAGAATGTTTTAGATATTCCATCCTATTATCTACCAGTGAAAAGTGTGAAAGCTAAAGAGAGTAGATTGGTTGGAAGGCGTTTTATTGTTTCTTACTCTTCTATATCATCTGCCAAAGAGATGGAGCCGAAATTATCTGTATCCGAAATTAGAGATTGGCAAAGGGATCCTCAGAATAGTGCTGTTTTGTCCGCAGAATTTCCTGCAATTTTCAATAACTTTTCAGATAACTTTGACAAAGATTCTACTTCTTTCAAAATTGATTTGAAAACTTTGGATGCAGAAACTCGTTCGAAGGTAGATAACTTTTCTAAGAAAGAAATTATTCGTTCCAGACCGCATGAGGTAGCGAAAGTCCTTGCAAGCAAAGAGAAAATTCAAAAAGAGATTTTCCTTTCTTTTGGAAAAGATTTTTCTTTAGAAGGTATTTCAGATGGAGCGGCACTTTCAAAGGTGCTAATGGAAGCAGATAGCATTCCTTGCTTTACCCAGGATGGGAATATTTACTACGCATTTGAAGTAGAAGAACGTTTCGATCAGGAGGAGATAGTCTCTTTTAAAGAAGCTTTCCGCAAGGATATCTTGAAAACAATCGTAGCTGATCATAAAGGATTAGCGCCTATGCAGGAACTTTTAGAAGTTTTGTCGTTGCGTTATCAAGAAGATAAAGAGAGCGTTCGAATTTTGAAACGAATGTCACCAATTTTGGAAGAACATCGAATGGGGTCAGTTCGTACTGGGACTATTAACTGGTTGCCAGAAAAAGTTCACATGAAGGTGTATCGCACGGATCCACCTTTTCCTGATACTTTTTCAGAAATGGAGAAGTACATAGGTAATTCTTCTCCAGTGAAGGTAAGGGACAAAGAGGGAGTTTACTACTACGTTGTTCATGAAGCATTTCAGGGAAAGTCTGTAGAAGAAGTAGAGCAATTAACTTTAGTCGAAAAACAGCTTGCTAATGAGGTCTTAGGGGATTACCTTGTCAGTTTGGTATGCAAAAGATAACGGATGATTAAGTAGGAGGAAAGGTGTATTTTTCAGAAAATCATGTTTGGATTTCTCCCATACACTCAGATGTCGTGAAGATGGGATTAAGCATTATTATGAAAAAAAATTTGGGGGAGATTATACACGTAGACCTTCCTTCCTTGGAAAAGCAACTGAAAAGCGGAGACGTTTTAGCTCTTTTAGAGTCGTCAAAGGCTGCTATAGAGGTGCTTACACCTTTGGAAGGAGTTGTCTTACAGATTAATGAGGCCCTGAAGGAGGATACAGATCTTATCAACTCTAGTCCTGAGGGTGAGGGTTGGTTAGTGGTTTTAAAGTTAACAAAATCTTTTAATCCTGATAACTTTCTTTCCAGAGAAAAGTATGAGTCTTCTGGTGATTGAGTCTTTGAGAAAAAATTCTGTTCTTTAGTACACTCTTGCAAGTTTTTTGAGGTTGGTTTATGACTTCTCCAGTTTCTACTTCGAAAAGTTTGGAAAATTCGGCGACGGTTGTTGCTACTGTGACGACTTCGGCGAAGACTTTATCTAGCAAAGCAAGGAATCTTTCTTTAGTGGCCTCGTTAGTGAGTGTTATGACGATAGCTTTGCTTGCCTTTGGGTTGTTTGTGGCTTCTACAGTGTCGACGCAGACTATGGCGTTAGTTTTTGCTATGCTTTCGTCTGTGGTTTTATTGGGACTTTCGATAGCTGCTCTTTTAGCTAGTCAGAGAGCCCGGTCGTTACTGGTAGAAAAGAAATCGCAGTCTTAAGAGGGAGTTAAAGCTGTCCCAGAGTTGGATTATTGAAGAACGGAGACTGGGAAAGGGAGTAGTGTGAGACTCTATTGGTATTTGCCGTTTTATGTTTGCTGAAAGTGGTAATATAACAAATGTTCCTGGCTCCGTCTTCTTGCCAAATGAGGGTTTGCTTGAGGCTCTTTCCTTAAGGAGGGATCAAGGAGTGGTTTTCCGTGTGGGGAGTTTCGCGATAGCCCTTCTGGTTACTCTATTCTATCTGTTTTTAGTAATGTTTCTCCTCGGGGTTGCGGTTGGTTTCTGTTTAAGAGCTATGGTTGTCGTGTCGTTCTTTATTGCCGGCGTGGCTTTGGCTCTTTTTCTTCGCAAGTGTTTGATGCTTAGATGTTTGAGTTAGTATTGTTTGTCGCTGACTGTCTTTTGCGCGGGTTTTCTCTTCGCGTTTTGGGTCAGCATTTTTTGAATTTTAGATAACCTAGAGGGTTCGTTAGGCGAAGCGGGTTTTTTATAAAAGAGAGAGACTGTACTCTCTTGGGCTTTTTCTGGTTCTATAGAAGGCTTTGTCAGTTCTATACCCGTTAGACCCATGAAGGCCATGGCCATCAAGCCTGTTGTGATGAAGGCTATGCCCATGCCTTTGAGATTTTGAGGAATATTGGAATAAGTAAGTTTCTCGTTGATAGCAGCGAGTAGTACGATAGCCAGCCACCAGCCAACACCAGAGCCAAAGCAAAAGACGACCATTGGAAGAAATGGAAGATTCCTAGTAATCCCAAACAAAATACCCCCAAGAATTGCGCAATTAACGGCTATGAGAGGGAGAAAGATGCCCAAGGACAAGTAGAGGCTATGGGAGATCTTTTCTAGAATAATTTCTAAAAGCTGAGTAAAAGCAGCTATAACAGCGATAAATACAATAAACTCTAAATAGGATAAGTTAATAGAGATTAGCGTGGATGGTAAAAAAGAAAACCGAGAGAAAGCTCCTGGCCCTGTGATGAAACTATGTATTAGCCAGTTTATACTTCCCGTCAGTGTTAATACTAATGCTACGGACATTCCCAGCCCGTTAGCAGTGGATACTTTAGCTGAACAAGCCAAGTAGCTACACATGCCCAAAAAGTTCGACAGCAGAATGTTTTGAATAAATATAGCTTGGATAAGAATTCCAAAAAGTCCCAACCAAGAATAATCTCCCATTAGCATGCTGTTATCATCCCTTATTTTTAGTAGACCTGTAGATATTCATTAACCAAATCATAGTTCCCAAAATAAAAAATGCGGAAGGAGCTAGGACCATTATACCCATATTTTGATATGCGCTAGGATGAGCATCTGAAGCATACCAAGATAAGGGGATGAGCTGGAAACCCATAAGTGTGCCAAATCCAAAAAATTCTCGAATAACACTGACAGAAATTAAAACTCCACCGTAACCGAGACCTGATGCAAGACCGTCGAGGAAAGCAGGAATTGGAGGGACATTTTTAGCCATGCTTTCTGTCCTACCCATGACGATACAATTAGTGATAATCAAGCCTACAAAAACCGACAGAGTTTTAGAAATATTAAAGAAAAAAGCTTGTAGAAATTGGTCTATAACTATGACGAACAATGAAATAATAATGAGTTGCGTGATCATTCTTACGCTGTTAGGGGTGTAGTTGCGTAGCAAAGATACAAAGAAAGAAGAACATGCAGAAACAAAACTAACAGCAATTCCCATGGTAATAGCGGTACTTAGGGTTGTTGTTACTGCTAACGAAGAGCATATTCCCAGGACAGAAACTAAGATTTGGTTATTATTCCACAGGGGATCGAGGAAATAACTCTTGTATGATCGTCTAGGATTTACCATTTTTGCTCATGCCCTTAGAATTACTTTGTTGCAAATGATTAAAAAACAATAGAAGTCCTCGATAAGGAAGAAGGGAGCGCTCAAAAGCTTCTGTTACTCCGTTACAGGTTAATGTAGCTCCAGAGATCCCGTCTACAGCGGAGTAAAACTTAGGTGAGTTTCCATAAACAGTTTTTGCACTCCCTTTAACAACTTCGAGTCCCATGGTAACTTTCTCTAGATCTGAAATATCAGGAGAGACCACATGGAAGATTTTCTTTCCGAAAAATTGCTCTTGCCACGAAGGGCTAGATATGTTAGCTCCTAATCCAGGGGTTTCACCCTGCTTATACCACGTTGTTCCTAGCACAGTGTTCCCGTCATTAAGAACTCCCAGAAAACCGTATATGGGCCCCCATAAGCCAAAACCAGAGATGGGAATAATCAAAGAAGCTATCACAGAAGGATCATCTATGACTTGCTGACTAGTCATAGCACCTATCTTAGGGGAATTTTTTAGGACAGCATAGAAAAGGAGTAGAGGCTGTAAGAACAGGTGAGAATCAGCAAACTCTCTTTCAAAGCTGGTAATGTTGATATTTTTTTCTTCAGGGGAAAAAATTTTTCCAGATCTATCAGCAAAGAAAGGACGAACAAATCTAGTGGAAAAAGCTTCTAAAGTGAGCGGAGATACGGGATGTGTGGGGGACTTAGCTTTCTCTAATACTTGGGTTTCTTTGTTATAGATTGCCGGGGAGAAAGAACCTTTTTTCCCAGCAACTTGGAAACGGCTTTTACAATCCAATATTTTGACAGACATTAACATTTGTTTATTTCTATCAAAGAGAATTGCCCGTTCTTTATAAGGAGTAAGCACTAAATTTAGGATAGAAAGAAGAATCCCACTAAACAGGCTTATGCTAAGAATAAAAAGAACAGTGTATTTGGTGCTGTTAACGGCTAACTTTTTCATTACGTTCTCTTTCGATATCTCCGTATAGCATAGTGGTCAAATAGAGGAGCGAACACATTTCCCAATAGGATAGCTAGCATGACTCCTTCTGGATATGCGGGATTAATTAAACGTATAAACACTGTCAAAAATCCTATGAATGCTCCGTAAAGCCATTTGCCCAGCTTCATAGATGGGGAAGACACTGGATCTGTAGCCATGAAGATAAAACCAAAGGCTAGTCCACCCATAAACAAGTGCCGATAGGCAGGAATAAAAAATTTTGCCGGCGCCCAGGCGCCATAGCCATCAAAGAATAGAATACTTCCTAGCTTGAAGAGCCAGGCTGTAAGAAAAGCTCCTAGGACACAAGACAACATCGTTCTCCAGGAGGCAATTCTTGTTATGATTAAAAGGAGGGCCCCTAGTAAACAAGCAAAGGTTGAAGTCTCCCCAAAAGCTCCTAAAATATTGCCCCAGAAAAGGCTTGAGGAAGAAAACTTGCCGGTCCCGTAGATAAGATCTGTAGCTGCGTAGGCAGAATCGAATTGAGAAGAAAGCATCCCTAAGCCTCCCTCAGAAAGGGGGGTAGAAAGAAACTCCTGCAGCTGAGTAATGGATAATTTTCCTAAAACAGCGCCAGGATGATTTTCACTCCATAAAGCGAATTTCTCTTTGATAAATTCTATCGTAGGAACTGAAGAGGTCTCCATGATATTAGTGGCGATGGTATCCACATGAATACGTTTGATCAGAGAGGATGTGGAGCTTAGTGTCTGCAAGCAGGTGGCTTGGGAAAATCCATCGAAAATAGCCTTGTGAGCGTCTGTGTTCATGATATGTAAACTATTTTTGATGGAGGAAGGATCCCCGCCAACCCACACGTCCCCTGTCATGCGACCAGGGAAAGTGAAGAACAAGAAAGCTCGTGCAGAAAGAGCAGGGTTTAAAACGTTCATTCCCGTGCCACCGAAAACCTCTTTAGCAAAAACGACACCAAAAATAATTCCCAGGGCCGCCATCCAGTAAGGAATTGTAGGAGGTAAAGTCAGAGGATAGAGGATACCTGTGACGAGCAAACCCTCGGCAATTTTATGTTTCCTTTTGATAGCAAAAAGGACTTCGCACGTTCCTCCGACTATGTAAGTAATAGCAACCAAAGGGATGAAAAGTTGTAAACCTTTGAGTATAATCTTTAGAAAAATCCCCTGATGAAGAGCAAAAGAAAAAGCTCCCCAAAAGGTTTTAGAGGAGAGTATAAACTCTTGCATAAGATTTGCACTTTTTGAGAGATAGACCACTTGCTGCAAACCCGAATTCCAAACAGCCATAAAAATGGCTGGCATTAATGCAAAAACGACTATAATCATCCACCGTTTGACGTCCACAGAGTCTCTGATGAAGGGTGGAGAAGAGCAAGGGTGAGTTGGTTCATAGCAGAACGTGTCTAAGGCATCTACTACAGGGAAAAACTTCTTAAATTTGTCTTTCTCAACAAAACGAAACGAATAGTCCAAAAATCTTCGTAACATGCAACGAATATGCGGTATCTTTTATCTAAAGAAACAACAACAACGTAACAAATTATTCGGATTTTAGAAATAGAAATTTCCAATGATTTTTTTATTAAGGGGCCTTTAGGCGCTATTATAGAGTCAGGGATGCTAATGACAAAGTTTTCTCTATTGTCTTATCTTATACGTTTTTTTTTCCCAGTTACTTGCTATGGATGTCGTTTGAGTAGCGAGGATATTGTATGTCCTTCTTGCCTCGCATCTTTCCAGTTCATTTCTTCGAAAGGACGTTGTTTACAATGTTTTTCCGAAGTAATTAAAGGATCTGAGTGTGCATGTTATTTGACACCGTTTAGGTCTTGTTTTTGGAGGTCTATGTTCCTTTTTTCTCCTGTACTACGACGTATGCTTTTCAGTGCTTGCAGGGGAAAAATAGTCGCTCAAAACTTTTTAATAGAAGCAATGATTCGCAGAGTGAATATGGAAGGCTTTTATCCGGAAGTTGTTGTAGGAGTGGAGACACACAACTGGAGAGGAGTTTCGGATCTTGTCAGGCAAGCTACGAAGCAGATTGCCAAAAATTACGGCGCAGAAGGGAAAATTTTCTTTCTGCGTCGAAAGAATCTTCATCAAATTTCACAGAAGAAAAAAGTATTAGTGCTCGTGTGTTCGGAAGCCTTTTCCGAAAAAGAGAAAAAGCTCCTCATCAAAAAACTCAGAAAATTTTCTGAAACAAATATGTTTTGCCTTTCAATATTTTGACTTTATTGTCTAATAGATTTGTTGATCACTGGAGTCCTCTGTGTTTGGAGATTCTGGGCGAGAGATGCACACGTAACCAGTAATAGAAACACCTTCATCGACACAGAGCGAAGAGGCGGAGATATCTCCGATAATAACGGCTTCACCTCGGGCTTCAACTTTTCCTCTGGTTGTAATATTGCCTTCTACAACGCCTTCAATGATGGCCTCTCCAAGATCAATATCAGCTTTTACTTTGCCTGTGGGGCCTACGATGATTTTCCCCGCGGAGACAAGTTTGCCCTCGAAAGTTCCATCAATACGAAGTAACTTCTCGAAAACCAATTCACCTTTAAATGACACGCCTTCACCTAGAGTTGTTTCTGGTTCTTCCCTAAAAGACATGGAAACAGATTCTTCTGGCGAAGGACACCACTTTGTCGTTTCCTCTTGAGCCATAGGAGACACTGAAGCGTGGGAAGTGGTGTCCACAGATTTTGGAGCTTCATACAATCCCGCAGCATCTATGCGATTCTCCTGTTGATAATGTGGAGAGAATTTTTTTCTTAATGAAGGATCCTCCTCATACAGAGTGGTTACATCCTCAAAAGACCCTTTTGTCGTTCTCCGAAACATACGTCTCTCCATTCTTAGTAAATTAAGCCTCTATGTTACTGCGGCAGATATTTATTTGTCGTCTTAGAGTGTCGTCTTCAGCGATACGTTGTTCAATATTTTTACAGGCATATAAAATTGTTGAGTGAGTTTTTCCGAACGCGGACCCTATAGCAGAAAGAGAATCCGAGATCAAGGATTTTGCGAGATACATGGCAACTTGTCGAGCTAATAGGCATTCCTTTGTCCGAGAATTTCCCTTTAAATCTTGTGTTTTTACTTGGAATACAGTTGATACACTTTTCAGAATGCTTTCTACGGATACTTTTTGTTTTGCTGGAGCTTTAAAAAGTTCTTTTAAAGTATCCTGAACAATTTCTTCTGTTATAGGCTTACCGAAGACTCTACAATAAGCAGTTAGTTTATTAATGGCGCCTTCCAGCTGACGTACATTACCATACACGCGATCGGCTATGAAGAAAGCTACCTCGCTGGGCACGGACAGGCCTTTTTGTTCAGCTTTGTGCTGCAAAATAGCCACCCTAGTTTCTAAATCAGGAGTTCCTACATGAGCCACGAGACCCCATTCCATTCTAGCTATTATACGTTCTGAGAGTTTTAATTGGCTGGGTGGTTTATCGCTAGTGATAACAATTTGTTTGCTCATATTGATGAGAGATTCAAAAGTATTACAGAACTCTTCCTCAAAATTTTGTCGATTTTGAAGAAACTGGATATCGTCAACTAGTAACAGATCTAACGAGCGATAGAAATTTTTCATTTTATCTATGGACTTAGCTTTTAAGTGGTGTACAAGGTCATTGATAAAAGCTTCTGTTGTTATGCAGTGAACGCGAAGCTTTTTGTGATTTTCGCGAACGTAGTGCCCGATAGCGTGAAGCAAATGCGTCTTACCCAGACCTACACCACCATGAATAAATAAGGGGTTGTAGGACTTGCCTGGTTTGTTGGCGATGCCTACAGCTGCTGATTTTACAAACTGGTTAGAAGGACCCTCAATAAAATTGTCAAATTTGTAGGAAGAATTGAGTTTTAGTTCGAAATCTTTAGAGAGTTCTTCTTGAAAAGGATTCTTCGTAACAGGTGCGGACTCGCTGGTAGAAATGGAAACTTTCTTAGCTTCAACCACCACAAATTCAAGAGCTGGTTCCCCGTCAGCATTTACAGGAACAAAAGAGCAAAGATCTTTTTTGTAATTATCGAAGAGATAGTTTTGGACGAAAATGTTTGGAACTTCAAGACGTATTAGAGTTGAAGTTTCTTCTAAAACTCGGATGGGAGCTATCCAATTCTCGAAAGCTGTGTCTGAACAACGTGTCTTGACGTAGTTGACAAATTGCTCCCAGGTGCTGCACTCGTTGCAAGTTAACATGATACTCTCTTCAGATAAAAATACGAAGGTCGGCTCGCCCGCAAAGGTATAAGACTTCCAAGCGAACGGAAATGCCAATGTACCACTGGGCTTGATAAGCAATCAATAATTTTGTGAAAAAGAGTTAGGCAGAAAGAACAGGAACTTTCTTAGTTTGACTATCTTTCTTAACGTAACTCATTAACAAAGCTTCGGCATCATTGGCTATGACGGAATCTGGACATGTCTTTAGATAATTGGCAATGGCAGCTGCTTCAGCTGTTCTGTTCAAACAGAAAAGAGCTTTCGTCTTGTTAATAAGTGTTGGAAGATGATCGCCTTTGAGGCGCAGGGCCTTATCTAGTGTTTCAAGAGCCTTCTGGTTTTCCCCCAGCTGTAGATAAAGGGCTCCTAAAATTTGGTGATCATAGGCACTGACAGGATCTAAAATAACTAATGCCTCAAAGAATAGTAAGGCTTTCTTGTAGTGACCTTGTCGCAAAAAGGAGTACCCAGCAATCCGAAGTTCTTCCAAGTGGTCATCTTCCCATCCTAAAATAGCTTTCCATTCGTTATCGATCATAACCTTACCCTTGAACAAATTGGAAAATACGAGAAATTATGTAGTCGATCATGACATTGGAAGACTTTACACCAAAATCTAAAGCCTTCAAAAGGGTTTTCCCTTCCTGGATTTTAGGATCTTCCTCTTCGTCATTTTCATCGTCTTCGTGGTCACCAGGGTTTTGCTGATCGAAGGATCCATTGACCCGGCTTTTGTAGTCAAATCTTCCATTAGTCAAGATCTTAAGAAAAGAAGAAATTTTTTCCATATCAGCATCTTGATTATCGGAAGACCCTAGCGAAGGTGCAATGTAAGGAGTGGAAAAACGTTGTTTAAAATACCCTGGGGGAGGGGAAAAGAACGCCCATTGGGTCTTCTGATCCAATCCCATGAGAGTTGTCAATGCTGAAGGTTTAGGAGTGAAATCTAAAATCCTGGTATGACCGGCAACGTCCCGAATAAAGGTGGCATCTAGATTTAACTCTTTGCGAAAGTCATTGATAATTTTTGTTTCGGATGCATATCTCTCATATACTGAGGTGTTATAATTAAAAATTTCAACCACGACGCACCTGCTCTATAAGAATTCTGGAGGTTTTTGTTTTCAAACTTTCGGTCACACAAAACTAGATGATATATTCAGGATAGAAAAAGTCAACATCTTGTTTTTGGTGTTATAGTTTTTTGTTTTAGTTTTTATGGAAATTAAATTGTTTCTTTAGTTTTTGATGTGATAGATAGTAATGAAAAGATTTGTTTTCTCTTTTCAAATCCTATCCTATTAAGTACACTCGTTATTCAAAAAGTCTACTTTGACGCTAATATGCCAGGTGTGTCTTTTTTGAAGTTCTTGTTTATTTAGGCAAAGGTTTTACGTGAATTCGACAGAATTTCCTCATGTTTCGGTAATGGTCAGAGAATGTCTGGATTGTTTTTCTTTGAAGAGTCCAGAAGTTTTTTGTGATGTAACCGTAGGAGCTGGAGGGCACGCTGAAGCTTTTTTGACAGAATTCACTAGCATTAAAGAGTACAAGGGATTTGATAGGGATGCTTCCTCATTAGAGATATCATCTCAACGTTTGGAGAAATTTTCCAACAGAGTCTCCCTGTGCAAAGCTTCTTTTTCGGAGCTGAGAGATCATTTAAAAAGCAACAGTATTGATGGATTGTTGGCAGATTTGGGAATGTCTTCCATGCAACTAGATGATCCTCATCGAGGATTTAGTTTTCGTTGGGATGCTCCTTTGGATATGCGTATGGACATCTCAAGAGGGGAGACAGCCTCAGACGTACTAAATGGTAGGACAGAAAAGGAGTTAGGGGATATTTTTCGTCTGTATGGAGAAGAACCTTCGTGGAAAAATGCAGCCAAAGCCATAGTTGCTTATCGAAAAAGGAAGAAGATTTTGACAGTCAATGATTTGAAAGAAGCTACAGTAAAAGTTTTTCCTTCCTACAGATTAAGAAAAAAAATCCATCCTTTAACATTGCTTTTTCAAGCGCTTCGTGTTTATGTGAATAACGAATGGGAACAGCTGAATTCTTTGCTTTCTCTATCCACGGATGTCCTTTCTCCAGGAGGTAGGATGGTCATAATTTCCTTTTGCAGTTCAGAAGATCGTCCTGTAAAGAACTTTTTTAGGGAGGCGGAAAAGAAGGGGGTGGGTTTTGTCGTCACCAAGAAGGTAATCATGCCTTCTAGGGAGGAAGTTCGGAGAAATCCGAGGTCTCGGTCAGCAAAATTGCGGTGTTTTGAGAAAAGTTGATTTGATGCATAAGTTATTATTCTTTCGTTTGGCTGCGTGTTGTTTGTTCTCAGCGATTCTCATGTATTCTTATGTGAACAAACAAAATGAGATTACTAAGGTTCGTTTGGCTATTCCAAGAACATCCGCAGATCTAAGAGAACTAGAAGAAGAAAATGTTTCCCTATCTTTTATTATAGAGAGATATGAAAGTTCAGAGAATTTAATGGAAATTGCTTCACTTCCAGAATATGAAGGGTTACACTACCCGACCATCGATTCTTTAGTTTTTCTTGATGCCGGATGATAAAGAAAAAGCGATTAATTTTTATTGTGATAGGGCTTTTCTTTCTCTATTCTCTACTGATAGCGCGCTATTACGAGATCCAAATTATTAGTGGAGACAAATGGTCTTCTGAGGCTTCTATGCAACATGAATTCCGTGTTAAAGAGCCTTTTCGTCGAGGGACTTTTTTTGCCTCGGCTCTACCTCATCAAAGCAAAGAAGAGGATTTTCGTCCTTTAGCTCTTGACTTGACGAAATTTCATGTTTTCTTGGATCCAGCATCTATACCAGACATTTACAAGAAAGAAATAGCCGATCATCTTGTGTCTCTTGTTGGGGAAGGTGATACAAAGATGATTCTTTCTGAAATGAATAAGAGGTCTCGCAGTCGTAAAGTGTTTTCCTGGCAAGATAAGGAGTGCAAACAAAGAGTATTGAGTTGGTGGCGTCCATTTGCTGCAAAATGCAAGATTCCCTCTAACGCAATTTATTTTGTAACAGACTATCGGCGATCTTACCCATTTGGGAAACTTCTTGGTCAAGTTCTGCATACCATAAGGGAGGTCAAAGATGAAAAAACAGGAAAAGCCTTCCCTACAGGAGGTCTTGAGGCTTATTTTAATCATGTTTTAGAAGGAGAGTCTGGTGAGAGAAAATTACTTAGGTCTCCGTTAAACAGGCTTGATTTGGATAGAGTGATTAAGATGCCAAGGGATGGGTCTGATATCTTCCTTACTATCAATCATCATATACAAACGATTGCAGAGGAAGAGTTAGAAAAAGGGGTCGTGGCAGCACAAGCTAAAGGGGGGCGTGTCATAATGATGGACCCTTACTCAGGGGAAATTTTAGCGTTAGCTCAATACCCTTTTTTTAATCCAGGTGACTACAAAGAATACTTCAATGACAAAGAGAAGATTGAATATACCAAAGTGTCCGTAGTTAGTGATGTATTTGAACCTGGGTCTATCATGAAGCCTATCACTGTTGCTTTGGCTTTGAAAGGCAATGAAGAATTGATAAGCAGAGGAGAGAAGCCCTTGTTTTCTCCTCAAGATCCTATCGATGTGACTAGGACTATTTTCCCGGGAAGAGCTAATAAGCCCTTAAAGGACATCACTCCAAGAAAGCGATTGAATATGTACATGGCTATCCAGAAATCATCTAATGTTTACATGGCTCAATTAGCCGATAGGATCGTCAGTAGACTTGGAGTGGATTGGTATAGAAAGCAGTTGTTATCACTGGGGTTTGGTGGAGTTTCAGGAGTGGAAATTCCTGCCGAAGCGCCAGGGATGGTTCCTTCGCCTAACCGTTTTCATTCCAATGGAAGTCCGGAGTGGAGTTTATCGACACCGTACTCGTTAGCCATGGGCTACAATATTATGGCAACGGGCATACAGATGGCTGTTGCTTATTCTGCCCTATTAAATGGAGGGTATTTAGTGAAGCCTACTCTTGTTAAGGAGATTCGCACTCCTACGGGAAGGCGTTATACTATTCGAAAGGAGCGAGGAGCCGAAAAATTATTTTCTGATGGTACTGTTTCGGAGCTTATTAGGGCTATGAGCTTAACGACTTTGCCAGGAGGAACAGGGGTTAGGGCTTCTATGAAACATTTTTCTTCAGGAGGGAAAACTGGCACTTCAGAAAAAATTTTTGAGGGTAAATACTGTAAGAATCGGCATATATCCTCATTTATTGGTTTTTCTCCTGCTAATTTTGATAAAAATGTTTTGCCTAAGTTTGTTTTGCTTGTTTCTATTGATGATCCGGCTCATATTGTCTTAGAGGATGGCACGAAGAACTATATGGGTGGACGTTGTGCAGCTCCTGTGTTTTCTGCGATAGCTTCAAGGGTTCTTCCCTATCTGGGGGTCTCTCCAGATAAAGAAGGAAGCGGCTGTCGGGAGTTTGTGGAGTCTTTGAAGCGGTCATTTGAGGAGTGGAATCGGTAGTGAAGCTGACAGAATTGCTCAAAAGTTTGGGAAAGGTCGAATATGTTCTTCATGGCAGTTGTTCGGGGATCGAAGTTCGGCACATTGTTGTAGATTCTAGGGTTGTGGGGTATGGAGATGTTTTCATAGCTAAGAAAGGGGCTAAGTTTGATGGAAATGATTTTTCCAAGCAAGCAGTAGAGAATGGCGCTGTTGCCGTCGTTTCTGAAGTTTATAATCCTTTTTTAAACGTTGTGCAGATTGTTTCTAAGGAAGTTGTCTTGATAGAGGCTTTGTTAGCGGCAAAGTGTTATGGCTATCCGGAGAAAAAGATGCATATCGTAGGCGTTACAGGCACTAATGGAAAGACTACTGTTGTTAGTCTAGTTAAGCATTTGTCTGATGCTATGGGCTCGCCTTGTGGTTCTTTGGGGACTCTAGGATATGTTTTAGGGGCTCAAAAAGTAATGGGGGATTTGACGACGCCAGATGCTTCTTCAATATATAAGTATCTGGGTGAAATGGTGAAGAATGGCCTTCAAAACGTGGCTATGGAAGTTTCTTCCATAGGCTTGGTTCTTGATAGATTATTAAACATCCCTTTCCATACTGCGATTTTTACTAATTTGACTTTGGATCACTTGGATTTTCACGAAACTTGGGATAACTATGTGAAGGCTAAAGGGTTGTTGTTTTCTTCCTTAAGCTCCAATAGTTTGGCGATATTTAACGGTGATTCTCCGTATGCTAAAAAATATGCTTCCTTAACCGAAGCCAGGGTTATGTTCTACGGTATAGAAAATGCTTGTGATTTGACGGCTTCTAATATTGTTTTAAGCAGCGAGGGGACCTGTTTTACTGTCTCGTATAAAGGAGAATCAGTATTAGCTAAGGTGCCTCTAGTAGGTCTTCACAACGTGTACAATGTTCTAGCTGCTCTTTGCGTAGCTGTAGAAGACTTTGGTTTTTCTCTAGAGGAAGCTGTATATATTCTGAAAACTAGTCAAGCTCCTCGTGGGCGTCTCGAGAGGATAGATGGCGGTGCCTGTCCTGTTTTTGTCGATTATGCTCATACTCCGGACGCTTTGGAGAATGTTCTTGTAGCTTTAAAGTCTCTTCTTCCGACAGGGGGAAGAATTATTATTGTCTTTGGCTGTGGAGGAGATAGAGATAAAGGTAAGCGTGTGGTAATGGCTCAAGTTGCTGAGAAGTACGGGTTTTCTGTGGTTACAACAGATAATCCTCGTACAGAAGATCCTGCAGGTATTATTCAAGAAATTTGCTCCGGATTTTCTAAGGATAATTTCTGTGTCGAAATCGACAGAAAACAAGCAATAAAATATGCTTTGTCTATTGCTTCGGATAAAGATATTGTTCTCGTTGCTGGTAAGGGGCATGAGACATATCAGATTTTTAAGCATCGTACGATTGTTTTCGATGATAAGGAGGAGGTTCTTGCTGCAATTGCCTCTAGTTGTTAACGCGTTAGTCTTTTTATTTTTGCCTATTGTTTGCTTGGGTAATCCAGCCATCTCGCAACGAGGAGCTCGGTCTGAGGTCATCTATATCGATGCGGGTCATGGCGGCAAGGATCAAGGAACTTCGGGAAAGAATCCTTTTTATGAAGAAAAGCAGCTAACGTTATCTTTGGCTGTGGCTACGCAAAATTATTTGCGACGCATGGGGTATCGCCCTATTATGACGAGGACATCAGACGTTTTCGTGGACCTTTATCGTCGGGCTTCTTTGGCAAATTCTGGTCGAGCAGATGTTTTTGTAAGTATTCATTGCAATCATTCGTCCAATACCGCCGCTTACGGCACGGAGGTATACTTCTACAATGGCAAGGGAGCTTCTGCAACAAGAGTCAGACAATCAGAAGAGTTAGGTAAGCAAATCATGCAAGCGATGGAAAGAAGTGGTTCATTAAAGTCTCGCGCGGTTAAGGTAGGCAATTTTGCTGTCATCAGGGAGACGACGATGCCGGCTGTTTTGGTGGAGACAGGTTTTTTGTCGAATCCCAAAGAAAGGGGGTGTCTATTGGATGGTAGATACAGAATGCGCTTGGCCAAAGGGATAGCAGAGGGTATACATGCTTATTTAGGAATGAGGGGAAACAAAAAGGTTTCTCTAGAAAAACCAGCAACCAAATCCGCCGCCACCTCTTTGGGTGGAGGAAAGGTTGTTACTAAAACGACCAAAAGGTAGCACGTAGAATCGTCCTCGATGCGATTCGAACGCATGGCCTGCTGCTTAGGAGGCAACCGCTCTATCCTACTGAGCTACGAGGACTCAAAAGGTAACTACTCTAGCAGAAATTCA